>JBDUEA010000092.1:0-12218 GCA_040002695.1 Gemmatimonadota bacterium | reverse complement strand
GACGCCGTCGCTCGCGCGCGGCGCGGAGATCTATCAGTCCACCTGCGCGAGTTGCCATGGCACACTCGGGCTCGGTGACGGTCTCGCCGCCACCGGACTGAATCCGCCGCCCGCCAACCTTACCAGCGCCGCCGGTCTCGCCGATCGGTCGCCACTCGATTTCTTTCATCGTGTGAGCATCGGCGTCGTCGGAACCGCGATGCCTGCGTTCGAGACCCGCCTTTCGGCGGAGGATCGCTGGGCCGTAGCCGTCTACGCGTCGCTGCTCCGGCTCCCTGCGCCACGCGGCGATGTGCCGCCGTCCCTCCGCGCATTCGCGACGAGTGCGCGCATGTCCGACGTAGCCCTGCTCCGGGCGCTCTCGCCTGATACCGATCCCAACTCCGCGGACGGCCGTGCGGCAGTGGCGGCCGTTCGGGGCTACCAGAATGCGCCGCTCGCGACGGACGCCACGGGCCCCATCTTCCTGCGCGTCAGGCAGCAGCTCGACTCCGCCCTGCTGCTTGCGACATCGAATCAGTCGGCGGCCGCAAGCGGCACCGCCTTCGATGCGTACATGACGTTTGAGCAGGTTGAGCGCTCTGTCCGTGCGCACAACGCGCAACTCGCGACCAGTCTCGAAGCCGATTTCGCCTCCTTGCGGACTCGTGCCGCGGGCGGCGCGACTTCCGCCGAGCTCAACTCGATTCGCGCGAAGCTCGGCGCCGATCTCGAGAACGCCGAACGTGTCATCAGCGACCAGCTCTCGCCGGTGAACCTGTTCGTCCAATCCTTCATCATTCTCCTTCGCGAAGGACTCGAGGCGATCCTCGTCATCGGGGCGCTGATTGCCTTTCTCATGAAGACGGGCGCCAGCCACCGGATCCGGGACATTCATATCGGCATCGGCGCGGCGATCGGAGCCAGTCTCCTCACCGCCCTCGCGCTCGAGACGATCTTCCAGATCAGTCCCTCCCACCAGGAGGGGCTGGAAGGCATCACGATGATAGTCGCGACCGTGATGCTCTTCTACGTGAGCTACTGGCTGCTGTCCAAGATGGAAGTCGCGAAGTGGAATCGGTTCGTGAAGGGCAAAGTGCAGGATGCGCTCTCGAGCGGCTCAGCCCTGGCGCTCTCGTCGGTCGCATTCCTGGCGGTGTACCGCGAAGGTTTCGAAACCGTGCTCTTCTACAAGGCGCTCTTTCTGAGCGGTGGCACGGGGGATACAGTGCTGCCGGTCGTGGCCGGCATCGTCGCGGGCTCACTGGTCCTTGTCGTCGTGTACCTGGGCATCAACCGCTTCGGCATGCGCATCCCGCTCAAGCCGTTCTTCGGCGTGACCAGCGCCTTTCTCTACTACATGGCATTCGTGTTCGCGGGGAAGGGCGTGGCGGAGCTTCAGGAAGGCGGACTGGTATCCACCACCATCGTCCAGTGGGGCCCACGGCTCCCGGCGCTTGGCGTCTACCCGACACTCGAGTCGCTGTCACTTCAAGGCGTGTTGCTGGCGCTCTTTCTTTTCGGAGTGCTCTGGACCTTCGTCATCGAGCCGCGCCGCCTCCGCGTGACGAGCGTGCTCGTGCCTGACGCCCCTCCTGCGTCGCCAATTGCGATTCCCCGCACGGAACCCACTGGTGGGGTGGCTTTCGATATCGATATGCTGCGTTCGCTCGAGCGCATGGATGCGGATCTCGCCGAGCTGCGGTCCGAAGTCGATCGGTTGAAGCGAAGGCTGACGTCGCTCAGGGCTCCGTCGATTCCGCGGTCATGATCATCCCGTTCGAATCGGCGTGAGCAGCTTCCGGTAATAAGTCAAACGGCCCGTCGATATCGACGGGCCGTTTGCATGGGAGGTGGCAGATCGCCCCCTGAGTTGTAGTCGGAGACGAACCGAATGTTCGCTCCACTCTTCTTCGACCTGCCACTTTTCGCGCGAAGCCATGGAGTCGGCTTCGACTTCTGGCCAACAGAAAAGCAGGTCGTATGCCATTCAGCGGATGAACCTTATCCTATTTATTTGCAATGCCTTAGGAAAAATCATTGTCCATAGGATGGTCGCTGCTGCCGGAAATCCGGAACTAATTTCCGGCACCTTTTGCCGGACTCGGAGATTTTTTCCCGCCTGCTCCAGGAGACGCAGCCGCAACCGGTGATCCGCTCTGGAGGAGGTACGGTCCGGGATCGACACCTGGTCCGGACCCGAGTTTGACCACGGTGATTCCGCCGATCAAAATCAGCGTCAGGCTCACCAGCTGAGCGATCGTGAAGGCTCCGAAGAAGCGATCGTCCTTGGCACGGAGAATCTCCACGAGAAAGCGCTCGATGCCGGCGAGAATGAGATACACGCCGAAGAGCCAGCCCGTGGGCTTCGCGCGGGTGCGGAGGGACCAGAGCAACGCAAAGGCGAAGAGCATCGCCACAACTTCGTACAACTGCGTCGGATGCACCGCGAGCACCGTGGAGGGATCGGTACCGGGCGGTACCGGGATTCCGAACAGGCTGGTCATGTTGCCCGCCGTCGAAGGCGGAAGTCCGGCGGGGAACTTCACCGCCCATGGTACGTTCGTCGGTCGTCCGTAATCGTCGTTGACGATGAAGCAGCCGACCCGTCCCAGTGCGTACGCCGCGGCGAGCGCGGGGGCGACCAGCTGCATGGTCCACCGGATCGGAACCTTGCGGCGGATGCCGTTGATGATCACTCCGAGCGTCCCGCCGATGAAGCCCCCATACCAGACGAGTCCGCCTCGGGAAAACAGCGGGGCGCCGGTGAGGGCGACATACCAGAGCTTCGCTCCGATGATGCCTCCGAGCACCGCGGCCACCGTAGCGTCGGCCGCATACTCCTCGTTCATTCCCCGTCGCCGCAGCTCGATCTGGATGAGCCAGCCTCCCATGAGGAAGCCGAGCATCATCATGATGCCGTAGCCGGTGATCTCGAATGATCCGAGCCGGATGATGAGCGGGTAAATCGTCATTTCGCAGATCCCAGGAGTTCGGAAGTAGGAGCGAGGCCGGGGAACGGGAGATCAGCGCGCGGTTCGAGATCCCAGCCGCTTCGTTCACCGCGCGCCAGCCGCCACGCGCCGGCGGCAGCGATCATGGCCGCATTGTCTGTGTTGAGGCGGTTTGAGGCAGTCACTACACTCGCCGTTCCCGCCAAACGTAGCCGCATCCGCTCGGCGAGAGCGCCGTTGCACGCCACGCCACCCCCGATGATGACGGTCGGGTACCCCAGCGACTCCACAGCATGCGCGGTCTTTTCGGTGAGTACTTCGATGACGGCGTCCTGAAAACCGCGGGCAAGATCGGCGCGCGCGGAATCCAGGTTCTCCACCGACTTCACCGCCCGAAGCACGGCCGTCTTGAGTCCGCTGAACGAGAACGAGTAGCGGTCGGGATCTGCCCGGTCCATTCCTGCCAGCATCGGCCGGGGAAACTTGTAGCGGCCGGGCTTCCCCGTCACCGCGAGCCGCTCGATCACGGGACCGCCGGGGTATCCGAGGCCAAGCAGCGTGGCGACCTTGTCGAACGCCTCACCCACTGCGTCATCACGCGTCTGACCCAGCAGACGATACTCGCCCCAGGCGGCCACGTCGAGGAGCATCGTATGCCCGCCGCTCACCAGCAGAGCGACGAAGGGCGGACGGAGCTCCGGGTTCTCGAGACTCGCCGCGAACAGATGTCCCTCGAGATGATGCACGCCGATGAGCGGTGTATCGAGGGAGAAGGCGAGCGTCTTCCCGTACATGACTCCTACCAGCAGCGCTCCGACGAGTCCGGGGCCGGCGGTGACCGCGATGCCGGTGATCTGATCCAGCGTCACCCCTGCGTCAGCGAGCGCCTTGTCCACCACCGATCCCAGTGCGCGAAGGTGTGCGCGGCTGGCAAGCTCGGGAACGACACCGCCGAAGATGGCGTGCACATCCTGCGAGAGGATGACGAGGCTCGCGAGCTCGGGATGTGTCGCTGGACCGCGGAGCACCGCTGCCGAAGTCTCGTCGCATGATGTCTCGATGCCGAGAATGAGTTCAGGCACCGGGCCGCCGGGTGATGGTGACGCTGTCCGGCGTCGCGCGACCGGTGAGCGGCGCCGGCACCAGGACCCGGAGCGCCGCCCGTCCGGCGACCGGCGTCGTCGATGCATCGAGGAAAACATGGAGGCTGTCGGGGGTGAGCGTGCGGAGCCGACGGGCGAGACCGCGCACACGCACGGCGACGCGGTCGTGATCGAGCGTGACGCTTGAAGCGAGGGCGTCCGAGAGTTCGACCGGTACCGACTCGAATGCGCGTTCCGCCACCGGGGCCACTTCGAGAGCCACCGTCACTTCACCCGGACTCACGCGCACCGGGCCGAGCCCGGTCGTATCGATGGCGAGCCTGCGCTCAAATTCACCCTGGGCGCGCGTCAGCCGCAGGGGTACGGTAGACACGGAATCGAAGCGGCTGAGAAGATTGGCGGGGCCCGAAAGGCGGACGATGCCCGGCACCACCTGGATCCCGCCGATAAGGTCGGAGCCGATGTCGGCCTGCACCCGCACGTCGGGATGCACCGGTACCGCGCGCTCCTGGAGTGAATCGAGCTCGACACTCACCTGGCGCGGCTCGATGTCCTGCACGCGCACCGCCACGCCACGGGGCACTTCGAGGTCGGACGGGGTGAGTTCGAGCGTGAGCGTCCGGCCAGTTACCGTGTCGGGAACAATGCGGGTGAGGCTCACCTGGGTGGCGCCGAGCTTCATCAGCTCGCGTCGGGGGCCAGTGAAGAGCACGTTCACTTCGGGAGGAGGGCCGATGATGGAACGGCCACGCGGCGGTTGCGCGGTCACCGGCACCGCGATCACGCGGCTTCCGGGTTCTTCGGTGGACGCCACCACCCAGAGCAGCACCGAGAGAAAAAGTGATGTGAGCTTGAGCGGCCAGTCGTCGAGGAGAATGGCGCGCAGCGTCACTGAGGACCGGACTCCGCGAGCAGCCGCTCGACCAGCTTCCGGTTCACCGGTGCGCTCCAGTCTTGCGCGCCGATGACCCGCTTCACGATCACGCCGTCGCGGTCGAGCAAGAAGCTTTCAGGAACACCCGTCGTCTGGTACACCTGCTGAATCTGAGTGCTGCGGTCCTGGAGCAGGTCAAAGGTGAGGCCGAACTCCTTGGCGAAACTGCGCACCGTTTCGGGTCCGGTCTCATCGATGCTGACGGAGGCAATCTTGAAGCCACGCGAGTGCAGCGAATCGTAGAGCCTCTGCATCGAGGGCATTTCCACCCGGCAGGGTACGCACCAGGTCGCCCAGATGTTCACGAGCGTAACCGTGGACTTGTACTTGGTGCGGAGGGACACTGAGTCTCCGGTGCCGAGATCATAGGCCCGGTAATCCGGCGCCTTGGCGCCCACCGCGACCTGCTCGACATCGGGTCCATAGTGCACCAGCGCCATCGCACCGAGTCCAAGGCCGGCGGCGACCGATGCGACCAGAATCCACTGCTTCGACATGATTTCTCCTAGACCGCTTCTCTGCAGCAGTTCTTGAGTGCTCTGACCGCGGCTCCGGGGTCGGAGGTTCCGAAGACCGCGGTTCCCGCCACGAACGTATCGGCCCCGGCTCGCCACGCCTCTGATATCGTGTCAAGCGTAATGCCTCCGTCGACTTCGAGCGCGATCCGGGCTCCCGTACGATCGAGCAGCGCCCGCGCGCGCCGCAGCTTATCGCTCGAATGTGGCAGATAAGCCTGACCACCGTATCCGGGATTTACGCTCATCAAGAGCAGCAGGTCGATATCGCCGAGCACCTCTTCGACGAGCGAGAGCGGGCTCGAGGGATTGAGCGAGAGACCGGCCAGCATGCCGCGCTCCCGAATGGCAGCCAGCTGCCGCTGCACGTGGATCGTTGCTTCGGGATGAAAGGTGAACACGCTGGCGCCGAGATCGGCGTATTCGGCGATATAGCGCTCCGGTTCCACCACCATCAGATGCACATCGAGCGGCACGTCCGTAAACCGGCGCAGGGCACGGATGACGGGTGCTCCGAAACTCAGGTTCGGCACGAAGCGACCGTCCATCACATCGACGTGCAGCCATTCAGCGCCACCGGCCACAGCAGATTCCACCTGCTCGCGCAGGCGACCGAGATCCGCAGCCAGAATGCTCGGCGCGATCCGGGCGCTCATGGACTCGGCCTCCGGCTCAGGATGAGATCGACGCGACCGCCACGAGGACTCATGCTGCCCGGGGAGGGACGCTGCTCGATCACCAGGCCCTCCGGCCGGTTCGGTGTCGCTCGCCCCATCAAGGCTCCAGTCGAGAGGCCGGCCTGCGTGAGCCGCGCACGCGCCACTTCGGATTTCATCCCGATCACATCCGGCACACTGATCTCGGCCGGTCCGTTGCTCACGATGATTGAAATCGGCGTGCCGGGGTCTCGACCCGATCCCGTGGGCGGACGCACGGCGATTACGGTCCCTCGATCCGCCGACGAAGGGACGGAATCCGCGTTGCCGGCCTTGAGGCCGGAGGCCGTGATGACTCGCTGCGCGAGGATGACGGGAAGGCCGACGACGTCCGGGACGGCGACTGGGGAGGGACCCGAGCTTGCCGTGAGGTGAACCGTCGTTCCCTTGGGAAGGATGGTGCCAGGGGCAGGGTCCTGCCAGATGACCGAACCCTTCGGAGTCTCCGGACTGGCCTCGTCCTCCTCGAGCTTCGTGCGGAACCCCTGCTTCTCGAGTCGCGCCTTCGCCTCCGCGATCGGCTGGTCGATCAGTCGCGGGATCGAGTGGTCCGAGGTGAACAGGGGCGCGGGGTAGATGATCAGGGTCAGCAGATACCCGACCCCGAACGCCGCCATGACGATAGCGAGTTGCCACAGAAGCCGACGCGCGGTGGCGGTGGCGGTGCCGAGCGCGGAGTCCGCGAGGTGACGCCGTGGTCGCATCAGCCGTCTCTCCTCAGTCGAGCCGCAAAGGCGCCATCCATACCGTGCCGCTGCGGCAGGATGGTCAAGTCTCCGGCGTCGGATAGCAGATCGGCGGAGACTGCGTCGCCTGGCTCACGGTGAAATTCGGAATGCCGGGCGAGAAAGGTCGCAACTTGTCGCTCGTTTTCTTCCGGCTCCAGTGAACAGGTGGCGTAGACGAGGAGTCCGCCGTTTCGGACCACCGGCGCGACGCTCTCGAGCATGCGCCGCTGTTCCTCGACGATGCCGTCCAGCGCGTCAGGCCGTACTCGCCAGCGAGCGTCCGGGTGCCTCGCAAAGGTACCGGTGCCAAGGCATGGAGCGTCGAGAAGAACGACATCGACTGGTCGGCAGGGTGGAGCGGCCGCATCCGCGACGACGGCAAACTCACGACCACTTCCGGCCCGTTCGAGATTCGTCACGAGGCGGCGAGCCCGCGACTTTCGGCGCTCAGCGGCGATGACGCGACCGGCGATCCGACCGAGTGCGATCGCCTTGCCACCCGGTGCCGCGCAGGCGTCGTAGACGGTGGCTCCTTGGGGAACGGCGGCGAACCTTGCGACCAGCGCCTGCGCGGCATCCTGCACGATGAAATCTCCCTGCGCGAATCCCGCGAGCACTGTCGGGGATCCCGACGGTACGACCAGCCCGGCCTGGTACGGCGCGGGCTCGGGATGGACGCCGTCGGATTCCCACCGCGCGCGGAGCAGTTCAAGCTGGCCCCGAGCGGGCTGCAGGACGAGTGAGGGCGTCGCGTTGTTCCAAGCGAGGAGGGAGGCCGTCTCCTCGAGACCGAAGCGTCCGACCCAGCGCTCGACCAGCCAGGCGGGATGGGAATGCTCGCGGGCGAGGGCATCCGCGGAGTCGGGGGATGCGCTCGCCGTAACTGGCGCGGCGGCGGCGACGCGCCGGAGGACTGCGTTCACAAAGCCTGCCGCCCGACTGCCACCGGTTTCCCGGGCAAGGTCCACGCTCGTGCTGACGGCTGCATGGGTGGGGACGCGACTCACGGCGCGCAGCTGATAGGCGCCGAGCCGGAGAACGTCGAGCAATTTGGCTTCGACCGAATCGAGTCCGCGCGGCACCAGCGGTGCCAGCAGATCGTCGAGGACCGTCTGCTGCCGGAGGACACCTGCGGAGAGCTCGTGGGCCAGGCGCCGGTCTCGCTCGTCGAGGCCCTGCACGGCGCGATCGCGCGCCGTATCGAACGGGCGGCCGTGATGGATTCCTTCGAGAATGCGGAGCGCGGCGCGCCGGGCGGGCGTGCTTGCCTGTTCGCTCGTGTCAGCTGCAATGGCCCGTTCCACCGGACTCTCCCGCACCACCTACAGCATGCCCCGGCTCGGGCTCGATGGCACCGCGGTTTCTCTACGAGGCATTCTTCCGGCGAGAAACGCCGCGCGGCCGGCCTCCACCGCCTGGCGCATGGCGGTCGCCATGAGCGCCGCATCCCGCGCTTCCGCGATCGCGGTGTTCATGAGGATGCCGTCCACTCCCTGCTCCATCGTAATGCAGGCGTCGGACGCCGTACCCACGCCCGCGTCGACGAGGACGGGAACCTTGAGCCGGGCCTTGATCGTCCGGATGCTGTAAGGATTGAGAAGTCCGAGGCCGCTTCCGATCGGGGAGGCCAGCGGCATCACCGCGACGGCGCCGGCTTCCTCGAGGCGCAACGCGGTGATGAGGTCGTCGTTGGTGTAGGCCATCACCTTGAATCCCTCGGAGGCCAGCACTCTCGTCGCCGCGAGCAGTCCTTCGGTGTCCGGCAGCAGCGTCTCACGGTCACCGATGACTTCGAGCTTCACGTAGTCGTTGAAGCCGGCCTCGCGGCCGAGTCGCGCGTACCGGATGGCCTCGTCGGCGGTAAAGCAGCCCGCGGTATTGGCGAGCAGGAAATAGCGGCTGGTATCGAGGTGATACAGGATGCCCTGCTCGTGCGTCCGATCGAGATCGACGCGACGGACGGCGACGGTGACGACGTCGGCGCCGGAGGCCTCGATGGCCCGCACCATCTCGTCATTGCTCCGATACTTGCCGGTGCCCACGAGCAATCGGGAGGAAAAACGCCGTCCAGCTATTTCCAGCGGCGTATCGAATGTGGCTTCAGTGCTCTGCAGTGTTCCAGTCATGTCCTTACCTCCCCGGCGGGGTCATCCCCCACCTACAAAGTGCACCAGCTCGATGACGTCTCCCGCACTTACGGCGGTAGCGGCCAGTTCGGGCCGCCGCACGATCCGCCGGTTGTGTTCGACGACCACCATCCGCGTATCCAGGCCAAGGTGGTCGAGGAGTTCGGCAATGCTGCCCAGTGGCGGAAAGCTCCGCGTTTCACCATTGACGGTCAGTGTGACCTGATCGATGCCAGTCATTCGTCCGTCCACGGCGCCAGCAGCGCCATCGTCGCGGCGGCGGGATCTGGTGCCCGCCATGCCGCGGAGATTACCGCGATACCATAGGCCCCCGCATCGCGCGCCTCACGCGCGCGCGCGGGAGTCACGCCGCCGATTGCGATGACCGGCAGTCCCGTGCGCGCCGACTCCGTGATCAGGCGAGGACCCGCCGGCGTCCGACCGGGATGCGAGTCGGTCTCGAAGATGGTGCCGACGAAGAGGAAATCAGCGCCTTCGTTCGCCGCGAGTTCCGCCTCCCTCGCGTCATGCACCGAGCGTCCTACCCAGCCGTCCCATGCGGCTCCGGCCGCGACTCGCGCATCTGGCGGAGCGAGATCCTCAGAGCCGAGCTGAACGCCGTGGGCATCGAGCGCCGAGGCGATATCGGGACGGCCATTCACGAACACTGACGCCTGGGGCGGGCCGGCATGCGCCAGCAATCGGCGGGTGAGCGCGACGAGTGCGGCGCCATCCGCCGAACGATTCCTCGCGTGAAGTGCGACCGCCGGTCCCGCGGAGGCGATGGCTGCCGCGCGGATACCGAAATCTTCCAGGGCCAGCACACTTGCATCGGTGACCGCGTGGAGCCGTGGCAGCGGTCTCATCCGAACCGCTGGCCGACCGCGATGCCGCGGCCGCGCA
Source organism: Gemmatimonadota bacterium (assembly GCA_040002695.1). Taxonomy (GTDB): domain Bacteria; phylum Gemmatimonadota; class Gemmatimonadetes; order Gemmatimonadales; family GWC2-71-9; genus JBDUEA01. The sequence goes on along the minus strand of JBDUEA010000092.1, from coordinate 2,260 downwards.
CCCACGCCGCCGCGGACATTCTGCGCCGACCTGCCGGCTGCACTTCAGTCGCCTCCATCGCACCGAGAGATCCTGCAACTACCAGCGTGTCCCCCGCGTGAATGACCGTCCCCGGCTCCGCGCTGCCGCTCACCGCCCGCGCCCCGAAGAATTTTACTTCTTCCTCGCCGAGGAGCGCCCACGCTCCGGGCTCGGGATCGAACGCGCGGACGCATCGGGAGAGAAAGGCCGCATCGCGGCACCAGTCGAGTCGCGCGAGCGCATGATCGATCTTGGGCGCGAATGTCGCGAGCGAGTGATCCTGCGGATGCGGCCGGGCAGCGCCGGCAGCCATGAGCGTCAGCGCCTCGACAAGCGCCGCGGCGCCCAGCTCGGCCAGTCGCTGGGTGAGTTCACCACCCGTCTCGTCGGCCGCAACCTCGGTTTCAATGCGGTGGATGACCGGTCCCGAGTCGAGCCCGGCTTCCATCTGCATGATGCTCACACCCGTCGTCTCGTCACCGTTCAGGATGGCGCGCTGCACCGGTGCCGCGCCCCGCAGTCGAGGCAGCAGCGAAGCATGGACGTTGATCATGCCGCGCGGTGGCAGCGCCAGAATTTCGGGCTTGAGGATGTGCCCGTATGCCACCACGACTCCGATGTCGGCGCCGAGATGCTCGATCCCCCGCATGAACACGTCTCCAACAGGCCGGTCCGGCTGGAGCACGGGCAGCCCTTCCGCTTCTGCCACCAGCTTGACGGCCGGCGCGAGCACCGTCGAGCGGGAGCGTCCGCGCGGCCGGTCCGGTTGCGTGACGACGCCGACGACATCGAAGCCTTCCTCGAGCAGCGCGCGGAGCGAAGGAGCCGCAAATTCCGGCGTGCCGAAGAAGACGATGCGCATCAGGCGCTCTCTTCCGAGGGCGCATGCGCCTCGGTGATGAAGCTCCTGTCGTTCGCGTGTTCCTTTTTCCAGCGGCCGAGGATGAGCCTGCGCTTCATGGGGCCGAGGTGATCGATGAACAGGATCCCGTCGAGGTGATCGATCTCATGCTGAATGGCGCGGGCGGCCAGTCCGGTCGCCTCGAAGCGCACGGGCTGCCCGTCGCGATCGAGCGCCTCGACGATGACACGCTCCGGCCGGGTCACGTCGGCATAGACCTTCGGGATCGAGAGACACCCTTCCTCGGCGGTATCCTTGCCCTCGGTCTGCACGATGACGGGATTGACCAGGGCGTAGCGTGCGCCTTCGGCGTCGATGACCGCCACCCGGCGGGCGACACCGACCTGGTTCGCCGCCAGGCCGACGCCTTTCGCCGCTTCCATGGTCGCGAACATCTCGTCGATGAAGAGACGGACTTCGTCGTCGACCGAAATGATCTCGTCGCTCCGCTTGCGGAGAACGGGCGAGCCGAGGAGATGGATCGGGAGCACGAGGATCAGGCCTGGCCGGGCGCCGTACTATCGCCGACGCGGACGATGCGGGCGCGGTCGATGACCAGCGTGGAGGTGCCGCTTTCGATGGTGACCCGGTCGTCCTTCACTTCCTTGACCTTTCCGATGATGCCGCCGCTCGTCGTGATCTCGTCATTCTTCTTGAGGCCGGAAAGAATCTGCTCATGCTTCTTCCGGGCCTGCCCCTGGGGGCGGATGATGAGGAAATAGAATACCGCGCCGATGGCGGCGATCTGCACCAGCAGAATGCCGAGTCCACCGCCGGCGTTCGCGGGCGGCGTCATCAAGGCGAGCAAAGGCATCGTCACGTGGTTCCCCGGTGATAGTGGTGCTCGAGCCAGTCCCGGCTCCAGCGATCGAACGATCCGTCGAGGATGGCGGCACGCGCCTGTTCCCCGAGCCGGACCAGAAACCGCACGTTGTGGATCGACAGCAGTCTGAGTCCGAGCATCTCCTTCGCCATGAAGAGATGGCGAAGGTACGCGCGGGGAAATGTGAGACAGGTCTCGCAGTCACAGGCCGCATCGAGTGGCTGATCGGAAGTCTTGAGCGAGGCCGCGCGCACGTTCACCTTGCCCGTGCTGGTCCAGGCACTGCCGTGCCGGCCGTTCCGGGTGGCAGCCACGCAGTCGAACAGGTCCACCCCCCGCGCGATTCCTTCGAGCAGATCGGCGGGAAATCCTACCCCCATAAGATAACGGGGGATGGTCGCGGGCAGGACCGGCGCCAGGGTCTCCAGCACGCGATGCATCACGGGCTTGGGCTCTCCCACGGAGAGTCCGCCGATCGCAACGCCGGTCCACGTTCCGGTCTCGAGGGTTCCCGC
>JBDUEA010000091.1:0-12659 GCA_040002695.1 Gemmatimonadota bacterium | reverse complement strand
GCCTGGCTCGCCGGCATCATGGCGGCCGAGTTGCACCTCGACGTCAAGCTCGCCAAGCGTGGCGCGCTCCTGCACGATGTCGGCAAGGTGATGACCCACGATACGGAAGGCACCCACGTCGAGCTGGGAGTCGAAGTGGCGCGGAAGTACGGCGAGAGCGGCCCGGTAATCAACTGCATCCACGCGCACCACGACGACGTGCCGCATGAAAGTGCGGAATCCGTCCTCGTGCAGGCCGCGGACGCCATCAGCGGCTCGCGTCCTGGCGCCCGGCGCGAGGCGTTCGAGAGCTACGTGAAGCGGTTGACCCGTCTCGAGGAGCTTGCGAATGGCTTCGCGGGCGTCGAGAAGACCAACGTCATCCAGGCGGGACGGGAGATTCGCGTGGTGGTGACGCCCGAGAAGATCGATGACGCGGCCGCGCTGCAGCTCTCGGAGGCGATCGCTCGACGCATCGAGAACGAGCTGCAGTATCCGGGACAGATCAAGGTGGTCGTCATCCGGGAGACACGTTCCGTAGATTTTGCCCGATGACCGCGCGCATCCTTGATGGAGTCCAGATCGGTCGTGAGATCCGCCTGGAAGTCGCGGCGGAAGCGGCCCTGCTCGCGAAGCGCGGCATCCGGCCGGGACTCGCCGTCGTGCTCGTGGGCGAGGATGCCGCGAGCCAGGTATACGTGCGCAGCAAAGGCAAGGCGTGCGAAGAGGCGGGCATGCATTCGGTCACCATCCGGCTGCCGGCCGAGACCTCGGAAGCCGATCTGCTCGCGACGGTGGACAAGCTCAACGCGGATCCTGCCATTCACGGGATGCTGGTGCAGTTGCCACTGCCGAAGCAGATCAACAGCGAGCGAGTACTCCACCGCATCGATCCCCGGAAAGATGTGGACGGCTTCCATCCCGTCAACGTCGGCAAACTGGTAACCGGAGACCGGACCGCCTTCCGTCCCGCCACGCCCTACGGCGTGCAGCAGATGCTGATCCGTTCGGGGATCGAGACCAGGGGCGCCCATGCGGTGATCGTGGGCCGGTCGAACATCGTCGGGAAGCCGATGGCGAATCTGCTGCTGCAGCAGGGGCCCGGCGGCGACGCGACGGTCACCGTGTGCCACTCGAAGACGCGTGACCTGCCGGCGATCTGTCGAGCGGCGGACATTCTCATCGCGGCGATCGGGAAGGCGGAGTTCGTCACCCCCGACATGGTGCGTGAAGGCGCGGTGGTCATCGATGTGGGTATCAACCGCGTGAATGATGCGGCCCAGCCCAGGGGCTATCGTCTGGTCGGCGATGTGGCGTACGCCGAAGTCGCAAAAAAGGCGTCGGCCATTACGCCGGTGCCCGGTGGCGTCGGCCCGATGACTATCGCAATGCTGCTCATGAACACTCTCCAGGCGGTGCGGCAGCTCGAGAATAACTGAGCGGCGCCAACCATGAGCCTCGGCTGACGATCGCTCCGACGTTCGATCCGCTCAGCAGAAATCCCCAGCTTTCGCACCTGACGGAGGGGACATGTTGACCGGCTTCGTGCCGCCGACACGCGCAACCTTTCGCACGACAGCCTCCGCACGCATACTTTCCTGCACAATGTCTCAGCCGTCTCACAGTCCCGTCGACCACACGGGCGATGCCGCCTGGAGCGTGGCGCAGGTCGCTCGCGCCGCGAAGCGCATGATCGAGGGCGGACTCGGCGCCCTCTGGATCAAGGGTGAGGTGTGCGGTCTCAAGGTCTACCAGAGCGGGCACTGGTACTTCACCCTGCGTGACGCCGAGGCACAGATCCGCTGCACCATGTGGCGCTCCTATGCGGTGAAAGCCGGGGCGCCGCCGGCAGAAGGCACGCAGGTATTCGCCTTTGCGGCGCCGACGGTCTGGGAGGAACGCGGCGAATTCCGGCTGAATGTCCTCGAGCTGCTGGCGACAGAAGGGATGGGACTTCAGCATCTCGCATTCGAGCGGGCAAAGGCGGCGCTCGCGAAGGACGGACTGTTCGACCCGTCGCGCAAGCGGCCGCTCCCCCCACTCCCCTCGCGCATCGCGGTGGTCACCAGTCTGGACGGAGCCGCACTCAGAGATATCATGACGGTGACGCGCCGCCGCTGGCCCTCACTCCAGCTCGTCGTCGTCGGCGCCAAGGTCCAGGGGGCGGAGGCCGAGGCGGAGCTTATCCGCGCGCTTGGGATCGTCGGCCGCCTGACCGGCATCGATTTGTGCGTGATCGGTCGTGGCGGCGGTGCGCGCGAAGACCTGGCCGCATTCAATAGCGAGTCGGTGTGCCGTGCGCTCGCGGCGCTTCCGGTCCCTTCGATCTCCGCGGTCGGTCATGAGACCGACATCTCGCTCACTGATCTCGTCGCCGATCTGCGCGCCGCGACGCCGTCCGCAGCCATGGAGCTCGCCGTTCCCGATCGCGAAGAACTGCTCGCCCGCGTTGCGGGGCTGGGGCATCGGCTGGGCGGAACGCTTGCGCGAAGCACCCGCCTCACCGGCGAACGGCTCGCACGGACCGCGGATCGACTCGAGGCCGGCATGGAGACGCTGATGGAACGGAAACGCCGCCAGCTCGAGAGACTCACGGTCCAGCTCGACGCGTTGAGCCCGTTGCGTGTGCTCGAACGCGGCTACGGCATGGCGCTCGACGGGGACGGTCGCGTCCTCAAGCATCGTGCCGACTTCGAACCGGGACTTCGGTTCAACCTTCGTGTGGCGGACGGCGCGATTGCCGCCCGCGTGGAGGAACGTTCATGAGTCCGGTGAGAAAAGCACCCGCGCCGACCGAGGATTCGTTGTCGGATGATCTCCGCCGTCTCGAGGAGATCGTCCGCTCACTCGAGGCTGAAGATGGCGACATCGACAAGGCGCTCGCCCTCTTCGAGGAAGGAGTCGCGCGGCTGCGCGCGGCACGGGAGCGCCTCTCCGGCGCCGAGGCGCGGGTGCAGAAGGTGCTCGAGGAGGCGGATGGCACGTTGCGCGTGGAAGAGATCGACGGGTGAAGAGTGACCTTCCGGGCCTCCGCCGGAAACCCATTCCCTCGGCCTCGACGCTGCTGGCGGAGGCGCGGGAGCGCACTGACGCGCTGCTCGTCGCCTGGGCGGAGCGACTGGTGGTACGGGTGCCGGGTCGGACCGGTGCCGCGCTCGCATACGCACTGCAGAGTCCGGGAAAGCGGGTTCGGGCCGCCCTGGTGATGGCGGCGTATCGCTCCGTCGGCGGCGGCTCGCCGGCGATCGCAGGAGTCGCGGCCGCGGTCGAAACGGTGCACACCTACTCGCTGGTTCACGATGACCTGCCGTGCATGGACAACGACGATCTTCGTCGCGGACGTCCGACGACGCATCGTGTCTTCGATGTGCCGACCGCCACGCGGGTCGGATTCATGCTCGTGCCAGTGGCGGCACTGGTGCTCGCGCAGGCCGCGCGCGATCTCGTCCTCGACAGCGAAACACTGGGTCTGATGGCGTGTGAACTGTTCGACCGCGGTGGGGTCGAAGGCATGGTCGGCGGCCAGTGGCTCGACCTCGAGGCGGAACGGCGTCTGTTGAATGTTGACGAGCTGACAGCAGTGCACCGGGGAAAGACCGGCGCCCTGATCCGCGCCGCGTGCTGTCTCGGCGGGCTTGCGGCGGAGGCGGATCTCGAAAAAGTCTCGGCGCTCGCGGCGTTCGGCCTCGACATCGGTCTCGCCTTCCAGGTGGCGGACGACGTCCTTGATGCGACCGGCACCAGTGATGAGCTCGGCAAGACCGCGGGGCGCGACGCCGCGTTGGCCAAGTCGACGTATGTGGCGCTCCTGGGCGTGGATGGCGCTCTCCGCGAAGCCGCCCGTCTGGCCGAGCAGGCCGTCTCTCATCTCGAGGACGGCGGCGTTCCATCGGCGGCACTCGGGGCGCTGGCTCAGTATATTGTAACTCGGCGGTCCTGAGGGCCGACCGGGCACCTCGCGCCCGCGCGAGACGTGCGCTGTTCACCCGATACCCAGCTCGAGCCATGACCCTTCTCGCCGGCATCCACGGACCCGAAGATCTCAAGCGGTTGAGCCGGGAGCAACTGCCCCAGCTGGCCGCCGAGATGCGGGAACGGCTCATCGAGTGCTGCTCGATCACCGGTGGACACATCGGCGCGAGCCTCGGCGTCATCGAACTCACCATCGCGCTGCTCTACGAATTCGATTCTCCGAACGACAAGGTGGTCTGGGACGTTGGTCACCAGGCGTATGCGTGGAAACTGCTCACCGGCAGGAATGACGTCTTCCCGACGCTTCGCCAGACCGGCGGCATCTCGGGGTTCCTCAAGCGTTCGGAGAGTCATCACGATCATTTCGGCGCCGGCCACGCGGGCACCGCGATGTCCGCGGCACTCGGGATGGCCACCGCGCGGGATCTGCGCGGCGAAGACAACGAGGTCATCGCGATCGTCGGCGATGGCGCGCTCACCTGCGGACTCAGCTACGAAGGAATGAATAACGCGGGACACTCGGACCGCGACATCATCCTGATCGTCAATGACAATGGCATGTCGATTTCGCCCAATGTCGGCGGCATCAGCAAGATGCTCGGCGGCATCGTCGCGCGTCCCATCACCAACAAGTTCCGGGAGCACATCAAGAACTTCACGTTCAAGCTCTCCGGCGTCTTCGGCGAGGGCGTGGTGGAGTTCGCCAAGAATCTTGAGGAGAGCGCCAAGAACCTCTTCTCGGAAGGCATGCTCTTCGAGGAACTCGGCTTTCGTTATTTCGGCCCGATCGACGGCCACGACCTGCCCAAGCTGCTCGACACCCTGCGGTTCGTGAAGGACATGAAAGGCCCGCGGGTCATTCACGTCCTCACTGAGAAGGGAAAGGGATTCGGCTTCGCGGAGGCCAATCCGGAGAAGTGGCATGGACTCGCGGCATATGATCCGATCACCGGCGAGGCGCGGAAGAAAGCCAGCGGCCCACCGACCTGGACGCAGGTGTTCGGTGACGCGATCACGGCGCTGGGCGCCGTCGAGCCCGATCTCGCCGTCATCACGGCCGCCATGCCGTCAGGCACCGGCACCAGCATCTTCCAGAAGCGATTCCCCGAGCGCTTCTTCGACGTGGGCATCGCGGAAGGTCACGCCGTGACGTTCGCCGGCGGACTCGCGACTCAGGGCATCAAGCCCATCGTCGCGATTTACAGCACGTTTCTGCAGCGTGCCTATGACAATGTCATCCATGATATCGCGGTGCAGCAGCTGCCGGTGATCTTCTGCATGGACCGGGCGGGGCTCGTGGGAGAAGACGGTCAGACTCACATGGGGCTCTATGATATCGCCTACATGCTCGCCGTTCCCGGCATGACCGTTACCGCGCCGAAAGACGGTGATGAGCTGATCGGGCTTCTCAAGACTGCGCTCCAGCATACCTCCGGGCCTTTCTGCACGCGTTACCCTCGTGACAAGGCGCCCGCCGAGCCGCGTCCGGCAGCGGAGATCGAGGCGGTGCCGTACGGTACGTGGGATGTGCTGCGGAAAGGAAAGGACGTCGCGATCCTGGCTGTCGGGACGATGGTGTCGCCGAGTCTCGACGCCGCGGAGCGCCTCGCGGCGGAAGGCATCAACTGCTCGGTGGTCAACTGCCGGTTCATCAAGCCGCTCGATGCCGCCTTGCTCGAGATTCTCGCAACTGAGCATCGGACGCTCGTGACCGTCGAAGAGGGTACCGTAGTGAACGGCTTCGGCGCCTATCTCTCGGAAGTGCTGCACACGACGCATCCCGAGGTCCGCGTGCTCGCCCTCGGCATTCCGGACAGACTCATCGAACAGGCGCCGCGCGGGGAACAGCTCGAGACCTTCGGCCTCACGGCGGAGGGCATCGCGCGTCGCCTTCGCGCGCTCCACAGCGAGGAGAGCGTCGAGGCGCGATGAACGTCGGCGTCGTCGGCAATCCGCGCTACCGTGATCTCTCCGCCGTGCTGCGGGAACTCGCCGGGCTTGCTCCCGCCCGCGGGATCACGCTCTGTACCGAGCCGAGTCTCCTTTCGCTCTGGGACCCTCGCCCGCCACTGATCGACACCACCACAATCGACGCGCTGCTCGCGTTCGGCGGGGACGGCACGCTGCTGCGCGCAGCGCGCCTGCTTCGCGGCCGCGAACTTCCCATTCTCGGAGTGAATCTTGGTCGCGTCGGCTTTCTCACGACCGCGACCCGCGATGAAATGGGCAGCGCGCTCGATGCGCTCGTCTCGGGCCGGTACGTGCTGGAGCGTCGCCTGACGCTTGCCGCCTCGGTGATCGCCCACGGCGGCGCTGTCCGCAGCGAACATCAGGCGCTCAACGATATCGCCATTCACAAGGGCGGAGTCGCGCGCGTCATTCGCGTCCGGGTGAATATCGACGGTGAGGATGTCGGCCCCTACAGCGCCGATGGCATCGTGATCGCCACCCCGACCGGGTCCACCGCCTATTCGCTGAGCGCCGGCGGCCCCATCGTCGCCCCGGGTGTCGAGGCAATGGTGGTGACGCCCGTCTGCGCTCACACGCTCGCCGTGCGGCCACTCGTCGTGCCTCCCGAAGCGACCATCTGCATTGAGCCGATGTCCGCCGGCCCCGACGATCTGCTCATCTCGTATGATGGACAAGTCGGGGAAACGCTGGCGTCGGGAGACCGGATCTACGTGCGCCGCTCTCCCTCCGCGGCGCTCCTGATCCGACTCGGTGACGAAGGATATTTCACCCGCATGCGGCAGAAGCTCAACTGGGGAGACCTCTCCGACCGGGAGGTCGTGCGGTGATCGCCGAGCTTCGAGTCCGCGATCTCGCGACGATCGCCGACGTGAACTTGCAGCTGGGGCCCGGCCTCAATGTGCTGACCGGCGAGACCGGGGCGGGGAAGTCCATGCTCGTGGATGCCGTCGCGCTTCTGCTCGGAGACCGCGCGGACAGTGGCAGTGTACGCTCCGGCGCCGCGAAGACGATCGTCGAGGGCGCGTTCGAGATCGAGCCCGCCGTGCGCCGGCGGCTCGAGGCCCTGGGACTGGACGCCGATGACGAACGCCTGATCATCCGCAGGGAAATCTCCGCCGAAGGCCGTTCCCGAGCCTGGGTGAACGGCAGTCCCACCACCGCCTCGGTGCTCGCGCAGGTCGGGGCCCTGCTCGTGGATCTGCACGGGCAGCACGAGACCCAGTCTCTCCTTCGCCCCGAGGCGCAGCGGGATATTCTCGACGCCTTTGCCGGCGCCGGCGCCGAGCGCGGCGCGATGGCAGAAGCGCATGGCGCAGCGGCCGCCCTGGCGGCGGAAGAAGCGGCGTTGCTCGCGCACCGCGACGAGGTGCGGCGGCGCGCGGACTATCTCCGCCACGTCGTCGGCGAGATCGACCAGGCGAAGATCATTCCGGGAGAAGACGACACACTGGCGACGGAAGCGCGCCGGCTGAGTCACGCCGAAGCGCTCACCGGGCTCGCGCAACGAATCGTGGGGGCCATCAGCGGCGAAGACTCGGGCGCACTTGCAGCTGTAGCAGCCGCGGAACGCGCGCTTACGAGTCTCGAGCGGACGGATCCCTCGGTCTCCGCCTGGCGCGAAATGCTCGATGGCGCGTACGCCAATCTCGCTGAGCTGGCGAAAGTGGCGGATGCGTATGCGGAAGAAGTACAGCTCGATCCTGAACGGCTGGCCGAGGTAGAACGCCGTCGGGATCAGCTCTTCCGCCTCATGCAGAAGCACGGAGCGACGCTCGAGGCGGTTCTCACGACCCGGCTCGCGGCCGGCGGCGAGCTCGATCTGCTCGACACGGTAGATCTCGATCTCCGGTCGCTCGCGGCGCGCCGCCTCGCGGCGCTCGCGGCTCGTGCTGCCGCGGCTGCTGCCCTGACCGCCCGTCGTCGTGATGCCGCCGGGCGCCTTTCACGCGCGGTGAATCGACTGCTGCCGCAACTTGGCATGCCTGGAGGAAAACTCGAAGCCGAACTCGCGCCGCTCGCGGAGCCTTCGGCCTCAGGCCAGGAGTCCATCGCCTTCCTTGTGCGGCTCAACGCCGGGATGGATGCCCGTCCGCTGGCCCGCTCCGCCTCCGGTGGGGAGTTGAGCCGCCTGATGCTGGCCCTCAAGGTGGTGCTCGCGAAGCATGATTCCGTGCCGACGCTCATTTTCGATGAGGTCGACCAGGGGATTGGTGGCGAAGTCGCCTCGCAAGTCGGCGATGCGCTCGCGCAAGTCTCAGATCGGAGACAGGTGCTGGTGATCACTCACCTTCCGCAGATCGCGGCGAGGGCCGATCGGCATCTGATGGTGTCGAAGCAGGCGCGCGGGGGCATCGCGACGAGTGACGTGCAGCAGATTCATGGCGAGGACCGGGTGATGGAGCTGGCACGGATGCTGGGAGACGAGTCGGGAGATACGGCGCGAAGGCATGCGCAGGCGCTGCTGGGAGCGAAACAGGGAAAGTCGTAGACCTCTTCCTGGGGTTCGAAACGATTGCGGACTCGCGCCCGGCGCATCTTCTACGCGTCGCAAGCACGTACGATGGCTGGAGACTCAGTACCCGGAGGCGTGTATGGACCCGTCAGCAATTCACAATCTTCTCTTCAATCTCAAACTCCAGCTTCTGGCTCTTCCGGCCCTCGCCAAGTGGGGCCTGCTCGCCTTTGTGAGCATCAAGATCGGTCAGGAGGTCATCACTGTCGGGTGGGACGCCTATACGCGTCGACGGCTGCAGCGGGCTGATATTCGAGCGCTGGGCGCTCCAGTATCACAAATCGAAACACGGGGCGACGTCACCGAAGCGTCTCGCGGACCTGCGGCACTGCCCGCGCCGGACGCGTTCGGGAATCCCTTCACTCAATCGCCCGACGCGTCGCCGGTCCGCATACCCACGCCGCCTCAATCCACAGCGGTGTAAGTGCTGGAGGCCAATCGAATCCACTCAGGATGACCGCTCTGAGCGACAGGCATCAACGCTGGTATCTTCGATCCGCCCTCTCCGGCTGGCCAACTCGACATTCCACGCGTAGGATGCACTCCGCGACCAAATTCTCCGAAGGCGTTCTCAGCGCTTACGACCGGAGGCAGGTAATGGAAGCCGTCCTCACCGCCCTGATTGCCGGCGGCACCGTCGCCGTATCGATGTACTTCGCCTATCTGAGCACGAAGGCGAAAGCCCAGGCTTCCATCGCAGCCAGAAATTCCAGAGACGACTCCGCAATGCGGGCGGAGCTGGAGGTGGTGCATCAGCAGCTGGCAGAGCTCGCCGAACGGATGGATTTCACGGAGCGGTTGCTGGCCCGACAGTGCGCTGCCGAGCGGCTGGGGCAGCTGGAGTGAGGCTCGGCCACCATTCGCGCGTCAGGGGCGTCTCCCCGGGACACACCAGGCAGGATTGGCCATGACCGACATTCAAACCGATGCTCCGAGCTACTCCGCGGAACCCGTCCGCTTTGCGCCACTCGAAATCGTCGATCTCGACCGCGTGGCCGAAGCCGTCACCGAGAAGTACCGCAATCAGGTCCTGCTGCAAGCGAACGACCACTGTCTTCGGCTCGGAGTGCTCGAAGGCCAATATCCCTGGCATTCTCACCAGCGTTCGGATGAAATCTTCCTCGTGCTCGATGGCCGGCTGGTCATCGACCTCGCGGATGGACGATCACTCGAGCTGGGCGCACACCAGTCCGTGACGATTCCGGCCGGCGTCGTGCATCGGACGCGCGGCGAAGGCCGGACGATCAACCTCTGCTTCGAAGCCGGTGCCGCTGACACGGTGTTTGCACCTGATCCCTCTCCGTAGAGTTATCCGGGAGGAGCGGGATGGCGATCGCCGGCGACGTCGACCGGCAAATCTGATCGATTGAACTTCTTCCGAACCTCATATTCCCGCTCCGCCTTCCCGCAACGGCGACCGAACTCTATACGGAAGGATCGAGATGCTGACACCGCTTTCCCAGGCGCTCAGGTTCCTCGGGCTCTGCTCTCTGTTTGGCCTCGGAGTGTATGGACTCGCGCCGACGGCGGCCCTCGACAACAGGCTCGCCCGGACTCCGCCCATGGGCTGGAACAGCTGGAACCACTTCGGCTGCGACGTCAGCGAAAAATTGATTGAAGAAACGGCCGATGCCATGGTTGCCAACGGGCTGCGGGATGCGGGCTACCGGTTCCTGGTGATCGACGATTGCTGGGAGGTTGGACGGGATGGGGCAGGTGCTCTCGTCGCCGACTCGGTGCGGTTTCCGCACGGCATCAGGGCGCTTGCCGACTACGTGCATTCCAGAAAACTCCAGTTCGGCATCTACACCGATGCCGGGACCAAGACATGCCAGGGGAGACCCGGAACACTAGGACACGAGGTGCAGGATGCGCGCACCTTTGCCTCGTGGGGGGTGGACTACGTGAAGGAGGACTGGTGCAACGCGAAGGGACTGATCGCGCGGGACCAGTACGCGAAATTCCGCGAGGCCCTGGCGCACGCCGGCCGTCCGATCGTACTCAGCATCTGCGAGTGGGGATCGAACCAGCCGTGGGAATGGGCTCCTCGATCCGGAAATCTCTGGCGGACGACCGACGACATTTCGGATTCCTGGCCGTCGATGCTCTCCAACCTGGATCAATCGGCCCAGCACGCGACCGTTGCGGGTCCCGGAGCGTGGAACGACCCCGACATGCTCGAAGTGGGCAACGGAGGCATGACGGACGCCGAGTATCGGGCGCATTTCAGCATGTGGGCGATGCAGGCGGCGCCACTGATCGCAGGAAATGATGTGCGCACGATGGACGACGCCACGAAGACTATTCTGCGCAATCGCGAAGTCATCGCCATCGACCAGGATTCCCTCGGAGTGCAGGGCATCCTCGTCTCATCGGGTCCCCCGGAGCTCCAGGTGTGGGCCCGGCCACTCGCCGATGGCTCCCGCGCGGTCGCCCTGCTCAATCGTTCCAGCGCGCCGGCGGAGATTCGCGCCTCGTTCCGCCGCGCCGGCATAGCGACAGACTCCGCGACGATCCGCGATCTCTGGCGTCAGGAAAACCTCGGTGCGTTCTCGGGCGAATTCGTGGACACGGTTCCGTCGCACTCCGTGGTTCTGCTGCGAGTGACGCCGGTCTCTCGGAGGTAGTGCCCCATGCCGCATGCGGCCGTGCATCTCGCCGGCATCGACTACGCCATCATGCTGGTCTACTTCGCCTTCGTGCTCGGCATCGGCGTGGTGCTCCGGCGGCACGTGCACACCAGCGAGGACTTCTTTCTCTCCGGCCGGTCGATTCCGGCGTGGGTAACGGGTCTCGCCTTCATCTCCGCCAACCTCGGCGCCCAGGAAGTGATCGGCATGGGAGCGTCCGGCGCGAAATATGGAATCGCGACGAGTCACTTCTACTGGATCGGCGCGATTCCCGCGATGGTCTTCGTGGGACTGTTCATGATGCCGTTCTACTACGGCTCCCGCGCGCGGTCGGTCCCGGAATATCTGAAACTCCGCTTTGACGAGAAGACCCGGGCGCTCAACGCCATCTCCTTCGCGATTATGACGGTCTTCTCCTCGGGAATTTCCCTCTACGCGATGGGAAAGCTGCTCAATCTCCTGCTCGGCTGGAACTTCGGCGTGAGTGTGCTGGTCGCTTCCGGTATCGTGCTCGCGTACACCTTCCTGGGCGGGCTCACGAGCGCCATCTACAACGAGGTGCTGCAGTTCTTTCTGATCGTACTTGGGTTCGCCCCCCTGGTCTTTCTCGGTCTGAGGGATGTTGGGGGATGGCGCGGGCTCACCGCGCGGCTGGCGACGGTGAGCGTCGGCAACGGATACGCACCCGGCGCATATACGCACAGCTGGCGCTTCATGGGGAGTGCCGCCGCGAATCCGGTGGGCGTCGAATGGTTCGGTCTCGTCATGGGGCTGGGATTTGTGCTCTCGTTCGGATACTGGTGCACCGATTTTCTCGTGGTGCAGCGCGCCATGGCGGCGAACTCGATGACGGCAGCCAGACGCACTCCACTCATCGCCGCGTTTCCCAAGATGGTCTTTCCGTTCCTGGTGATCCTTCCCGGAATGCTCGCCCTCGCGGTCGGTGCCGGCGCCTCGGCGACGACGTCGACGCCGTCCGCTTCCGTCGCACTGTCTCCCCAGTCTGATGGATCGACGGGGTCAGCGCACGGCATCGTCCCACCCAAGCTCGACGCCGACGGCGCTCCACTCCTCGACGGACGTGGACGCGTAGTACTCGACTACGACCTCGCGACGCCGATGATGCTGGTGCACTTCTTTCCGGCGGGGATGCTGGGGCTCGGGCTCACGGCACTCCTGGCGTCATTCATGTCCGGGATGGCGGGCAATGTGACGGCGTTCAACACGGTGCTGACCTATGACATCTACCAGAGTTACCTTCGGCGGAAGGCGCCCGATGCGCACTATCTCGCGGTCGGTCGCTTCGCGACGCTCTTCGGCGTCGGCATCTCGATCGGAGCCGCCTATCTTGCGGCCTCGTTCAACAACATCATGGATTTTCTACAGCTGGTCTTCGCGTTCGTGAACGCGCCGCTATTCGCCACCTTCGCACTGGGGATGTTCTGGAAGCGCGCGACGGGGCACGGCGCCTTTGCGGGACTCCTGGCCGGGACAACAGGCGCCGCCCTGCATCACGGATTCAGTCTTCCGGCAGGAGGGCTGCCGGGATTGAAAGGCGGATTCTTCGGCGCGGTGATCATCTACCCGAGCGAGCT
>JBDUEA010000090.1:0-12745 GCA_040002695.1 Gemmatimonadota bacterium | reverse complement strand
CACCCGCGTCGATGACCGCGTGCGCCCAGCGGCGCAGGTCTCCCCGAGGTTCCTTACCGAGAAATTCCTTCCCATCGCCCAGTCTCACCGCCTTCGCGCCCTCGGTGCCGCCATGGAAGGTCACCACCAGCACGTCGACCAGGCGACGCACCGAATCGACCACCGCGACACTGCGTGGCAGGTCCAGCAGATCATACGCGAAGGGGTAGGTCGTGAAGCCGATGAGTCCCACGACCGTGACGCTGTCACCCGAACCGAGCGTGTCAATGACGATCTGCCCGAGTGGACCATAGGTGCGGAGGCCGAGCGCATTGAGCGTGGAATCGGTATGGGCACGCGCCGCGAGACCGAAATCGTTCGCGTGATTGTTAGCGAGATTGAGATGGGTGAACCCAGCATCGATCAGACGCCGGGCGAGAAAGGTCGGCGTGGCGAAAGCATAGCAAAGATGCCGTTCCTTCAGTCGGGGCCCACCCTTGCCGGCGCGCCGCGGTGACGGGCGGGGCAAGGGGTGAACCACCAATGAGTCAGTGGTGGTGTCCGGCGGAGGGCCGCACTTGAGTGAGGTGCCCGAGTCGGCGAGTACGCCCTCGAAGTTTCCCACGACGAGATCTCCAGACAGCAGAGAGTCCACGGCCGTGAAGAGCGCTCGGCCGCTGTCGGGGGGCAACCCGTCGGGGATGGTGATAGTGCCGAGGTTGATGTCGCCAGTGAACGCGAAGCGGACGGGAAGGGATCCTCGGACGGACGATGCGGTTGTCGTGGAGGAGGAATGGGCTGCGGAATCCTGAGCGACGAGGGGGAACGCGGCTACGCCCATCGCGAAGGCAGTGAGCCACGCGGCCGCGCATGGTCCGCCCCGGACGTTCACGCCGCGGCGGCGCGCAGTCGTGCGAGGCTCTGATCGCGGCCGATCACGGCGAGCAGTTCGTTCACGGGTTCGGAAACCGTGGAACCGGTGAGCACTACCCGAACGGGCTGCATGATATCTCCCAACTTGCGACCATGTGCTTCGGCGGCCGACTTCAATGCCTCTACGAGGTGCTCCGCCGTCCAGCGGTCAGCGCCAACGCTCGACAGCGCCTCCACGACGAGTCCGAGGTTCTGCGCGAAAGCAGCTCCCATCTTCGCGACGAGCTGATCTCCCTTCGCGTCCCGCGTGACGTGCGCGCCGTCCATCCGCACGGCCACCTGCCTCGCGATGTCGATCAGGGTCCGGCTTCTCGCCTTGACGGCGTCGATCAGGGGCAGCAGGTCACGTTCGCCGGCTGCAAGCCCCATCTCCGTGAGATGTGCCCGGACCGGACCGACCAGGTCGGTAGCGGGGAGCGCGGAGAGGTACTGGCCATTCATCCATTCGAGTTTCGTGGTGTCGAACACCGCGGGCTTCTTCTGGATGCCCTCGAGGGAGAAGAGCTCGATCATCTGCGCCTCAGGCAGGATTTCCCGATCCTCTCCGGGCGACCAGCCGAGCAGCGCGAGAAAGTTACGCATCGCGAGTGGAAGAATCCCCTGGTGCTGGTAGTCGCCCACGGCCGTAGCGCCGTGGCGCTTGCTCAGCTTCTTCCCGTCCGCGCCGAGGATCATCGGGACGTGCGCGAAAATCGGCGCGGGCGCTCCGAGTGCGAGATACAGCGCGAGCTGCTTCGGGGTGTTCGAGATGTGGTCATCGCCGCGAATTACGTGGGTGATGCGCATCTCGATGTCATCGGAGACGACGGCGAGGTTGTAGATCGGCGTCGCATCCGAACGCAGGATCACGAAGTCGTCGAGGTCCACGCCCTGGAAACTTATTCTCGAGTGTACGGCGTCATCCCAGGCGATCTCTCCATCGGGCATCAGGAACCGGATGACGGACGGCATGCCGGCGGAGCGTCGGCTCGCGATCTCGTCCGGCGCGAGCCGGTAGCACCGGCGGTCATAGCGGAAGCCGGACTTCGATCCTTCGGCTGCCTTCCGCTGCTGATCGAGTTCCGCCGCCGTGCAGAAACAGCGGTACGCTTTGCCCTCCGCGAGCAGCCGCTCGGCGTCGGCGCGATGGCGTGGCACGTATCCGCCCTGGAAAAACGGGCCCTCGTCCCAGCTGATACCGAGCCACCTCAGGCCGTCGAGAATCACCTGTGTGTGCGCGTCGGTGCTGCGCTCCTTGTCAGTGTCCTCGATCCGCAGAATGAAGGTTCCGCCGGTCCGCTTCGCGAACAGCCAGTTGAAGAGCGCGGTGCGCGCGCCTCCCACGTGGAGATAGCCCGTGGGAGATGGCGCGAAGCGGACACGTGGCAGCATAGGGATCAGGGCAGGGGAAACGTGACGAGTGCCGGGTGGTAAGTGCTGAGAGGCGCGTGTGACACCGGGATCGAACAGGACCGGTCACCCAGCAGCCAGCACTCATTACCCGGCACAATTGTGTACGGAGCGGGAGGGATTCGAACCCTCGGTAGAGGTTTCCCCCTACGCCGGTTTAGCAAACCGGTGCCTTCAGCCACTCGGCCACCACTCCAGCGAGGCTAGAAATTCACCATGCAGATGGACTTACGCAAGGCCGAATCAGTTGCCCACAGCTTCGAGCACCGTGGGAAATCCTGTGCATTCCGGTTGAGAGGCGGTCTCGCGACGGGCGAACCAGCGGGAACGGAGGAGGAACCGGCAGATTGCCCGGAAATCAGTGGAAAGAGGTGGAGAAAACCAACGGCCGGTTGCTTACCGGCCGCTGGGTATTCGAGTAAAGAATGCTAGCGGGATGCCGTCGTCGTCGCGGTTGAGTCCGCAGCGAAATCGATCACGAAGGCCACCCTCCGGTTCTGAAGGCCGGCTTCCCCGGGCCCCTTCGCATTCGGCGCGACGAGGCGGTTTTTCGCCTTGCCATAACTCACCGTGTTCAGCTGGTCGCCCGAAAGGCTATCCGTGGTAACGAGATAATCCCGGACCGCTTCGGCCCGCTCTTTGCCGAGTGCTTGATTGAATTTTACGCTTCCGGCGGGATCAGCGAAGCCTTCGATTGTGACCTTCGCACCCGCATAGTGATGCCGGACCACCTCTGCGAACCGATCGAGAAGCTTGCGATCACCATCTCGGATCGTCGCCTGCGCGAAATCGAAATGGACCGGCACGTTGAACCGGATGGCGGTCTCCATTCGCTGAACGGTCGTGTTGTATGCGGCGTGGAAGCTCTGCAGGTCGGACTGGAGCGAGTCGAGGCGACTCGTGACGGAAGCGAGGCGCTGTTCGGTCTGCTGTTCGCTGGCGGCCTGGCGGGTCGCGAGACTGCTGTCACCAGCGGCCATTTCCTGGCGGATCTTGGCGAGTTCCGATTGCATTTCCTGGGGTTTGACCCGCGCGCACCCGGTCACGCCTGCGATCGCCAACACGAGCGCGACACCGGAGACGGGTCCGAACGTGCCACGGGGAGTCGAGAGGAACATTCCGATTTCTCCTGACAGCAGGGGAAGGTCATGCCGGGTCCGTGGTCGCGTCCGTTGCACCCGGATTTGCCGGGCCACGCTGCAAGCCTCACGGTCGACACGGAACTGCCCGGGCAAGCAGTGCCCGGCACGCCGATATACCCCGGGGACGGCGGGTTGGGTGCCTGGAGCCGCATCCGGGCCCCAAGCGGGACTGCCGTGCAGCGTGATTGTACTGACAGCTGCAAGCTCCCCGCGCGAGCGCCGCAAATCTCCTCAGCCGGGATCTACTCACTTCGAGAGGGCTGCTCATGCGAATCCTGCTCATCGCGGTGCCGCTGGTACTCGGGGTGACCGCCTGCGGAGGCAGCGACAGGACGCTCGCGCCCGGCGGTTCGATTCCTACGGGTGCCGGGCTCGGCACGAACGCCGATCTGTCTGGTCGACGCCCATTCCCGACGGACAACGCCTGGAACACCTCGGTCGATCAGCTCCCGGTCGACCCGAATTCGGATGCGATCATCGCCAGCATCGGGACGACGGGGCCGCTCCATCCTGACTTCGGCGCCGACTACAATGGTGGCCCCTTCGGCATTCCCTATGTGGTCGTGGACTCCACGACGACCAGCGTCCCCGTCACCTTCCAGTATGCCAGCGAGAGCGACCCGGGACCGTACCCGATTCCCTCCGGTGCACCGATCGAAGGCGGAGCATCGAGCTCCGGTGACCGCCACGTCCTCGTCGTGGACCGGGACGCCTGGAAGCTGTACGAGCTGTATAGCGCCTATCTTGGCCGAGGCGGCTGGACGGCGGGATCAGGCGCGATATTCGACTTCAATTCGGACGCGCTGCGCCCGGCCGGATGGACGTCCGCGGACGCGGCCGGACTCCCGATTTTTCCAGGGCTCGTGCGCTATGACGAAGTGGTCGGGCAGGGAGTGATCCGGCATGCGCTGCGCTTCACCGTGGTCCATTCGCGGCACGGCTATCTCGCCCCCGCTACGCACTACGCCAGCAGCGACACGAGTGCGTTGCGCCCACCCATGGGAATGCGAGTCCGCCTCAAATCGGGTTTCGACTTGAGTAGCTACCCGCCGAGTGCCCGGGTAGTGCTGCAGGCGCTAAAGACCTACGGAATGATCGTGGCGGACAACGGGAGCAACTGGTATCTGTCCGGTACGGCGGACGCCCGGTGGGATGATGCGGAGCTGAATACGCTCAAGCAAGTGAAGGGCAGTGACTTCGAGGTGGTGCAGATGGGCAGCGTGACGACGAATTGATGCTCCTTCGCGAGCAACGGCGTGGGTGAGATTCGAACTCACGGAACGGTTTCCCGTTCGGCGGTTTTCAAGACCGCTGCCTTAAACCGCTCGGCCACCACGCCTCTGAGCGCACCATTGTAACCGAACGCGGCCCCGGACGGAATCTTGGCGGTCGTGCCAGGACATTGTAGTAGGCCGTCGCCCGATCACCGGGGTGAGTCGACCGGAGCTTCCGACCGGAAGACTATGGAGCACAGTGGTGCTTTGCGCACATTCTCAGGCAAGCATGTTAATGCATTGCCAGTAAAAGAATTAACCGCCATGACATCATCTACGTTATGAACTCTTTCGAGGTGGAGAGTTTGATCCCTGGAGCTCCCTAAAGCTATCCAGGTCTCTGGCCGAGAATACGAGACACCCCCCGTCTTACAACTCTTGTCAGGAAAATCCATGAAGGCGCTGGTCATTGACGACGACGCCGCATCGCGGAGAATCCTCAGCCGTCTGCTCTCCCGCTTCTTCCCTCACGCCGTCGCCGAGGCGCAGAGCGGAGAAGAAGCGCTGGAGCTGATGGCGAAGGAAATCCCAATCATCGTCTTCACCGATCTGGAGATGCCTGGCATCGGCGGAATCGAGATGATTCGCCGGCTGCGGGCGGATCCCGCGCTCGCGCACCTCCCGGTCGTCGCCGTATCCGCCAGCAATGAGCGCGAAACGGTAACCCAGGTCGTGGGACTCGGCGTCACGGACTACCTCGTGAAGCCAATCGATCTCGTCGCCACATTCCGTCGACTCGAGCGGATCGTTCCCGCCGCCGTGAAGGCTGCACCTCGTGTCATAGCACCGCCGGGACCACTGTTGCCGGATGCCGAGATTGCCATTCCCGCCGCTGTCGAGGTAGCGACCCCCGATACTCCGGACTCCGAAGGGGACTCGGCACTCTGAGTCCGGAGCGGTCGTTCATCTCCCGTGGCTTTCATCCGATACTCTGACGATGAAGCCTCTCCACGTTCCTCTCGTCGCACAACATTGGCCCTGAGGTGATTGACTCCGCTGCGTGCAACAGCTGCCACGCCCCGCTGGTCGAAGGCGCGCGCTTCTGCATGCAATGTGGCGCGGGCGTCGGACCGGGCGCGGCATCAGCCACGACAGCCGTCAGGCCGTTTATCGGCACTCCGGGCGTCCGTCAGTCCGGTCACGAAACCTGCATCGTGATGGAGCCAGGGATGGCAGCCGAGGAGGATGCGGTCATCCGGGTGCTTCCGCAGGGGCGCGTGCTTTCCCTTGGGCAGGTCGCCTCGCTCTCCGTCGCGCATACCGGCGACCACGAATCGTCAGTTCCCGTTCAATGGGAATCCGAGGATCCGGCGATCCTTCGAGTGGGGATGGACGGCCAGGTGACCGCGCTTCGTCCCGGCACGGGGGCAATCAGGGCGACTCGAGGCACGCGGATGACGGAGGCGGTGTTCACCGTCACCCGGGTTGAAGTGACCGAGGTACGGCTCACGCCCGGCGCTGTCACGGTGTCGGTGGGGGATGAATTGCATCTGACGGTGGTGGCCGGCGATCGCCTCGGAAGTGTGCTCCACAAGCGGGTCATCAGCTGGAGTTCGACTCGACCCCAGATCGCCGACGTCCGCCCGGACGGAACGGTCGTCACCCGGACGACGGGATCGACGATCATCCGGGCCTCACTCGGTGCGGCATGGGCGGAGATGTCTCTCAAGGTCACCCCCGCGATTGTGGCTGCGGTCCACATCGAGCCGGCCCACATCGCGCTGGCGCCGGGGGAGAGTCTCGAGCTCGTCGCCCACGCCGTGAATCCCCGCGGCCGGCCTCTCCCAGGACTGCTGTCGGACTGGCTCAGCAGCGACCCGTCGATCGCCTCGATTTCCGCCGAAGGGCTGGTTACCGGACTCCGGGCGGGAAGCGCCAGAGTGGCCGCCACGGTGAGCGGGCGGAGGACGACGGCCGTGGTCACAGTACGGGCTCATTCCCCACGCCGATGACCTTCACTATCGGCCGCAATGGGTTAGCTTTAGCCTTTCTTGTATCTCCCTAGATCACACCGTAACTTTCGTATGTCCCCGCGGCCTTTGCCCGATCAGGAGTGGCGAATGGTTTCGTCCGGCATTCCACGACGCACGTACCCCTGATGAGCACGACTATCTGCCCTCGTTGCGGTGGCAGCATTGTCGTGGGCGCGCATTTCTGCTCGCTCTGCGGGAATGACGTGTCCGGGCAGCAGGCATCGCTGGCCACCGAGCAGATGACGGCGCCACCGCCGCGCATCGCCGGACCGGATCAGGCCGTGCTCGAGCAGATGGAGCACCTGCGGGACGCGACGCTGGGGGAGTACGAGATCTACGGGGAGCTGGGGCGGGGTGGCATGGCGACGGTGTACCTCGCGCATGAAATCGCCCTCGACCGGAAGGTGGCGATCAAGGTGATGTCGCCGGCCCTGGTCCACGGCGAGGGCATGGTCGAGCGCTTCAAGCGGGAAGCGCGGACGTCCGCCTCCCTGAGCCATCCGAACATCATCCCTGTCTATGCGGTCCGCGAGACCGATCAGATCCTGTACTTCGTCATGAAGTTCGTGCAGGGGCGGCCGCTCGATTCGATTCTCAAGGAAGTCGGCGCACTTCCGATCTCGATGGTCCAGGCAATTCTGCAGCAGGTGGGAGGCGCATTCGGTTATGCGCACCGTCGCGGCATCATCCATCGCGATATCAAGCCCGCCAATATCATGATCGACGATGAAGGCTGGGCCGTAGTCACGGACTTCGGGATCGCCAAGGTCTCGGAATCCCAGGGGCTCACCATGACGGGCATGACCGTCGGAACGCCGACGTACATGAGTCCCGAGCAGTGCATGGCGCAGGAGGTGTCCGGCGCCTCGGACCAGTACTCCCTCGGCGTCGTCGCCTACGAGATGATCACCGGGCGCCCTCCGTTCCAGGGCGCCTCCATGATGGCAATCATGTATGGGCACTTCAACGACCCGCCCCCACCGATCGAACCGCTGCGTCCAGATTGTCCGGCTGGGCTCGGCGCGGCCGTTATGCAGATGCTGGAGAAGGATCCGGCGAAGCGCTGGCCGTCGGTCGAGGATGCCATCGCGCTGATCGGCGGCCTGCCGCTCTCGCATGACGAGCCAACCCGCAACAAGCTCATCGCGCTCGCCAAGAACGGTGTCAATACCAAGCTCCTGAATTCGCCCCGGACGCCGACCAGTCCGATTCCTCCCGGCAAGCGCACCCGCGCGGGTATTGCAGCTGCCACCTCCGGCGGCCGCTCCGCCGCGAACCGGACTGCCGCGACCGTCGTGACCTCGGGTGCGTCGCCGGGTACGACGAGCACAGCGGTCGCGCCTCCGAAATCGAAACTGGGTCTGATTCTTGGCGCCGTCGTCACGGTGCTTCTCCTCGCAGGGACTGTCTACGTCGCACCATGGCGGAAGGCCGCGCCGGTCCCGGCTTCGACGCCGGACACCACGCATTCTATTGCGAGCCCGGCGCCCCCGGTCCAGACTCCTGCGATGACGAGTCCCTCCGCCGGTCCCGCAACTGATTCGTCGACGACGTCCTCGCGCACCCCGGACACCGCGGCGCACGCCGATCCCGCGGCTCCGCGACCCACGCCCACACCGACGAAGCCTGCCCAGCGCCCCGCCACCGTCGCCACGAAACCGCAACCGAATGCGGCCGCGCTCAGTGCCGCTCGGGACGACAGTCTGTTTCAGTCGATGCGGGCAGAAGCGCGGGACATTCGGGCCCACGCCAGGACCGCTGGTGCGGGCGTGACCGATCTGGCGGCCGGCGATGCGCTGGCGGGCCAAGCTGATCTGCTCGCGCAATCGGGTAAGGCCTCCGAGGCGGTTCCCGTACTTTCGCGAGCGACCCGGGCATGGAGCGAGGCGGGCGTGCGCGCGCAGTCGCATCCGCCGGTCGATACTTCACCCCGGCAGGCCGTCGTCACGGTCCCGGTCCCGACGCCCGTTCAGCCGGTCGACGAACGGCCGGAAATCGAGCGCGTCATCCGCGACTACGGTCATGCCATGGAAGCGGGGCAGGTCGATGCGCTCCGTCGCGCGAACCCGGGGCTCACGGCAAAACAGCAGAGCGATCTTGACGCATTTTTCAGGGCCGGTGGCTCCCTCAAACCGAACTGGACGATCTCGGGCATCGAGATCAGCGGCGGCACCGCGAGCGCCCGGATCGGCGGCACCACGGCCTGGAAACTCAAGCGCGACAGTGGCCAGCGTCCAGTCGATCTGCGTGCGGCGCTCGAACGCGCGGGCTCGGGCTGGCGGCTCACCTCGGTGACCGGCGACTAGAAGGCCCGCAGGATATTCTTTCCATTCATTGCCGGATTCTCTTGCTCGGGAGGCTGAATGCTGCGTGGTAGCGTATGGCTCGCGTTGCTGCTGACTGCACTTTCGGGCCCGATCGAGGCCCAGACTCTCGACAACAAGATTTCCGACCTGTTCACCTTCGGCAACTGCGGCCAGCCGCTATGTCTCGACGGGTCGGTCAACGCTGCGAATGGTCACGGGGAACACTTTCTCCCCGCCGTGGGCCAGGGCAATTTCGCGGTAATCTCATTCCTCTCCGACGCGATCGCCGTCAACGCCTCGAACTTCCCGGTGAGCGCCACCAGCTCGGGTGCCACCTTCAAGTTCGTCGGCGGTCTGCCGGTGAAAACGTCGGAGTCCTCCGGCCCCATTTTCGGCGAGCGGGCCCAGACGATGGGGCGCGGACGTTTCCTGATGGGCGCCAACCTGAGCGGTATCCGCTTCAAGACCATCCGCGGGGTCCCGCTCGACAACCTGCTCTTCAATTTCACTCACCAGGACGTGGGCAATCCCGGACTCGGCGATCCGGTGTTCGAGAACGACTTCATCCAGGTGCGCATGTCGCTGTTCGTCGACGTGACGGTTTCATCCTTCTTCGTGACCTATGGCCTGGGCGACAAGATCGATCTCGGCTTCGCCGTGCCGCTGGTGCACACTTCGCTTCAGGGCCGGAGCACCGCGCAAATCTTCCCGTTCGGCACGCCGGCGCTGCACTTCTTCGGCGGAACGTCGGCCAACCCGATCCTCCGGGCCTCCACGGCGACATTCGGATCCTCCACCGGACTCGGCGACGTCGCGACGCGGCTCAAGGTCAATCTCACCGAGCACGATCACTTCTCCGCGGCGATTCTCGCGGACGTTCGGCTTCCGACCGGCGACGAAAAGCAGCTGCTCGGCGCCGGCAAGGTTTCCGCGCGCGGTCTCGCGATCTTCTCCAGCCGCTTCGGGGATTTCTCTCCGCACCTCAACCTTGGTTACCTCTACCGCGCGAGCGACCGGAGCAACGACGCCGTCGTCGCCAACGTCGGCTTCGATGCGCTGATCGCCCCATGGGCGACCTTTGCGGGTGAAGTCCTGTCGGAATGGGAAGTGGGCACCAGCAAGCTCGTGCTGCCGGGGCCCGTGGTCTACCAGTTTCCCTTCACGCGCACGGTCGATCCCACCATCATTCCCAACCAGCGGGACAACCGCGCGAATGCTTCGGTCGGGTTCAAGTTCAAGGCCGGCGCGCCGACCATCGTCACGAACGCGCTGATCCCGCTGCTGCGGGGCGGACTGCAGCCGAACGTGGTGTGGACCACTGGCGTGGAGTTCAATTTCTAGCGCGGGAGCCCTCAGGCCGTAGGGAACTGCACCGGAGAAATGCGAACGACAAGAAGAGGCCGCCAGCGATCATTGCTGGCGGCCTCTTTTTCTCGCGCGTTGGATATTTCGTCTTCAGCCAGTCACGGGTTCACTCAGTTATTCGGAGCACCGGCGTTTATCCAGTCGGCAATCGTCTGCAGATTGCCGCTACTCAACTGCCCCCCGGGAGGCATGTGCCCACCGCAGGGCGGCGCCGAGGCGATGACCTTCGCATAGACGAGGCTGGTGGCTGCATTTCCGGCGACGACGTATGTATTGCCGGTACAACTGACGCTGCCCGAGATGACGCCCACGATCGCGGCGTAACTGCTCCCGGCCGTCAGGTTCGGCACCTGTCCCCCAACGAAATGGCAGCCGAGGCAATTCGCCGAAAAGATCGGCTGCACGTCAGTCGCGAACGAGACAGCCAGCACATTCAAAGTGACGGAGATGCTCTGCGGGGTGTTGGTCGCGGCAACCGACGAGATCGGAATCGTCGCGGTATACGTCCCCGCGGCCAGCGCGCCCGGATGCACCTGAACCGTGACGGTGGCGGGCGCGGTCGTACCACTCAACCCGGCTCCGGAAACCCAGCCACTAGCGCCGGCACCGTACGCGATCGTGCCTACGGTTAGCTGGTCGAGCGTCGAGCCGCCGGCATTGGTCACGTTGATGACCTGGGGCGCGGGATCGGCGGCACCCAAGGAGACGTTGACGGCGTACGCGGACGGTGCAAGACCGATCGCCGGTCCTGCCGGATTCACCGTGAAGGTGACCGTCAGGGACAGGGGACTGTTGCCGGCGGCAGCGGAGGCGAGTGGCACAGTGGCGGTGTACATGCCAGCCGTGAGCGCCCCGGTGGTCGCCTGCAGCGTCAAGGTCGCGGGAGCAGTTCCGGAATCGAGCACGGCTGAAAGCCAGCCAGCCCCCGATTGGTAATTGATGGCTCCGACACTGATTCCGGCGAGCGGAGACCCACGCTCGCTGGTAACCGCGACGACCTGCGCAGCCGGATTAGGTCCGGTAGCGAACGAACCGAAATCGATCGTGCTGTCGCTGAACGCGATAGACGGAAGTGAAACCACCGTCGCCAGGTTTCCGGTGATGCCATCCTGCGTCGTCGCCGCAATGGTCGCGTTGCCGAGACCGATCGAGCGGACGAACCCGGTGTCGTCGACGGTTACCACAGCGGAATCGCTGGTGCTCCAGCGGATGGTCTTGCCTACCACCAGGGCGCTGTCCGCATCGAGCGGAAAGGCGCGGACGGTCGTGGTCTGTCCGGCGTCAAGCACGAGCGTGGCCGGAGTGATGCGAACGGAGACGACCGTCCCCGGGCCAATCGGGGAGTTGGTGGAACAGGCGAGCGCGGAGACGAGAAGCGGCATAGCGAGACGCAGTGCCGCGCGCGTAGACATCGGTGCTGGCGAGGCGGAGCGAGGACGCGGTGAACTCTCATCGGGGCCGGAACGACGCCGCATTGGCTCTCCTCCATGCTGGAGGACCACCGGCGCACTCGACCGGTGGTCCCGCAAGTGTCTGATGTGTGGTCACGCAAATGTAGGACTCGCCACGCCAAACGACAACCACGCCCGCGCGGGGTCAGCGAGAATGCGAGACGATATTCTCGGAGACCGCCTGTGCGATTGAATCGGCGCGCGCCCCTTCGACCGTGTCTCCATGCTCACGCAGCGCCTTGGCACCGAACCCGTAGATGACGCCATAGAGTGAAAGTATCGAACGCGAGGGCACGTCCACCCAGCCGCGCGGCCGCTGCTTCGCCGCCGCACCATAGTGATAGACGTTCCACAGCAGCCGGTTGGTCCTCGGCAGGTTGACGTACCCGAGGCCCTTGGAAATAATGATCGAATCCTTGGGCGTGACCGGCACGCGGGCGAGTTTCCGCGCGAAACCTTCGGTAATGAGATAGGGCGTGAGGCCGAGAGTCCGGTCGGGATAGTCGCCGTCACTCCAGCTGAAGTAAATCGGGCGCTGTCCGGCATTATCGCGGATGAGGAAGATCGTCGCGAGATCCTGGAGCGTCAGGACCTCGTCGCCGAACGCGATCTGCAGACTGTCGAATCGGATGCCGCCGTTTTTGGGAACCCGCTGGGCTTCAGGCAGACTGTCGATGGCTGCCTCGTTGAGACTCAGCGCGGGCGTGGTTGGCCGGTTCCAGGTTCCCTCGCGCCAGATCGCGGCCGCGTGCGCTGCATCGAAGGCAGGAGTGACCCGCCGATGCAGCTGCTTGAGGTGCCACTTGGTATTCATGAGGGAGAGGTTTGCGAGCGTCACGTCTTGTCGGATCCCTTCCACTTCCTGCGCATACCAGAGGGGAAAGGTGTCGTTATCACCCGCGGTGATCAGAACCGAATACGGCTCGACCGATT
>JBDUEA010000089.1:0-12779 GCA_040002695.1 Gemmatimonadota bacterium | reverse complement strand
ACTTCGCGCGGATCATGTCCACCGCTTCCGGCAAGGATCTGGACTGGTATTTCCGTCAGGCGCTGACTCAGCCCGGCTATCCCATCCTCGACGTCCGGTGGCGTGAGGAACATGGCGGACTCGGCCTGACGATCCATCAGGTACAGGATGAAAGCTGGGGCCTGTTCACGCTGCCGGGGCTCAAAGTACTGATCGATGGCAAGGCCTATTCGGTTGACGTGAACGGTAAGGAGACGCATACCATGTTCTCCGGCGCGCCGGCACACCCCGGCGCAATCGTGGTTGACCCGGATGCGTGGTGGCTGGTGAAGAGTACGGTGAGCGGTGAGAGGTAAGGAATGAGCTGGAGGGTCGAGCGAAGAGATATCCTCGCCTTCGCGGTCCTCGTGTCGGGAGTGACGGGTCTTGGCGGCTGCCGAGGATCGATGTCGCCGCTCTCCAACCGGATCGAGGTCGGCAAGCAGCCGTATGCCATCTTCGTGGCGGACGGAGAAGGCGCCTCAGGAGATCTGTTCGCGGTCGAGCCGGGCGGCGGCGTCACGCATCAGATCACGTTCACCCGGCTGGACGAATCGGCGCCGGCACTCGATCCGCACGGCGTCATTCTCGCCTTCGTGCGGCGCTTGCAGCCGGCGGACACGAACGGCGGCACCGTCTGGGCGCTCAATCTCCTCAGCGGGCAGGAACGACGCCTCGTCGGTGCCGATGCCGGGATCGGACCGGTGAGCCTCGGGTGGTCCGCCGACGGAACCTCCCTGTACGTCCGGGGAATTCACGGCGACCTTCTAGTGGCCGCGCCTCCCGCTGCCTCCGACATCCGTCGGCTGAGCGGTGCCGACAGCGTGGCGGCGGATTCGGCCTTCGAGGTGTTGGTGGGCACACCCGTGTTCGCACGGGTGCTGCCGTGCAAGGACCGCGGCGCGTTGTGCGTCGTGACTCGTGGCGATACCAGTACTGTGCTTGCGGACGAGGCGACGGGCCCGTTCCGGTGGGGATCCGATTCTCTCGGCTATTTCATCGGTGATCAGCTGGTCGTCCGGCCGCTCGGCGGCGGGGCCACGCGCCGTCTCAACTGGACTCCGCTGCCTCACCGGCCGCGCTCGGCGACGTTCTTCGCGGGAGCGGCGGAATAACGGCTGGGCCGATTACCGATCGAGTGGGAGAATCAGAGTGAAGAGGGAGGTATGGGGCGGGCGGAGATTGCATCCCATGCCGCCTCGAGCGTCTGGGTGACCTGGGGATGGTCGGGGGTCCATTCCTTCTCGCCGACGCGATCAACGACGAAGCCTACCAGCGCGAGCCAGACCGACGCCCACAACTCCGCCGGTCCCGGTCGCACCTGACCGTCCGATTTTCCCATCGCGACCACCTGCTGCAACGCCTCACGGAACTGCACGGCCGCCTCGCGACTCTGTGCATCGAGATGCCGGTCACCGCGGGGCTGCAGCAGCATCCGCAGCAGCGCCGGATCCCGTTCTGCCATCTCGATGAGCGCCCGCGCGATGCGCTGCAGGCGCTCGGGCGCACGCAGGGACTTCTCGGCCTCCACATCACGCACCACACTCAGCGCCCAGCGCTGGGCCCCACGATACACTTCGTTGAGCAGCTGCTCCTTGCCCTTGAAGTGCCGATAGATAGTGCCCTCCGCTACGCCCGCCCGCTCCGCGATGGTGGGCGTCGTCGTCTCCCGAAACCCGATGGTGCTGAACAGTTCGAGGGCGGCACGAATGAGGCGCTGCCGAGTGGCCGCCCCATCCCGACGGGCATCGGGGGTGGGAGATGGTGGCGGTGCGGGAGAATGCATGGAGGGCAATCTATTGAGGGGGAGTGAGAAGAAGTAAGAAGTAAGAAGTGAGGGGCGAGCGGTAAGGGGTCAGGGGGTGAAGTGAGCGACCCGGGGCCGGCCTTCGATTGGCATCCGACCACTCTGATATCCGAACCGCGGGGTTGAAGGGGAGTGCCGGCGCGGGTAGGTTTGGGGGCTTTTTACGAACCGATCTCCGACGGGGCATTCCATGAAAATGCTGGTGCTGGGCGCCGGGCTTCAGGGCTGTGCGTGCGCCTACGATCTGCTGCAGAATCCCGCGGTTTCCCAGGTCACACTCGCCGATCTGCGCCCGGACAACCTTCCCGCCTTCCTCGCGCCACATCGTGGCAAACGCCTTACGGCGGTCGTGCTGGACGTGACCGACGGCGCGGCCGTTCGGAGCGTCATGACCGGCCACCAGGCGGTCATGAGCGCGATTCCGTATTACTTCAATGAGCAGATGGCGCGTGCCGCCGTCGACTGCGGCCTCAACTATTCGGACCTTGGCGGCAACACCGAGATCGTGTTCAACCAGAAGAAGCTCGATCCGGAGGCCAGGGCGAAGGGACTGTCAGTCATTCCTGACTGCGGGCTCGCACCCGGCATGATCAACATCCTCGCGGCCGAGGGAATCCGCCGGGTGGACCAGGCGGAGAAGGTAAAGGTGTATGTGGGCGGGCTGCCGCAGCATCCGGAGCCGCCGCTCAACTATCAGATTGTCTACTCGCTCGAGGGCGCGCTCGACTACTACACGACGCCGTCATGGGTGCTGCGTGGAGGGAAGCCGGTGCAGGTGGATGCGCTGAGCGAGCTCGAGGCGCTGGAGTTTCCGGCGCCGGTCGGCACGCTCGAGGCTTTTCACACCGGTGGCGGGATCAGCACCATGCCCTGGGCCTACCAGGACAAGATCCAGGTCATGGAGTACAAGACGCTCCGATATCCGGGGCATGTCGCCATCATGCGCCCGATCCGGGAGCTTGGCCTGCTGAGCGATGAGCCGCTTGTCGTGCGCGGCCAGACTGTGAAGCCGCGCGACGTCTTCATCGCCAGCGTCCATCCGAAGCTGCACAAGCCCGCCGGACGAGATCTCGTGGCGTTGCGCGTCGAGGTGACGGGAACGAAGGGGGGCAAGCCCGCCCGCGCAGGATTCCAGCTCCTCGACTATTACGACGAGGTTCACGGCATCAGCGCCATGATGCGGACCACCGGCTACTCGCTCTCGATCACGGGTCAGATGCAGGTGGACGGTCGCATCAGCTCCAGAGGAGTGCATGTCCCGGATGAGGCCATGCCGTTCGGACCATATGTTGCCGAGCTCGGCAAGCGGGGCATCAAGGTCGTCGAAGTATGAAGTGAGCATGACTTCGGCTTCGCTTGAGGAACGCTCGGGCCAGGCCGAAGATGAAGGTTTGACGAAGATTTCTTCCGCGACCTTGTCCGCGCCACGCCATCCGGTTTCCCTTCCATATCACTGGTCTTTGGACAGGTCGCCTCGCTTCGGCAATGGAAGGTCACCCATGCTCGACTTCCCGGCTCTCTGGAAATCCTCCCTGACTTTTCAGGAATTCGTCGACGCGAGCACCGAACACCGAGGACTGTGGGAGGGCGTGCATCGCCTGGCGCGCATTCCCGAATGGGCGCGCAGCGTGATTCCACCGGAAGGCATGCTTCGCCTGCTCGTCCTCCTGGAGGACTGGTGCGGGGACGCTTCGAACACGGTTCCGGTGCTGGCGCGATGGGCGGAAGAAACGCCGGGCGTCGAGCTCAGGGTGATTCGCCGCGATGAAAACCCGGCCGTGATGGACCAGTATCTCACCAACGGCTCGCGTTCGATTCCGATCGTGATCGCCCTGGACTCGAATTTCCACGAGCTTGGGCACTGGGGCCCGCGTCCTGCCGAACTGCAAGCCTGGGTCATGGCGAACAAGGCGACGACTCCGAAGGCAGAGCTCTACCCGCAGGTGCGTAGGTGGTACGCGAAGGACAAGGGGGAGACGACACTGCGGGAGGTGACAGGGGCCGTAAGCAATAAACAGTGAGCCGTCAGCGGGAGCCGAGAAGCTGGCGAGCGCTACCGCTCACCGCTAACCCTTCACCGCTCACCGTGTCAAAACGCCCACCCTGACATCAGGGAGAAGTGAAAGCCGTCGGAACCGCCGGCGAAATTGAAGGTGAAGATGGTGCTGCGAAGAACCCGTAACGCGACGCCGCCTCCGGCGCCGACCTTCATTCCCTTCGTCGTCAGCTTGAACGACTCACCCTCGAAGACCCGTCCCGCGTCCACGAATCCCAGCAGCGTCACCGCGCCGAGGTCGCCCAGATTGAGCAGATCGTGGCGCACCTCGGCGTTCGCGAACAGGATATCCTCGCCCGCGAGCCGCTGGTAGGCGAGTCCTCGATTCGAGGGTGCGCCGCCGTAGACCGGAATCATCATTTCCCACGCAGGGATCTCGAAGCGGGCATTGAGCGGCGGCGTCCCGTTCATGCCGGAGCCCGCGATCCGGGCCGCGAGCACCGTCCCTTCCCGCACCTGCAGGTAGCCACGCGCGACGAGCGACAGCCGGCTGTATCCATTGCCGCCGCTGCCGGCGAGCGCGCTGGCCTCGACCAGCAATCCATTGTGGGTGTTGTACTCGTTGTCACGGGTGTCGGCGATGAGCGTAAGACGGCCGGTGGCGTCGTCGTCGTTCACCTCATGACCGAAGGTGGAGCGAAAAATCGACGGGCCGGGCAGATCGCTGAACCTGCTGTGCTCGAAGCCCGCTGCAAAGGCGACGGAGAACGGCCCCTTGTAGTGCCGCGTCACCTCTGCGCGGGCCAGATACCGCGTCCGGTGCGCGCGGTACAGGAACGGCTGCGCCGGCGTCGCGAGTGACTTGTCGTACGAGGCGGTATCGCCGAGGCCATAGAAGCCGAATCGCGCGTCGCGCTCACCCGTCAATTCCGTCGCAAGGCGCCAGTCCTTCCGGAGCAGCGGGGCCAGGAAGGTCAGCGTGATGAAGCGGCTTCCGCGCGTGCTCGCGCCCGCGTCCGCGGTGAGCAGGCCCGCATAGGTAGTGCGCGCGTCATAGTCGGCCGCCTTCCGTTCCTCGAAGTGAAAGACGAACAATGGAAAATCATTGTCGCCCGAGGTGATGTACGGATAGAAGCTGTCCTTCCAGGGCACGGACTCCTGTGTCGGCGTGCTCTCCTCCGGACGGACACTGTCGCGGATCGTCATGCTGTCGCGAACCGTGGTGGTGTCCTGCGCGAGCGCAGCACCTGCGAACGCGATCGACAGCAGGCTCGCGAGCATGAGTCGATCGACACCCCGACCGGACAGCAGGAACGGCCTCGTGATCATTTGGCCTTCTCGTAGAGGTGCGCGCCATCCCGGGTACTGGCGTCGTTGCCGTCGTGTACCGCAAAGGTGGCCGGATAGAGCGAAGCGGAGCCGAACTCTCCCCGCTTGTTGACCGCATAATAGGAGAGCTGATATTTCGGCCTTCCCGCGCCGTCGAGCCAACGAGCCGGCGTCAGCGCGACGACGCGCTTGAGCGTCTCGAGCGCGGCGTCGGTCGGTTTCATTCCCCGCCGCATGTGCTCCACCGTCAGGAACCCCCCGCAGGCCATGATGTTCGCCTCACCGAGGCCGGTGGATCCCGCGGCGCCGATTTCGTTGTCGGTGTACTGCCCGGCGCCGACGATCGGAGAATCGCCGGCGCGCCCGGCAATCTTGAACGCGAGGCCGGCAGTCGTAGTGATGGAGGAGATTTCCCCCTGCGCGTTTACCACGTTCAGGTTGATGGTGCCGGTTGGCCGCACCACCATGGGCTCGGTGTCCGGCACATCGGTCCAGTCATCCTCATGGCCGCGGTTGGCCCGCCAGACCAGCCACTTCTGCCGCGAGGCCGGCGTCAGGAGGTCTTCCTCCTTGAATCCGTAGGAGAGCGCGAACCGCTTGGCACCCTCGCCGACCAGCAGGATGTGCGTGGTGTACTTGAGGATCAGACGCGCGACTTCACTTGGCGTCTTGATACCCTCCAGCGCGGCCACCGCTCCTGCCCGCTTCGTGGGACCGTGCACGCACGAAGCGTCGAGCTGCACGACACCATCCTCATTGGGCAATCCGCCGTACCCAACCGAATCGTCGTTGGGATCCAGCTCGGTGATCTTCACCCCTTCGACGGCGGCATCCAGCGTGTCGGTGCCCGATGCGATCAACTCCGCCGCCTTGGCGACGCCGCGGATTCCGTTCGCGGAGGCGATGGCCACTGGCCGGGCAGGAGGACGAAGCACGATCGCGGGGGTGCCGATGGGCCGGAGACTACCGATATTCGCGGCAGTCAGAGCGACTCCGGAGAGCGCGAGGAAATCGCGACGGTTGACCCGTTCAGGCATGACGAGACTCCACGCGGAAGTGCGGTTACTGGGTGGGTGCGACAGAGGGAAATAGACCCGGAAGGGCCCCCTGTCAACTTGAATTTCCAGTCGCTGCGGTCGGGCCGATGTGACAAGGCGCCCCGCGGCAGTTTACCGCGGGACGCCCCGATGCTCGATGAATCAACTTCGCCTGTCAGTAACCCGGATTCTGCACCAGGCCGGGGACCACGTCCATCTCCGATTGTGGAATCGGATACAGGGTCTGCGTGGCGGGAATTCCGAGAATTCCAACCGCCTGCCCGGTGCGAACCAGATCAGGCCACCGGTCTCCCTCGAAGGCGAGCTCGAGCCTACGCTCATGATCAATGGCGGCGAGTACATCGGCCTGCGTGGTCACATCGGTGCCGAGCACGTGGTCGGGGAGGCCAGCCCGTGCGCGGATGAGATTGTACGTCGTAACCGCGCCGGACAGGTCGTTGAGCATGGCCTGCGCTTCGGCCTTGATCAGCAGCACCTCCGCGAAGCGAATGGCGTGAATGTCCTCCGCGCCGGCCGTCGTGGGATACTTAGTGCCATCGGCGGTACCCTCCGTGGTGCCGCTGATCGACCAGGCGAGGCGCACATCAGTCGGGTCAAAGGCGTCAATCAGACTCTGGCTCGGCCCGACCTCACCACCACCGCCCGACGGTGTCGAGATCCAGTAATACATGAACTGGAACTGCTGCGCCGTGAAGGTGACCTTGAAGACGTCCTCGGGCGTGTCGATGCCCTCGGCATCGAAGAGATCACTGAAGACGGGGGCAAGGGTGTATCCCAGCCCGATCACTTCGTCCGCCTTGGCGTTCGCGTTGGTCCAGTCCTTCTGGTAGAGGTAGACGCGCGCCTCGAGCGCCTTGACGGCGCCCAACGTGCCCTGCGTTGCGACCGCCGTGTTCGTGATCATCGTCTCGGCCTGCGCCAGATCGTTCAGGATCAGCGCGTAGGTCTCAGCCTCGGTACTGCGCGAGATGTTCGAGGCTTCGGCTACGGTCTTTGCGGTCACGGTCCGGAGCGGAACGCCGCCGTAGAGCTTGACGAGGTTGTGGTAGTGGAGCGCGCGGAGAAAGTGCGCCTCGCCGAGGATCTCATCTTTCTCGGTCTGCGTCAGGTCGGGGACGGCCGGGACTTTCTCGAGCAGCACGTTGTCCCGTGCGATCGCCGAGTAGATCGCGTTCCAGATGTCACGCACGGAGGAATTGTCCGCCGTGAGCGAATTTGCCGCGGCATCGGCGTATGAATTGAAGGTGCCGGTATGCACGGCGTTGTCGGAGGAGAGATCCCCGAAGATCAGGAAGTCCCCACCGTAGTAACTCCCGCTCTGCAGCGAATTGTAGGCGCCGGCAAGTGCCGCCCGGGCGCCAGCCGCATCGACGATGGCCTTGTCCGACGGGATCTTGTCGACCGGGTTCGTGTCCAGCAGTGAGTTGCACCCGGCGAGCGACAACGCGAGCGCACCCACTACGGCGGATTTCATGATCATGGAAAGTTTCCTCTCGGCCGGTTCGTTCAGTAGGGTGATCATGGCTCACCACCCCGCCTGAACGCCGAACATGAACGTGCGGGCGAGCGGATAGGCGTAGAAGTCGGTACCCAGCTGGAAGGTCGCGGAGTTGCCGTTGCTGTTCACGTCAGGATTGTATCCGGTGAACTTGGAGCTGGTGAAGAGATTCTGGGCCGAGATGTAGAGGCGCGCCCGCTGGAAGCCCACGGTCCCCGCGAACGAGCCGGGAAGCTGGTAGCCCAGCGTGACGTTCTGCATGCGCCAGTACGAGCCGTCCTCGATAAAACGGCTCGAGACCGTGCGTGCGCCCGAGGTCCCGTCGAAGCTCGCCCGGGGCACATCGGTGATGTCGCCTGGTTTCTGCCATCGCCGCATCGCGTCAGTGAACTGGTTGTCTTCATAGTAGCCGCCGGCGCCGCTGAACAGCCGCATGGCGTTGAAGATCTGATTGCCCCGGCTGAACTGGAGGAAGA
This sequence comes from Gemmatimonadota bacterium, assembly GCA_040002695.1. Lineage (GTDB taxonomy): Bacteria > Gemmatimonadota > Gemmatimonadetes > Gemmatimonadales > GWC2-71-9 > JBDUEA01. The sequence continues at coordinate 4,597 of JBDUEA010000089.1, read as the reverse complement.
AGCTCAGGTCCAGTCCCTTCCAGTTGAACGCGTTGGTGAATCCGCCAGTCCACTTCGGATGCGGGCTCCCGACGATGACGCGGTCGTTCGCGGTGATGCTGCCGTCGCCGTCGGTGTCCTGGTAGATCGCGTCGCCAGTCGCGGGATCGACGCCGAGGAACTTGAGCGCGTAGAAGGCGCCGAGGGGCTGGCCTACCTCGACACGGTTGATGTCCCGCTCACCACCGGTGAACGGCTGGTTGTCGAAGAGTTTGGTCACCCGGTTGCGATTGGCCGCGACGTTGAGCGTCGTGACCCAGCGAAGGCCCGATCCGCTGCCGTTGAGGTTGACCGTCGAGATCGCGACTTCGACGCCCTTGTTCTGCAGATTGCCGACGTTGCTGAACACGCTGGTGAAACCGGACGTCCCTGTGACCGGACGATCGAGCAGCAGGTCCGAGGTGTTCTTGTGATAGTAGTCCACCGTCAGGTTGATCCGGTCCCGCAGCAGCGCGGCATCGAATCCGAGGTCGAACTGTTTGGTCGTCTCCCACTTGAGGTTGGGGTCGGTCAGACTGACCTGCGCGAGACCGGACGAGTCGCCGTAGTTCGCGGTGCCGAAGTTCGAGATCGCGAGGAAATCGGTCAGCGGCTGATTGCCCGTGACACCGTAGCTCGAGCGGATCTTGAGATTGTTGAAGAGCCGGTTGTTCGCAAAGAACGGTTCCCGGCTCACGACCCATGCGGCCGAGACCGACGGAAAGACACCCCACCGGCTGTTCCGTCCGAATCGAGAGGAGCCGTCACTCCGGACGCTCGCGCCCAGCAGGTATTTCCCTGCCAGTGCGTAGTTGGCCCGGGAGAAGAACGAGACCAGGCTGCTCCGCGCGGTGGTGGCTTCACCATCCACGATGGTGGTCGCGTTGCTCACCTGGGTGAGATTGTCGTTGCTGAAGCCTTCGCCGCGGAGAAAATTGAACTCGCTCCGGTTGAGCTCGATGCTCGATCCCGCCGTGAGCGTGATCCGCTGGCTGGCGGAAAGATCCCGGTCGAGGGTGGCGAAGTTGTCGAAGACGTAGCGGTTCGCGACCGAATAGCCACTCTTGGCCACGCCGTTTGCGCTCGCCGCGTAGGTCCCACCGACCTTCCGCGACTGGAACTGACTCTCGCGCAGGTTGAGCAGGTCGGCACCCACGCGCGAGGTGAAGCCCAGTCCTCCGCCGATACGCCAGTGCCCCTCGATGTCTCCGAGGATGCGCGTGGTGCGGGCCTGGGTCGGGAAGAATGCCGCGATGGCCGCGCTGTTGGGATACTGCAGGCCGTCGGGGAAACTGCTGCCGGGCGTAGTGAACGTGCCGTCCGGTCGCTTAACTGGGAAGAGCGGCTGATTGCCGACTGCGTTCGTGATGATGCCGACATCGCTGCCGTCGCCGGCCACGCGGTCGTCATTCTCCCCGGAGACGAGTAGAGAGGTCTTGAACGTCAGCCGCTCGCTCGCGCTGAAGTCGACATTGGCGCGTCCGCCGATCCGCCGGTACTGCGAGGGCGCCACGATGCCGCTCTGATCGAAGAAGTTGCCCGAGACCCGATACCGGACCCGGTCGTCTCCGCCGCTGACCGCGAGCTCCGCGTTGCCGATCGGCGCATGTCTGAGCACCGCCGACTGCCAATCGGTGTTCACCTGATCGTCTACACCGGCGACCCCGAAGTAATTGCTGCCGTATCCGTCGTTGAACGCCGCCTCATTGAAGAACTGGAGATACTGGGGGGAATTGAGGAGGCTCAGCCGCTTCGAGGCGGCCTGGGTTCCCGTATACGCATCGAAGGAAACCTGCGCCTTGCCGGATTCTCCACGCTTGGTGGTGATCATCACGACGCCGTTGGATCCGCGCGAGCCGTAGATCGACGTCGAGGCGGCATCCTTGAGCACTTCGATGGACTCGATATCGTCGGGGCTCAGACCGGTGACGCCCGAGAGCCCCTGGCCGCCGAGTCCGAGTTGCGAGATGTCACTCGAGTTGATCGGCACTCCATCTACCACGAAGAGCGGCTGGCTGCCCGCCGAGATCGACGCGGATCCGCGGACTCGCACCGAGATGCCGTTGCCCGGATTGCCGGCGTTCTGGGTGACCTGTACTCCGGCGGCTTTCCCCTGCAGCGCCGCATCGAGACCGGCGACCGGCTGATGCGCGATATCCTCGCTGCCTACCGAGCTTACCGACGAGCTGAGCTCGTTGCGGGCCTGGGTTCCGTATCCCACCGCGACCGGCGCGAGCTCGATGGGCCGGGCCGCGAGCACAAAGTCGACGACCTGGTCCGCGCCATCCGTGAGAGTGATGGTCTGATCGGACGGTGCGTACCCGATCACACGAGCGCGAATCGTGATGGTGCCGGGCTTGATCCTGTCGAGCACGTACTGGCCATTCGCGCGTGTCACGGTGATGACGCCGCTGCCCACGACGGCGACGTCCGCGCCGGTGATGGGGACGTGGGTCGAAGAATCAGTCACGGTGCCACGAACAGTGGCGACCTGGCCGCGCGCGACCGTCGCCCCGCCGAGGGCCAGCGCGGCCGAGACGAAAAACGAACCGAACATGGTGCATCGCAGGTGCGTCATCGAATGTCCTCCGAACGTGAGAGCCGTGGTGAAATCGTAAGGTCGGTGGCAGTCGCGCGGCCTCAGGGCGCGCCAGTGGGAACTCGGCGGGATGGCAGGGCCCCTCGGCCCGTCCGTGGATCGAAGGTGCTGCCGGCAGGCAGCAGATTCAGGCGCACACCGGTCGCGCCCAGAATGGATGCGGAGGCCGGGGTCACGCTGCCGGCGCGCGCGTCGTACACGATGGCGGCACTGGCGCCGAGTACATGCCAGCGACCGTCGGGAGCGACATCGAGCGCCGTTCCCTCGTCGATGCCTACGCCGAGGAGCGTCGGCCGTTCGAGTACGACGCTCAGCAGCCGGTTGTGTCGCTCGCGCTTGATGAAGTGCTGGTCGACGATTGCGCCGTGCAGGAATCCGAGTCCGCGCACGATCTCGATTACGCCACGGGCCAGCAGGGGGTATTCGTCGCCGTAGTAGCCGCTGCTGTCTCCCGGCGGCTGCTGATTACCGGTGAGCATCGAATCGGGCATGATCGCGGCGCCTGCCGACGTGCCCCCCACGACCGCACCCCGTTCGTAGCGCAGGTGCATGGCCCGAAGCACCGGCGTGTCGAGCAGGATGCGAGTCAGCCGGATCTGGTCACCACCGGTGAACCAGATGCCGGTCGCGGACCCGAGCAGCTTCGCCGCGCTGTCGCCTTCCGCTTCGGCGCGATTGAGGTTGAGCACGAATACGTCGGCGCCCAGTTCTTCGAGTTCGTCGGCCTTTTCCTTGCCGGTGCCGGCCGCGTCCTCGCTTGCCATCGGCACTACCGCAATGCGTGCGTGGCCCCGGCCCCCGGCGAGCGCTACGAAGCGGGTCACCAGTTCCGCGGACTGCTCTCCGCCGCCGACGATGAACAGGTGCCCGCGCCCCGCGGTGGAAGCAGGCTTCTCATGAGCCTGGCCGAATGCGGGTGCAATGATGCAGGTGCTGAACAGGCCCGCGATGAGTGCAATGCGAGGGCGCAGAGGAACCTCCGGCTCCGGGCCCCCGACGATGAGCCGGGCGCCGCGTGAATGGTGTGATGCAAGGTGCAGTGAGGCGGTCTCAACCGTGGCGTGCTGTCGCGCCCTTCCCTTCAATACCGCCGGAGCCGAGACGACGGGAGACGCGATCGGCGGTCTCCCGGATGAGACGGCTGAACTTCGTGAGCCGGGCCGGCGTGAAGCGGCTCGACGGGCCGCCGATGCTGAGGGCGGCGATGATGACGCCGTCGTGATTTCGGACCGGTGCGCCAACGGCCACGTAGCCTTCGGCGAGTTCCTCGACCGCCGTGGCGTAGCCCTGCCGGGCGACTCGGGCCAGTTCGGTCGCGAGGCGTGCCGGAGAGGTGATGGTGCGCGGCGTGAGCCGCGCGAGTGGTGTCCGGATGACGCCGGGACCGCGCGCCTCCACGGCGGCGGCGAGCAGCACCTTGCCGGTGGAGGCGCAGTGCGCGGGCCAGCGCTCGCCGACGGCCGCCGCGGGGGTCAGCTTATGGTGTCCCTGCACTTCGGCCACGATCAGGATGTCGGCATCGACCAGGACTTCGAGGCTGCAGGTCTCTCCAGTGAGCCGGGAGAGCTCCTCGAGTTCGGGCAGGGCGGCGCGGTGCAGGGGATTGGATCGCTGCGCGAGCGCGCCCAGTTCGATGGCGCCGGGCCCCAGGCGGTAGCCGCCGTTGGACATGCTGCGGGCGACCATGCGCTCGCGCTCGAGTGCGCTGAGCAGCCGGAGCGTGGTGGTCTTGGTGAAAGCGAGGTGCCGCGACAGGTCGGCGAGCCCCCATTCCGGCGTGGCATCACGAAATGCCTGCAGCACCGCCAGCGCCCGCGAGATCGCCTGGGTGCCAGTGGCCCGCGGGGCCTTGATTGTGGAACGCTGTTTCACCATGTGGACCAATGTCTAGGTCCGACGGCGGGAGGTCAAGGGGGCAATGATCCCATGACCCTGTCGCCTGCCATCTTTCAACTTTCATCTCGTTACTCGTCACTCAGT
>JBDUEA010000088.1:0-12794 GCA_040002695.1 Gemmatimonadota bacterium | reverse complement strand
ACTCAGTACTCAGTACTCAGTACCCAGTGCCTCACTTCCCCTTGATCGCCACCGTTCCCTTGAATGTCCGCACCACCACGCGCACGCCACCGCCACCGACGGAGAAGTGCAGTTCCCCCGCTCGCGGCGCCGGAGCCTGGGGGGCAAGCTCGTTCCGGATCACGCCACCATAAGCGCTGACGTCGTAGTCGGCCGCCATGGTACGCGGCAGACGCAGCTCGATGTCCCCACTATGGCTCTCCGCCTCGAGCGAGCCGTCCGCCTCGAAGTCTCCCTTGAACGACACTTCACCCGAGACCGACTCGTAGCGGGCCCGCCGCACCGGACCCTCCATGCCGATGAGCACGGCCCCGCTCACCGTTGAGACCTCGGATTCGCGAATCACGCCCCGAAGCACTACGGTGCCGCCGCCGGTACGCACGCGCGCCATCGACGCGTTGGCTGCCACTTCGACATTTCCATCCATGGATTCGACGACCACATTCCCGGCCGGGCCATCTACTCGCACATGGCCCGACACCGTGAAGAGGTCGAGGTCTCCGGTGACACCGGTGACTTCGATTTCTCCCGTTGCCGTCTTCACCCAGACGCGGCTGCCGACGGGAACGAATATCTCGAGGTCCGACGCGGGTGCATCGAGTCGTGGGTCCGAGGGCTCGACCGCGAACTTGTAGGCGTGGTCGCTTCCACCCTGCGCAATGTGGGCTCCATCGGCCAGCCGCCCGCGCACGATGAGTGAATCCCTGCCTCTGCCGGTAATGCGCACCGAGCCGGAGGGATTGAAGATCCGGATCGCAGCATCGGCCGCCACAGCCCGCCGCTGATCGAGCTGGTTCTGCGCCTCGAGCCGAGCGGCGCCGCAGGTGAGGACAGCCAGACTGGCGATGCCGATGCTTGCTGCACGGCGGAAAACCAGGGAGGTTCGGATCATCTCAGCTCGTCTCCTGGCTTCGGGTGGCGCGTTCGAGCAGATCGATTCTTTGCTGGTATCGCGCCCAGAGAATGCGTTCGAGTCCGACATTTCCCGGATCGCGGACCAGCGCCGCTTCCGCTTCCTGGATCGCCGCGTCGATGATGCGCAGGTTCCGCTGCACGATCGCCAGCGTTCGGGGCGAAAGCGACTGTGGCCCGGACCCGATGCGCCGCGCGAGGTCTGCGCTCGCCGCCACGTACTCCGCCTGCACCGTGCGGAACCCGGCCTTCGCACCCGAGCGTCGGAGGAGGAGGGCGGTCACACTCGAGGACAGCGCAATGAGGAGCATCGCCGCTACGGCGAGCCAGACCATCTGTCGCCGATGGAATCGTGACGGAGAACGAGCGGCGGCCGGACCCACGGAAAGCGCCGACTCGATACCGGGCCACAGGTCTCTCGAAGGCTGGATGTTCCGGGGAAGCGCCGCCGTCACGGTCCGCAGATCGAGCATCGCGTCAGCGCTCCGCCGGCAGCTTTCGCAGGCATCGAGATGCGCCTCAATCGCGACGCGACTGGCATCCTCGAGCAGACCATCCGCGTAATCTTCCAGCCGCTCGGCCACCTCTCGACAATTCATCATTGCAACGCCTCGCGAAGAATCCGGCGCGCCCGGTGGAGCTGCGCCTTGGATGTGCCTGGGGCTATTCCGGTAAGCCGAGCGATCTCCTCGTGCTCGTAGCCTTCGATGTCGTGCAGGACGAATATCTGGCGGGCGCCTGGAGGGAGTGCGGCGATGGCGCGATCGAGATCGAGTCGGCCTCCCGGCATCGTCCCGGTCGTCGGAGCGTTGTGGGCTTCGATGTCGTCCGACAGCTCGACGCGCCGCTCTCGGCGCTGGGTCGTGCGGCGGTCGCCGAGTACTTCGTTGACCGCGAGGCGATGAAGCCACGTCGAGAAGAGGCTTTCGCCCCGGAACGAGCCCAGCTTGTTCCATGCCCGGACGAACACTCGCTGGGTCAGCTCCTCCGCCTGATTGCCGTCACCGGACATCCGGAGACAGACCGCGTAGACCCGGCCCACGTGCTCCTCGTAGAGCGCGCGGAACGCGAGAGCGTCCCCATCGCGCGCGCGTCCGACCAGCGAGCTCACGTCAGGCTCGGCGCGAAGAGGCCCGAGGTCGGGCCACGCGCTTGACCGGCGGAAATTCGCTCGCGTCCTCGAGTGTGAGGCAGCATCCAGCTCCAGCGGACGAGGTGGGGACAGCGGGACGGTGGTGGCGGACATGGAACTTGGATGCCGGTGGCAAGGCAGCAGTTTACTTCGAAGAGTCAAGCGAGGCGAGCAGGCATGGAAAGGGATGTCGAGGGGTGGGTTGCAGTACGGCGCCGGCGGGAGACGCAGGTGTGCTTCTTTCCATATATAGCGTGCCTGGCACCGCTGGCGCGAAGCCAGGCCGCTCGCGGCCTGACTAGTCGCTCGGATAAATCACTGTCATGTCCTCCTGAACCTGCGCAAACCGGGTGAGTGAGTGTTGAGGCGCGGTGCCGCTTCCCATCACATGACGCACAGCCAGTCCCCGCGCCACCAGCGCATCTGAGATCAGCTGCCGGTGGCAGCGCCAGGGCACGGCCTCCGCGCAGAGCAGGACGGGAACTTCCGTAGAGGCGTCACCGATCACGGCATCGAGCGCGCCCCGAAATTCCGTTGTTTCCATGTAATCCGCGTATGCGCGGAAACTGCCCGCTCTCCAGCCTCCATTCCTGGATTCGGAAGAGGCCTTGCGCCTGCCTCCGAGATCGGGCTCGTGACGATATCCGAGCCCCGCTTCGCGCAACGTCGCGGCCAGCTCCTCTCCCGAAAAATACGGATGCCGGTGGGAAACCGGAAAGCGCCGGACATCAATGACCTGCGTAACCCCGTGCTCCCGGAGCAGCGCCAGAAAAGAATCCAGCGAGCGCGTTGAGTGCCCGAGTGTGAAAATGGTCTGGGCCATGGAACTCCTGTTCGGTTTCAGTGGCAACTCCATTGATGGTGTTACCCCCGCGTCACGACTTCTCTCTGTCGATTCTGAAGGAACTTTCTCTTGACAGATAAGCGTCAATGTCTTAGTGTATCATAACAATAATACAGTTCACTTCGTCGCCTTAGCACAGGTCCGCATGTTCGAGCAGCTCGATCCACGTAGCTCGACCCCGCTGTACGCGCAGATCGCCACTCGCATCCGGCTCGCCATTGCCTCCGGGGAACTGCGCACCGGCGAAGGCATGCCCTCAGTGCGACAGCTGGCGGCGAAGCTGCGGATCAACCCTGCCACCGTAGTGCAGGCCTACCGGGAACTGGAAACGGAAGGATTCGTCGAGATGCGACAGGGCGCGGGAACTTTCGTACGGGAGATTGCGCCGGAACGGCGGACCCGCGAACGGGTCGCCGAGGCGAACAGGCTGGTGCGCGGGATGCTGGCGGAGGGAGCCCGTCTCGGACTTACGAGGGCGGATCTGCGCGCCGCCATCGATCGCGAACTCGACGGAGACGGACGCCGATGAGCCATGCGATCAGTCTGACCGGTGTCGGATTCCGGGCGGGACAGGGATTTGAAATCCGGGATCTTGCGCTCAACGTGCCCGAAGGCGCGGTCTACGGCTTCCTCGGCCCCAACGGGTCCGGCAAGACGACCACGATCAGGCTGCTTCTCGGCCTGGCCCGCGCGCATTGCGGTACGATTTCGGTCCTCGGACACGAGATACCACGAGAAGCCCCAGTGGTGCTGCGGGAAACCGGGTACGTCCCCGAGCGGCCGCATCTGTATCCCACTCTCACTGTCGGGGAGGCGATTCGTTATCACGCAGCGTTTTATCCCCAATGGGATGCGCGATGGGCGGATGATCTGCTCGCGCGTTTCACGCTCGACCGCGCGCGATTGCTCCAGCGACTCTCCAAGGGAGAGATGGGAAAGCTGATGATTCTCCTCGCGCTCGCGCAGTCGCCATCACTGCTTGTACTCGACGAGCCGACCGATGGACTGGACCCTGTCGTCCGGCGCGAGGTGCTCACCGCGTTGCTCGACTATGTCGGTCTCCGGAACGCCACGGTGTTCATTTCCAGCCACCTGGTGCATGAGCTCGAGCGTATCTGTGACTGGGTCGGCATCATGGATCGGGGCCGGCTCGCGGCCGAGCTGCCGATGCAGAGCTTCAAGCAGGGAATGAAACGCCTGCGGGTGCAAGGAGCGCCGACGATCGTAGAGGCGCTCCCGTTTGTCCTCCTCGCGCGGGAGCGGATCTCTGACAACGTGGAGACCTGGACCGTACGCAACTGGGAAGCATCCATGGCGCCCTACTTTCCCGGTGTAGGTGCGAGTCTGTCGGACGTGACCGATCTCGACCTCGAGGACGGGTTCGTCGAACTGCTCCGCGCCGCCCGATCGGCATGATCCGCGCGGTACTGCACCACCTGGTCACCTGAGGCGACTGATGTTTCGAGCGATTCTCTACACCCAGTGGAAATGGGCCCGGCTGGCGATCCTGCCGCTCGTGGTGGCATCGTTTGCCGTGCCGCTGCTCTCGGTGCAGGCTGCCACCAGTTCAGCGCTCAATCGCTTCCAGATGCAGGATCTTCTACTGCTCATTCAAGGTTACGGCATCTGCTACCCTCTGCTCGCCGTGGCCGCCGGCCTCGCCCTCGCGACGACTGCCTGGGCCAGCGATCAGCGCAAGCGTCACGTGTATGCGCTCTCGCTTCCTGTCGCGCGCTGGCATTTTGCCGGGCTGCGTCTGCTCGCGGGCCTTTCGATACTCGTCCTTCCCGTTCTCGCCGTGTGGGTCGGCGCACTGCTCGCCACCAATATCGCGACGCTGCCGGCGGGTCTCGAGATCTATCCCACGCTGCTTACCCTGCGGTTCCTGCTCGCCGCGCTCGTCGCCTACTCGGTTTTCTTCGCGATATCAGCCAGCAGCATCCGGACTGCGGGCATCATCCTGGGTATACTCGCGCTGCTCCTCCTCGCCCAGCTCTTTCTCGTGATGGCTGATGTGCACGTGAACTTCCTCGGCACCCTGCTGGAGCGACTCTTTCTCTGGCCAGGTCCCTTCGAAGTGTTCACGGGCCGTTGGATGCTGATCGATGTCTGACTTCGGGCGGATGCGAATCCGGCGTGCGCTGAGCATTGGTGCGGTGTTGGTGGCCGGACTTGCACCCATGGCTCACGCCCAGACCACCACGACCTTCCGCGCCCAGTACGACTCGATACATCCGTTGCTGGTGGCGCTGGATGACTCGATCGCCCGACGTGACAGTGCGGCGCAGGCGACTGGCCCTTTCGAATCATTGAATGCCGGCGCGCTGACCATTCTCTCCGACGCTGCCGATACGGCGAGGGTTCGCGCGGCCGCGCCACTTTTCTGGCGCTCGATCGAGGCCCGCTTTGGAAGCTCGGCGTCGCTGCTCGCGGATCTTCAGCTGAGTGTGCGACGCATGCCCTCGAATCGCCGGCATGGGAGCGACTTGCTGGTTGGATCGGCGGACGAGCGCGGCAACACGAACACCGGCGCGGCGGCCCCCTATCGCGTGCTCGGGACGGAGGCATCGGACAGCGATCTGGCCTCGGCGCTCACAGAAGTGGAAGCCACACTTTTGCTCGGCACACTCGACGACTCGATCCGGTCATGGGTCGGCGGGCCGATTCCAGCATCTGCTCGAACAGGGGTGGAGTGGGAGAACGCGTACCTCGACCTGCTCACCGCTCCCTCATTCGTGGCGCGCGGTTGTTACAGCGGCGTCTTCGAACAGTGCAGGATCGCACTGCAGCTCGTTCCGTCCATCAATCCCGCCTTTGACTGGTACGATGGCCCGCAGCGCGCGGCGCTGGTCAGTCGGATGGGATTCCGGACCGGGCCCGCATCGTCCCGGTGGACCGGTCCGTACAACGATTGCGCCATCCACCGCCTTCAGCCCGTCTGCGACAGCCTCCTTCGCCGTCTCGATCCCGCTGTCATTCAACCGCCGCTCGGCACCGTCTCGCGGGCCGGTCTGCTCGGTCTCGTGCTCGAGGCCGGAGCGCCGGCGTCTTTTGCGCGCCTGGTTGAGACTCGCGGACAACCGATCGAACGGCGCCTTGCGGCAGGCGCAGCGCTCTCGCCGGAGGAGCTGCTCCACCGGTGGCATGCATCGGTCATCGCGGCACGCCCGCACCCGGTGGAGGTCACACCCGCCAGTGCCTCCGCCGCCCTCTTCTGGTGTGTGCTGCTTGGAGCGCTCTCAATGCGGAGCACCCGATGGAGATGAATTCACGAAGATGGGTCGTTCTCACGCTGGTTCTCTGCGCCACGATCGCAGGCGTATTGCTGCCCCCGAAACCAGGCCGGACCTGGTTCATTGGAGGGAGACCTTGGCTCGAGTCACCGTGGAAGGCGAACTCTCTCGAGCAACGGAGACAGAACCTGGTGTCGGGCCTGACCGCCGCCTCGAGCAACCTCGTGTTGTCGTCGTGGCGTGACACAGTGCTTGCCAGTCTTTCCACCCGCGCCGGCGTAGCGACCGATGAGCCTGTCTGGTTGCTCAAGGCGCACCTGAGCCCGCAACGACTCGGGGCCCTGCAGCATGGAGTGGAGATCGCGTGGCGGGCGGTGCGAGCACGCGCGACCGGCATAGCCACCGTGATCCTCGTGGTGCCGGACAGCTTTCCGCCATTGCCTGAACTGCGGACGCGGGCGTTGACACGTTCGTCGACAATTTTCCCATCCGCGACGGGAGGACGGGCCTGTATCGCCGTGATTCCTGTTTCGGCGACGATGCTTCGGCAGGACGAGACTCTCGAGGCCCTCGGGCCCTGCGCCTATTTTGCGGAATTCGGAAATCCTGGACCTGCGATGGAAAAGTGGCTCGCGTGGCAGGGATTCGAGACGGCGGCGGTTTTCGACTGGGACAATGCGGTGCATCCCGGTGCGTTTCCGGTGGCCGGAATGCAGCGCCACATGTTCGGCGGTGCGCCCGACGGCATGCCGATGTCGTGGACCGAATCAGTGGCCGGAATACAGTGTCGCGAGGGCCAGTCCCGGCGTTGTGCGGACGCACTCCTGAAACCATCGCCCGCGTTATACGCCAATGCGGCAGCGAGCGACCAGGCTTCGCGCTCGTTCCGGGTGTGGGACTATGCGGGGCCGGTCCTCAACGCCTTCGGGGATTCTCAGCGCGGGTGGTTTTCTGATCTGGTACGCACGATGGGACGCGAACGCGTCCGGCGCTTCTGGACATCGAGCCTGCCGGTGGAAACCGCGTTCTCTGATGCGATGGGAGTACCACTTGGTGATTGGACGCGGGACTGGGTGATCTCCCGGCGGGGAGAAATCGTGCCCGGGCCGCGGATCTCTTTGGAAGTCACACTCGGTTCGCTCGCAGTTGCCCTCGTCCTCAGCTGCGTTGCTCTATTCAGGGCAAGTCGCAGGCAGGTTGGCTGAGGTCCGCTCGAGTAGAGTGGCCCCCCGCCGCAGTGCTCATTTCCCTGCTCAGTTGTCCCGAGCTCGCTCCTCTTCGAGCAGCGTCGTTACCTGGGTGATTTCGGCGTCGAGAGAGATGTAGAGATCTTCCGTCCCGTCGAATCGATTCTGCCGTCCTGCCGTCTCCAGGTCTTCGAGCATCTTCGCCAGACGATTGGCGCCCAGGCTTCCGCTGCTGCCGCGGAAGACGTGGGAGACCTGCATGAGCGCCTCGCTGTCGCGCGTCGCAAGGGCGCGCCCGATCGCCGCTTTTCTTCCCGGAGCATCTTGTAGATACAACCCGATCAGGCGACCCACGAATTTCTTTCCTCCGCGCTCGAGCGCGCGAAGATCAGCGATCACGCGGGGTTCGAGCGTCCGGCACACCTCCGGAGCGGCCGGTGGCGGTGGTGATTCCTCCGAAGTTTCCAGCTCTGGTCTCGGCCGGATCCAGCGTTCCAGGGCCAGCCTCAGCTCTTCGCCCCGGATCGGTTTGCTTACATAGTCGTCCATTCCGGCCGTGAGGCATTTCTCCCGATCGCCCTGCATGGCGTTCGCCGTCATTGCGATCACCGGCGTGTGCCGGGTTCCCGATTCGAAGCGACGGATCTCCGCGGTGGCCTCATACCCATCGAGCTGGGGCATCTGGCAGTCCATGAGTACGATATCGAAGCGCGTCGTCTTGAGCTTCTCGACCGCCTGACGCCCATTCCGAGCGACCGTCACCTCGTAGCCGAGTCTCTCCAGCTGAACGACGGCCAGCTCTTCATTCACCGGATTGTCCTCGGCGAGCAGCAGGCGACCTCGACTGCGGGCTCCCGCGGCGGCTGGCGCGCTGCGCGCGGGCAGCTGGCGTGCGTCCCGTCCATTCGCCGGCGGGCTGCTCTCCTGCGGCGGATCGACCATCAGCACTTTCCGCAACGTTTCCTCGAGTACTGCCCGGCGGACCGGCTTGGTCAGATAGTGCGCGAATCCGGCCTCCCGCGCCTTGGCCGACAGACCTCGCTGAGAGCGCGACGTGAGCATCACAAGCGGCATCGCCGCCGTTTCCGGACTCGCCTTGAGCGCCTGAGCGAGGGCGAAGCCGTCCATTCCCGGCATGTAAAGGTCGATGATCGCGATCTCATAGGGTCGGTGACGCGCGAGCGCCGCGCGAGCGCGGGCAAGCGCGCGCTCCGCATTTCCGACCGCGTCGACTTCCATGCCCCAGGAGCCGAGCTGCTGGATCAGGAGCTCACGGCTGGTGGCATGGTCGTCCACCGCGAGAACCCGCCGGCCGTCGAGAGAGCCGAGTGTATTGCGGAGACTCAGCTCCTCGGACGCTCGAACATCCGTCGCGACCGCACTGCTTCCGCGCCCGAGGAACACGGTAAACCAGAACGTGCTGCCTTCGCCCGGCACGCTCGACAGCCCGATCTCGCCGCCCATCATCGCCGCGAGCTGACGGCAAATCACGAGGCCGAGCCCGGTGCCCCCGTACTTCCGCGTCGTGGTTCCGTCCGCCTGCGAGAATGCCTTGAACAACCGCTGCTGCGCCGCGCGATCGATTCCGATCCCGGTGTCCTTCACTTCAAAGCGAAAGAGGGTTCCACCGGACCGCTCCTCGACGGGATCGACGCGAATGATGATCTCTCCCTCCTCCGTGAACTTGAGGGCGTTGCCGACGAGGTTGGTCAGGATCTGGCGTACTCGCCCCGGGTCGCCGGTCGCGGTCTCCGGGACCATCGGTGAAATCAGCGCCGTCATTTCCAGCCCTTTTGAATGCGCCCGTTCGGCGAGCAGCTCGAGCACGTCTTCGATCGTTACCCGTAGCTGGAAGTCGATTTCTTCGAGATCGAGTTTGCCGGCCTCGATCTTCGAAAAATCCAGAATGTCATTGATGACGCTGAGCAGGGCTTCTGCGGATGACCGCACGGTTTCGGCGAATCGGTGCTGCTCGCTGGTGAGCTCGGTATCGAGGAGCAGGCCGATCATGCCGATCACGCCGTTCATCGGGGTGCGGATTTCGTGGCTCATGTTGGCGAGGAATTCGCTCTTGGTCTTGCTGGACTCCTCGGCCAGTCGCTTCGCCTCGGCGAGCTCCGTGGACCGTTGCCCGAGCTCGCGGATCAGCTCCTTCGCGAGCTTGACGGTATTGGCGGTACGCTGCTTGAGGCGCTCCGCGGTTCGCGCCGAGAGGGAGATATACAGATTGACACAGTAGAGGAAGAACAGCTTCCATCCTTCCGTCGTCCAGTCGATCGGCTGGTGACGCACCAGGGCGATCCACAGCAGCAAGCCGGCATAACAGAGCACCGAGAAATGCGCGAAAAAGAGTACCTGGCGGAAATTCGAGCGCGCCTGGTCCGCTGTGCGAATGAAAAGCAGGATGAACAGCCAACTCGCGGTGCCGCCGGTATGATCGATGACGAGCGTAAATGCCACGACATCCAGTGCCAGGAAGAGGAGCCCCAGATTGATGACGCGCTTCCGGTCGTAGAAACGCCAGAGGATCAGCCAGGAAACGAACGAGTATCCGAGCAGCGCCGCGACGAGCAGGCCAGAGGACCGGAGCGAGATCCTCGGCTCGATCAGTCGATCGTGCGTCACCGCGACCGCCAGCACCAGGACAAAGCCGAGCAGCCGCATGGTCGGGATATGACCCACGTTGAACCGGCGATCCCGCTGTTTCTGCTTCTCCGCGGCCAGGACCGGATCGAGGTCCAGGGTCTTGTCCGGAAGGGCGATATCGCTCCACCCGAGCAGCGATCGGGATTCGACGAGCTCCTTGAGCTGGTCGCTCACGATTGCGCCTCCGAAACCGCGCCTACCGGGCGCGGCCGAAACGCGCTGTCAGCGGCGGGGCCGCGTCCGCGGCATGGTTGAGCGGGGGGTCGGTTCATCCCATGGTCATCGGCAGGAATGCCGTGATTCTGAACGGTCGCCGGCCCTCCGGTCCAGGGTGCTGATGGCGGGGTGAACTCGTTCGCGTTACTTCATATAGGTTCACGACCGTCCTTCATCTTTTCTTCATTTCCCGACCTTGAAACACGGGCATCCAATGCAGCGCACTGGTCGGCAGGACCGGTTCACGCGACGTTTCCAACCTTTGCGGGACCGTCCCTGTCCAATTCCCGCGCATGAAAATCTCGAACAGCGGGGCCGTGAGTCTGAGCCCACGAACTGAGTCGTCCGGCGACGACGCCGACGCCATAGACGCCACGCTCGCAGCGAGCGGGGATGCCCGGGCTTTCGAGCGGCTCTACCGGAAGCATCTCAACCGCGTACACAGCCTCACGCGCCGGATGCTCGGCGGCGAGGATACCGACGAAGTCACCCAGGACATTTTCGTCCGGGCATGGCAGAAGCTGGGGACGTTTCGGGGTGAGGCGGCGTTCGGGACCTGGCTCCACCGGCTGGCCGTCAATGTGATCCTCGGTCGCCGAGCCTCGTTCGGGATTCGGAGGAAGCGCTTCAAGGACGGGCCGGAAGTGATCGAGCTGATGCCGGCCAGGTCAACGCGCCAGGAACTGGGACGTGACTTCGAGGCCGCGATGCTGAAGCTGCCGGAGGGCGCCCGGAAGGTGTTCGTATTGCACGACGCCGAGGGGTACCGGCATGAAGAGATCGCGGGGATGCTCGGAATAACGGTGGGGACTTCGAAATCCCAGTTGCATCACGCGCGCATGGCGATGCGGCGCCATCTCAACCGCTGAACCGCACCAGGATTTACCCGGGAGCAAGTAGATGTCTGACCTCTGGACCGACCGACTGTCTGAATTTCTGGACCGTGAGCTGAGCCCCGCCGATTCGGCCGCGCTCGAGACCCACCTCCAGTCCTGCGCCGAATGCCGGGACACGCTCGCCGATCTGCGGCGCGTGGTCTCGATGGCGCAGGCCCTCGATGACCGTGCGCCCGCCGCCGATCTCTGGCCGGGCGTTGCGGCGCTGGTTGGTGGCGATCGGCCCGAGCGCCGCGGCTGGAGCCGGCGGATAGCCCTCACCGTACCGCAGCTGATCGCGGCAGGAATTGCGCTGATGCTGATGAGCGGGGGAGTGGTGGCCCTGATCGAACGGCCGACATCGGCGGCGCATCTGGCCGGCGCCCCGACGACGGCGCCGAATTCAGAGGTCATGACGGTGGGTTCCAACCCGCCGGCGCGTACGGCAGTCGGTTACGACGGCGCGGTGAACGACCTGCAGGACGTGCTTCGTGACGAACGCGGCCATCTCGATACCGCCACGGTCCGGACCATCGACGAGAACCTGCAACGGATCGACCGTGCGATCGCCCAGGCGCAGCACGCGCTGGCCGCTGACCCCGGCAGCGTCTATCTCAGCAACCATCTCAACCAGACCCGGATGCGCAAGCTCGATCTGCTCCGGCGCGCCGCCGCGCTCGCAAGCGCGGCTTCCTGAAAGGCCACCGGCATGTTGATGACGTTCGCAGTCTCGTTGCTCGCGATGGCGGTGCAGTCGAGCGATACTACAGTTTCGGTGCGCCCCGGATCCCGCCTCGAGGTCGAAAACATCGACGGCAACGTGACCGTCACCACCTGGAATCGGAATGCCGTCCAGGTGCAGGCGACCGGTGATGACGACGATGAGTGGGAGGTGGAGGTCACCGGGACACTGGTGAGTGTGCGCGGACGACAGGGTCCCGCGGATGTCGATCTGCACATCACGGTGCCCGTCACGATGACGCTCAGCCTGCAGAGCCAGAACGGGGATGTCTCGGTGGATGGCGTGAAGGGACAGATCTCCGTGGAGACCGTGGAAGGCTCGGTCAAAGTGCGAGGTGGGACGGACAATATCTCACTGCACTCGGTGGACGGCGAGCTCACGCTCTCAGGGGCGCACGGGCGGGTCGACCTCAACACGGTCGATGGCGACATCACGGCATCGGACATCGCCGGCGCGATCCGCGCGCAGACGGTAGACGGCGCGGTCCGGCTGAGTCAGATTGAATCCGGGGACGTCGACGCCAGTACGGTGGATGGCAACATCGAGTTCGATGGGGCGATCCAGGAGAACGGGCGTTACCATCTCTCTTCGCACGATGGCAACGTGACCCTTACAGCGCCTCAGATAAACGCCGCAGTCTCCGTCTCAACGTTCAGCGGCAGCTTCGAATCCGACTTTCCAGTGACGCTCAGTGGCACGAAGCCCGGTAAGCGGATGTCCTTCACCCTCGGATCGGGCAGTGCGCGTGTCGAGCTCGAATCATTCGACGGTGTGGTGCGGCTCCGGCGCGGAACCCGGTAGGCCATTCGGTCAGCGTCCATCCGATTCTCGAAGGTCAACTTCAATTTCCAGGAGTCACCCGTGTCCCTGATCATGGCTGTCGCGCTTCTTGCCGCTGCTCCGGTGCAGCAGAATGAATTCAACTGGCATGGCAAGATCGCCGCCGGAAAGGCGATCGAGATCAAGGG
>JBDUEA010000087.1:0-12849 GCA_040002695.1 Gemmatimonadota bacterium | reverse complement strand
ACTCAGCACTCAGCACTCAGTACCAGCTTCCGCTTACCGCTCACCCCCTCATAAACCCCATCCGATCCTTCACCTCGCCCAGCGTCTCTCGGGCAATCCGCCGTGCCCGCTCGGCGCCGTCCCGCAGGAGATCGTCGACCACGTTCGGGGAGGCCTCCAGTTCGAGGGCCCGCTCCCGGATCGGCGCTAGCGTCGCGATGATAGTATCGGCCAGCACCCGCTTGCACTCGATACATCCCCAGGCCGCAGTCCTGCAGTTCTCCGCCACTCTCGTCACGGTTTCTGAAGGGGAGAAATAGCGGTGCAGATGATAAATGTTGCAGACTTCGGGTGTCCCCGGGTCTTTCTTAGTGACCCTCGCGGGATCGGTCTTCGCGGGTCGAAGCTTCTGCCAGATCTCGTCCGGTGTGTCGAGGAGTCCGATGGTATTCCCCAGGCTCTTCGACATCTTGGCCTGTCCGTCGAGCCCCATGATGCGCTTGGCCTGGGTAAGGAGCGGCTTGGGCTCTGGAAAGTAGTCCTCCCCCCCACCGAACTCCGCATTCCACCGGCGACAGACTTCACGCGTGAGCTCGAGATGCTGAATCTGATCCTCGCCGACCGGCACCTGCTCGGCGCGATAGAGCAGAATGTCGGCAGCCATCAGGATCGGATAATTGAGCAGTCCCGCGGGAACGCTTTCGAACTTCTGTGACTTATCTTTGAACTGGGTCATCCGCTCGAGCTCGCCGAGGGGCGTCACCGTGTTGAGCAGCCACTGCAGTTCGGTGTGCTCCGGAACGTGGGATTGCACGAAGAGCGTGGCCCGCACAGGATCCACGCCCGACGCGAGCAGCCCGATCGCCATTTCCCGTGTCCGGCGGGCCAGGGTCGCCGCTTCGTACTTGCCGGTGATGGCGTGCAGGTCCACGATGCAATAAAGGCATTCGTTGGACCGCTGGAGCTCGACCCAGTTCTGGACGGCGCCGAGCCAGTTGCCGATGTGGAGCTCGCCAGACGGTTGGATACCAGAAAATATGCGCGGCATCTGGTCAAGCTACTCAGCCGGAGAGCATGCCACAAGCCATGCTTATTCAATGACTTAGGAGACTTGGGGCCCGCGAGCCAGTCCGCTCGCCGGTTGCCTGTACCGGATCCGGAGGGTTTATGTCGCTGGTCGCTCTAGCCGTCGCGGCGGCAGAGGTCGCGGGGAAGTATCTGGCCGGCGTCCAGCGGCCTTCCGATCCCGATCGGTGGACCTCCAAGGGTCCGGGGGATTGGGTAACCGATATCGACCGGACCGCCGAAGGGTTGATCTCCGATATTCTGCTGAAGGGCGAGCCGGGCTCCTCCATCGTAGGCGAGGAGCTCACTCCAGGGGCCGTGGCCGGAGCGGGGCTGGTGTGGATCGTCGATCCACTGGATGGCACCACTAATTTCCTTCACGGCCTTCCCCATTTCGCGGTTTCGATCGCTGCGGCAGTTGATGGAAGGCTCGAGGCGGGATGCGTGCTGCATGTTTCTCAATGGCGCATGCTGCACGCTGAGCGGGGACGAGGCGCATGGAACGGGAGTGACCGGCTGCGGGTCTCAGCGATCTCGGATGCTCGTCACGCACTCATCGCGACGGGATTTCCCTTCAAGGATTTCGACGCGCTGGCGGAATATCAGTCGCAGTTCGCTGCCGTGGCGCCTGGCACCAGCGGCATTCGCCGAGCGGGCGCGGCCGCGCTCGATCTTGCGGACACTGCGGCTGGGCGGTATGACGGCTTCTGGGAGCAGCACCTGAGCGCGTGGGACGTCGCCGCGGGTATGTTGCTCATCCGGGAGGCAGGCGGGGTCGTCACTGACCTGCAGGGACGGGAGCTGGGCGTCGAACACGGCAGCGTCGTCGCCGGAAATCCTGCCGTGCACGCCTGGATGCTGAAGCGCCTCGCAGGAGCACCTTCGATTCCCAACTGACGTGCGGGGCCTGCGCGCGACGGATTCCCACGCGGCCCCGGACGGATGAAGTCAGGTTTTCTCAGCAATCAAAGGCGTCTCGCATATGCAGCAGCATCAGTCCATCGAGCAGTGGTCCGACGCCGTCGCAGCCGGCACTGCCGCGCCTGGAGGTGGCTCGGTCGCCGCCGTGGCTGGCGCGCTTGCGGCTGCGCTGGTGGCGATGGTCGCCCGGCTTACGGTCGGTCGTCCGCGCCATGCGGAGGTCGATGCCGAGTTTCGGAAGACGATCGCGGAAGCGGATGCACTCCGCGCCCAGCTGCTGATACTCGCCGAGGATGACTGGCGGGTCTACGGCACGGTCGTCGCGGCACTCAAGCTGCCCAAGGAACCTGAAGAGGCGGCGCGCCAGCGCACCGTCGCGCTGCAGTCCGCGTGGAGGAAATCGGCGCAGGTCCCGCTCGAAGTCCTCCGCATCGCGCGCGACGTCTCCCGCCTCGCGCGTCGAGGCGCGGAATCAGGAAATCCCAACACCCTCGGCGAAGCGGGTGTCGCGGCCCTGCTCGCCCATGCGGTGGGCGAAGCTTCGCTGGCGACACTCCGGCTCAATCTCAAATCGGTGATCGACCAGGAGGAAGTCCAGGCGGTCGAGAGCGAGGCCCGCGGGTTATTCGAGGCGATCGGAGAGGATACCGAGGTGACTCGGGGGATCGTGCAGGGGAAGATCGGCGAGCTGAACGAGCGGGTGAAGGTAAAGAGCAAGGGGTGAGCAGGACTAGATGGTCAGGATCTTCGCTCCGTTCGCGGTGATAGCGACGGTGTGCTCGAAATGGGCGCTGAGGCTGCCGTCGGCGGTCACCACGGTCCACTTGTCACGGAGCGTCTTCGTCGCGAACGATCCCATCGTGATCATCGGCTCGATCGCCACGGTCATTCCCTCGAGCAACCGGGGACCACGCTTCGGCTGACCGTGATTGGGGATCTGCGGCTCCTCGTGGAACTGCGTCCCGATGCCATGTCCCACCAGCTCGCGCACGACACCGTATCCCGCCGCCTCGGCGATTTGCTGCACCGCATACCCGATATCTCCCACGTGATTGCCGACCCGCGCCGCCGCGATCCCCGCGACCAGTGATTCCTGTGTCACCGCGAGAAGGCGCGCCGTTGTCGGCGCGACCTCCCCGACCGGAATCGTGGTGGCAGAATCGGCATGCAGCCCTTCCAGCTGCACACCGACATCGACGCTCACGATATTCCCGTCTCGCAGCACACGCTTGGCGCTCGGAATCCCGTGGACGATCTCTTCGTTGATCGACGTACAAAGCGTCTTCGGAAAGCCGTAGAGTCCCTTGAACGACGGCAGCGCTCCCGGATGGCTTCGGATGAACGCCTCCGCGATCCCGTCGAGATCGAGCGTGCTCACGCCGGGGCGGACGCTCTGGCGGACCAGCGCCAGGGTCTCGGCCACGATATGGCCCGCGCGCGCCATGATGTCGATTTCGCGGGGAGACTTGAGAGTGATCATTCCGGCATCCGCGTTCCTTACCTGCCGAGCACCGATCGCACGCGCGAGGCGATGACGTCCACCGCACCGACGGCGGGAATCGTGTGGACCGGGCCTCGGCTTGCGAACCACGCAAGCACGGGGGCGGTCTGCTCACGATACGCGCTGAGCCGCGTGGCGATCGCCTTCGGATCGTCATCGGCACGATGCTCGAGACCACGCCGCTTGTCCAGCCGCGAGAGAATCTCGTCATCGGTCACGTCGAAGAAGAGCACGTAGTCGATTTTCCGCTGCTGTTCCCCGAGAATCCGGGTCACCCCTTCGGCCTGCGGGGTCGTGCGCACGACCCCGTCGAAGATCACGCCCTTAGCGGCTTCGGGCTTGGCCAGTTCATCCCGCACGACGCCCATGATGATATCGTCGCTCACGAGGTGACCGGCCTCCATGACCGCCTTGGCCTTGAGTCCGATAGGCGTTCCGCGCGCCACCGCATCGCGCAGCAGGTCGCCGGTGGCGAACTTGGGCACTCCCAGTCGCTCGGCGAGCAGCGCGCCCTGGGTACCCTTTCCGGCACCCGGCGGCCCCAGCAGCAGAATATCCATCGGATGCAGCCTTTCAGGTTGAAAAGGGGAACGGGGAACGGGCGTGGCCAACTGGCTCCCGTTCCCCGTTCTACACTCCTGGTGTACTGCACCTTACATGAATCGTTCCTGGCGTCCGCGGAACTTGACCCGGCCCGTCTTCATGAAGCTATCGTACTTCCGCAGCTGGCGGTGGTTCTCGATCTGGCGCAGCGTATCGAGCATCACGCCGACGACGATCAGCACCGAGGTCCCGCCGAACTGCTGCTGAAAACCGAGCTTCCGCGTGAGCAGCACGGGAACGAGAGCCACGACCGCGAGGAAGATGGCGCCCGGAAGCGTGACTCGGGCCAGCACAGCGTCGATGTAATCCGCGGTGTTCGAGCCGGGCTTCACACCCGGAATGAAACCGCCCTGCTTCTTGAGATTCTCCGCCAGGTCGACCGAATTGAAAATGATCGACGTGTAGAAGTAGCTGAAGACCAGGATCATCACGGCGAACGCGAGATCGTAGGGCAGATCACCGGGCGTGAAGAAGTCGGCCACGGTCTGGAGCGTCTGGTTACGGGTAAAGCTCGCGAGCGTCCCCGGAACGATGATGATGGTCTGCGCGAAGATGATCGGCATCACGCCGGCCGTGATCAGGCCGATCGGAATGAAGGATTTCTGGCCTTCACGCACGCGCCCACGGCCCATCACCTTGCGCGGGATCTGAATCGGAATGCGCCGAGCGGCGATCGTCATGCCGACCACGGCCGCCACTACGGCCACGAGAACGCCGAGGAACAGCACGATCTGCGCGATGCTGTACGCGTCGCTCTTGTAAAACTGCACCATGTGGATGAGCCCCGGCCAGAGGCGGTCGAGGATCGAAAAGGTGATGAGCAGGCTCATCCCGTTTCCGATGCCCCGCTCCGTGATCTGCTCACCAAGCCACATCACGAAGATCGCACCGGTGGTGAGCGTCACCACCATGATCAGCCGCGACCAGAAACCAGGATTTGGAATCGCGCCGGGAATGGACTCGGTGAAGAGCGTGAAGGTATAGGCCTGGGAAAAAGCGATCGCCACCGTCATGTAGCGGGTCCACTGCGTCAGCTTCTTCTTGCCCTCCTCGTCCTTCTGCATCTTGCTGATGGACGGGAGAATGCCGCCCGCCAGCTGGAAGATGATCGAGGCCGAGATGTACGGCATGATCCCCAGCGCGAAGACCGTCGCGCGGGAGAGCCCGCCACCCAGCGTATCGTAGAGACCGAAGAAGCCGGCGGCCGCGGAGTTCTGAATGAAATCGGCGAGCGCCTGCACATTGACGCCCGGTGCTGCGATGTGTGCGCCGACCCGGTAGATGACGAGCGCAAGCAGCGTGAAGAGCAGCTTGCGCCGGAGTTCGGGATCGATGGCAATGGCCGTACGCGGTGCTGTCATGCGGTGCTTATTCCTCGATCTTCCCGCCAGCCGCCTCGACCTTGGCGCGGGCGCCCGCCGAGATGGCCACGCCCCGGACGACGAAGGCCCGAAGGGCCTCGCCGGTGCCGAGGAGCTTGACCGGCTTGTCGGCGTGAGAAATGAGTCCGGCGGCGAAGAGCGTATCGGGATTGATGTCGGTCGCCGTCAGCTTGGCGAGATCGTTGAGGTTGACCGGCTGCGAAGTCACCTTGAACGGATTGGTGAAGCCACGCTTCGGCAGACGCCGGTACATCGGCATCTGGCCACCTTCGAACCCCGGATTGGTGCCGCCGCCGGTCCGCGCCTTGTGTCCCTTGTGTCCCTTGCCGCTGGTCTTGCCGAGGCCGGAACCGATGCCGCGTCCGACGCGCTTGCGCGACTGCGTCGAACCGGGCGCGGGACGAAGATTGGAAAGCGTAACGGGTGCCTGCTTCTTGTCAGCCATCAAGCCTCCTTGGCCGGTGTCACCTTCACGAGGTGACGCACCTTGAACAGCATGCCGCGAATGGACGGCGTATCCGCGACGAGCACGGTCTGCTGATGATGCCGGAGCCCGAGCGAACGAAGGGTCCGGCGGAATGTCTCGGCGTGGCCGATCTCGGAACGCACCTGCTTGACGGAAAGCTGGCCCGCGGGCGCCTCAGTGGCGGGTGCCTTAGGCATGCGTCGGCTCCTGCGGAGAAAGGTACGCGATCTGGTCGAGCTCGATACCCCGCTCCCGCGCGATCTGCCGCGCGGTAACCAGTCGGCTCAAGCCGTTGATGGTGGCGCGCACCACGTTGTGCGGATTGTTCGAGCCCAGGCTCTTGGTCAGGATGTCGGTGATACCCGCGCACTCGAGCACCGAACGGATGGCGCCGCCGGCGATGACGCCGGTACCGCTGGCGGCCGGCTTGAGCAGCACCCGGCCTGCGCCGTGCTCACCGATGATCTCGTGCGGGATGGTGGCGCCGACCCGCGGAAAATCGAGCATGTTGCGCTTGGCTGCCTCGACTGCCTTCCGGACCGCTTCGGAGACTTCGTTGGCCTTGCCGGTCGCGATGCCGACCTTGCCCTTGCCGTCGCCCACCGCCACGAGTGCGTTGAACGAGAAACGCCGGCCGCCTTTCACGACTTTGGCCACGCGATTGATCGCGATGACGTTCTCGACCATGTCGCTGCCGTGGTCGCGATCGCCGCGGTCCCGCTTGGGCCCGCGCTCACCGCCGCGACCACCCTGGCCGCCGCCTTGACCGCCACCCTGGCCACCGCGGCCACGTCCGCCACGACCACGACCACCGCCACCCTGTCCGGGTGCACCGGGGGCCGTCTGCGTCTCGGCGGCCGCTGGGGCGCCGGTGTTTTCCTGTTCAGCCATTCTAGAACTCCAATCCGCCTTCGCGCGCGCCGTCGGCGACGGCCTGCACGCGACCATGGTAACGGTAACCCGCTCGATCGAACACGACCCGCGTCATGCCGGCGGCCTTGGCCTTTTCGGCCAGCAGCTTGCCCACGGCCTTCGCGCGGTGGACCTTGCCCTTGCCTTCGACCGCAGCACCCTCGCTGGTGTCCGCGACACCGAGCAGGGTCACACCGAGATCGTCGTTCACGAGCTGGGCGTAAATGTGCTTGAGGGAACGGTAGACCACGAGCCGCGGACGATCCGCGGTGCCCGAGACCTTCTTCCGAACCCGGAGATGCCGACGGAACCGCAGATCCTGGCGGGACTTCGGCGAGATGATGGCGCGCATGGTTACTTGGCTCCCGTCTTGCCGGCCTTGCGGCGGACCTGTTCACCCTGGTAGCGAATGCCCTTGCCCTTGTACGGCTCGGGCGGACGCAGGGAACGCAGCTCGGCGGCGACCTGGCCGACCAGCTCCTTGTCCGCGCCTTCCACCTTCACAAACGTATTGTTGTCGACCGTGAGCTTGATGCCCTTGGGCGCGTGATACGGCACCGGATGCGAGTAGCCGAGCGCCAGCTGCAAGCCGAACGGCCGCACCTCGGCCTTATAGCCGACACCCTGGATCTCGAGCGCCTTCACGAAGCCCTTCGAAACGCCGTCCACCATGTTCTGGACGAGGGTCCGGGTGAGGCCGTGCAGCGCCTTGTGCCGCTTCTCGTCGCTCGGTCGCGAGACCGTGAGCGTGTCCCCCTCGAGTGCCAGGGACATGTCCGAGTGGACCGTCCGGCTCAGCTCGCCGCGAGGACCCTTGACGGCCACGGTGTGACCCTTGACGTCGATCGTGACGCCCTTGGGCACCGTCACCGGCTTTCTGCCGATACGTGACATGGTCGCTTCCTACCAGACGACGGCGAGCAGTTCGCCGCCAAGGTTCGCCGAGCGCGCCTCGCGATCGGTCATGAGCCCTCGGGGCGTGGAGACGATGGCCATGCCGAGCCCATTCTTCACGCGAGGGATCTCACGGGACTTCACATAGCGGCGAAGTCCGGGGGTGGAGACTCGGCGCAACTCGCGGATGACCGGCATCTCGTTGTGATACTTGAGATAGAGCCGGAGCACACCGTGCTCACCGTCATCGAGGGTCTTGAAGTCCGCGATGTAATGGTTGTCGCGCAGCAGCCGCGCCAGCTCGCTCTTCAGCTTCGAGACCGGCATGTCCACGCGCCGGTGCCCAGCGGAACAGGCGTTCCGGATGCGGGTCAGCATATCCGCGACGGGATCTGTCATGCTCATGCGTTCATCATCTCCCTACCAGCTGGCCTTGCGCACGCCCGGGATTTCTCCCTTAAGCGCGAGCTCGCGGAAGCAGATTCGGCAGAGGCCGAACTTGCGGAGGACTGCCCGGGAACGGCCGCAGCGCTGGCAGCGCCGCACCGCCCGGACCTTGAACTTCGGCGTGCGCTTGGCTCGCTCGATCCAACAAGTCTTTGCCATCGTGTCTCCCTGAAGACTTCTTTCTGGTGAGGGGTGAGGGGTGAGGAGTGAGGGGTTTACTCCCTCGATCCTCGTCCCCCTTACCCCTTACTCCTCACTCCTTACCGCCCTCACGCTACCCGCATCGGGGTCTCGCCCCTGAACGGCCATCCGAACTCGCGCAGCAGCGCCATGGCCAGGTCATCCCGCCCGGCGGTCGTCACGATCGTGATGTCCATCCCGTGGATCTTCTCGACCTTGTCGAAGTCGATCTCGGGGAAGATCATCTGCTCCTTGATGCCGATCGTGTAGTTGCCGCGACCATCGAAGCTCCGGTTCGGCAGGCCGCGGAAGTCGCGGATGCGCGGCACCGAGACGTTGATGAACCGGTCGAGGAACTCGTACATCCGGGCGCTCCGGAGCGTGACGGCAGCGCCCACCGGCATTCCCTCGCGGAGGCCGAAGTTCGCGATCGCCTTCTTGGCGCGACGCGTCGTGGCCTTCTGTCCGGTGATCAGTCCCAACTCCTCGATAACAGCCTCGAGCTGCTTGGGATTCTTGCTCGCGTCACCCATGCCGACGTTGATCACGATCTTGACCAGCCGCGGAACCTGGTGCGGATTCGTCAGCCCGAACTCCTTGAGGAGATTCGGGTGAATCACCTTGTCGTAGTACAGCTTGAGGCGCGGCACGCCGTCGACGGCCTTCGGCGACGGATCGAGCGCCGCGGCGGGCGCCTTCTCCCGGCTCTTGGCGGCACGCTCGCTCTTCGACGGCGCCTTCTCGGCGCGGGGCGCCTTGTCGGTCTTCTCCGTCTTCTCGCCCTTGGGCTGCTTCTCGGAATTGTCCGCCATGATTACCGGTTCCTCGGAATCGACTGGCCAGACCGCAGCGAGATCCGCTCTACCGTCCCGTCGGAATCCTTCCGCCGGCGAATCCGGGTAGGCGCCCCCGACTTGGGATCGACCAGCATCGCTTTCGAATGATGGATCGGAGCGGGCTTCTCAATGATGCCCGACTCCTGATTCTGGTTCGTCGCCCGGGTGTGGCGCTTCACGATGTTGATCCCTTCGATCGTGATGCGACCGTTCTTGGGGTTGGCCCGGATGATCCGGCCCTGCTTCCCCTTGTCGTCGCCCGAGATCACCTGCACCACATCACCCTTGGTGAGGTGGAGCTTCTGGAACACGACCCGCTTCGTGCGGTCGCGCTTCGCTTTCTTGTAGACGAGCGGCTTCATGCTACAAAACCTCCGGCGCCAGCGAGACGATCTTCATGTACTTCTTCTCACGGAGCTCGCGGGCGACCGGCCCGAAGATGCGCGTCGCGCGCGGCTCGCCCGCATCATTGATGAGCACGGCGGCGTTTTCGTCGAACCGGATGTAGGACCCGTCCTTGCGGCGGGTCTCCTTGACGGTCCGGACGATCACGGCCTTGGCCACGTCACCCTTCTTCACCTGGCCGGTGGGAATCGCGTCCTTGATCGCGACCACCACGGTGTCGCCGACTCCGGCATAGCGTCGGCGGCTGCCGCCGAGGACGCGGATCACCAGCGCCCTGCGGGCGCCGGAATTGTCCGCGATCTTGAGAATGCTTTCTTGCTGGACCATGGGTTCCCCGTTCGATTCCTGCCGGGGCGCGTCGAGCGCGCCCCCGCGTTATTTGGCCCGCTCGACGATCTCGGTCACGCGCCAGCACACCGTCTTCGCCAGCGGACGGGTCTCCATGATGCGGACCGTATCGCCGGTCTTCGCGCCATGATCGTCCCGCGCCTTCACGGTGCTCGTCCGCACCACCTGCTTCCCGTACTGTGGATGGGCGAACCGCCGCACCAGCGCCACGGTCACGGTTTTCATCATCTTGTCGCTCGTCACAACGCCGGTCCGGACCTTCCGGCGCGTACGCACGGAAGCGGTCACGGGAGTCTCATCGCTCATCGGTATCTTCCTCAGGCCTGGCCCTGATGGGCGCGCAGCATGGTCTTGAGCCGCGCGATATCGCGGCGAATCGCGCGGAAACGCATCGGGTTCTCGATCGCCTCGGTGGCGGACCGGAACCGCAGACGGAACCGCTCTTCCATCAGTTCGGCGAGCTTGGCCTGCAGCTCGTCGAGCGACAGTTCCCGCATTTCAGTGGCCTTCATATACTCAAGCCTCCTGGCGCTTCACGAAGCGCGTCTTAACGGGCAGCTTCGCCGCGGCGAGGGCCAGCGACACTCGCGCCAGTTCCTCCGTAATCCCTTCGAGCTCGAACATCACCCGGCCCGGCTTCACCACCGCCACCCAGCCTTCCGGATTGCCCTTGCCCTTACCCATGCGGGTCTCCGCCGGCTTCTTGGTGATCGGCTTGTCGGGGAAGATGCGGATCCACACCTTGCCGCCGCGCTTCATCTCACGCGTCATCGCGACGCGCGCCGCTTCGATCTGCCGGTTGGTCACCCAACCCGGATCGAGACTCATGAGACCGAACTCACCAAAGGCCACCGTATTGCCCCGCGTGGCGATGCCCCGGGTCTTGCCCTTGAACATCTTGCGGAACTTGACTCGTTTCGGCGCGAGCATGGCGCTAGTTCCCCGTGCTGTAAGTACGGCCCGACACGTCCTCGATCACCTCACCCTTGAAGATCCAGACCTTGACCCCGATCGTGCCGTAGGTCGTCTTCGCGGTGCTCGTGGCGTAGTCGATGTCGGCGCGCAGCGTGTGCAGCGGCACCCGGCCCTCGCGGTACCCTTCCGTCCGCGCGATTTCGGCGCCGCCCAGGCGGCCCGCCGCGCGCACCTTGATGCCCTGCGCGCCCATCCGCATGGCGCTCTGCACCGCCCGCTTCATCGCGCGGCGGAACGAGATGCGCTGCGTGAGCTGGTGCGCGATATTGTCCGCGACCAGCTGGGCCGACAGCTCGGGCCGCTTGATCTCCTCGACGTTGATCGCGGCTTCCTTGCCGGTGAGCTGCGTGAGCTCGTCCCGGAGCTTGTCCACTTCGGCGCCGCGCTTGCCGATCACGACACCGGGGCGTCCCGTGTGTACGGTCACGGTGACCTTGCCCGGCCGGCGCTCGACATGCACGTCGGCGATCGCGGCGTGGCCGAGACGCGCCTTGAGATATTTCCGGATCAGCTCGTCTTCCTTGAGCAGCGCCGGCATCTCCTTGGTAGCGTACCAGCGGGACTTCCACTGCTTGACGATGCCAAGCCGGAACCCGATCGGATGTGTCTTCTGACCCATTACCTGGTCTCCTTCGGTCCCACGTGAATCTCCACGTGGCTGGTGCGCTTGCGAATCGGGGTCGCCCGTCCCTGCGCGGCGGCGGTGAACCGCTTGAGCGGCTGACCCATGTTGATCTGTGCCTTCTTCACGAACAGCGTATCGACATCCAGGGACTCGTTGTCCCGGAGCGCCTTCTGTTCGGCGTTGGCCACGGCCGAGCGGAGCGTCTTCTCGATCTGCTTCGCGGCGAGCTTCTTGTTGAATTTGAGGATCGCGTACGCCTCGTTCACGTCCTTGCCGCGAATGAGGTCGATCACGAGCCGCATCTTCCGGGGCGACTGGCGTACCAGCCGCTGAATCGCGTGCGCTTCCATGGTCACTCCGGCTTCGCCTTCTTGTCCGCGACGATCTTGCCACTGTGGCCGCGGAAGAGTCGGGTCGGCGCGAACTCGCCGAGCTTGTGGCCGACCATATTCTCCGTCACGTACACCGGCACGAACTTGTTCCCGTTGTGCACGGCGAAGGTGTGCCCCACGAACTCGGGCAGGATCGTGCTCGCCCGGCTCCAGGTCTTCACGACCTTCTTTTCGTTCTTGCGGTTGAGGACCTGGACTTTCAGGAGCAGCGACTCCAGAACGAACGGGCCCTTCTTGACGCTTCTTGCCATGTGTAAGTCTCTCGTTGAGCCGTAAGCCGAAAGCCATCCGCCGTAAGCCTGAGGCTCATGGCTCGAGGCTGAGCTATTGCGTCGCCTTGCCGCGCTTGCGTCCGCGCACGATATGCTTCGTCGATGCCTTCTTGTTGTGCCGCGTCTTCTTGCCTTCGCGCTTGCCCCACGGAGACGTGGGCGGACGACCGCCCGAGCTCTTGCCTTCGCCACCACCCAGCGGGTGGTCGACCGGGTTCATCGCGACGCCGCGGACCTTGGGACGCTTGCCCAGCCAGCGCGTCTTGCCGGCCTTGCCGTGCGAGATCAGCTCATGCTCCGAATTACCGACCTCACCGACCGTGGCCATGCAACGCGCGTGCACCCGGCGCATTTCGGTGGAGCGCAGGCGGAGCGTGACGTAGTCGCCTTCCTTCGCGACCACCTGGACCGAGGCGCCGGCCGAGCGCGCCATCTGGGCGCCCTTCCCGATCTTGAGCTCGATCGCATGCACCGTCGTACCCAGCGGAATCTCGCCGAGCGGCAGCGCGTTGCCGTTCCGGGTGTCCGTGCCCGGACCCGACATCACGGTATCGCCCTGCTTGAGTCCCTTGGGGTGCAGGATGTAGCGCTTCTCGCCATCGGCGTACACCAGGAGCGCGATGCGCGCACTCCGGTTCGGATCGTA
>JBDUEA010000086.1:0-13044 GCA_040002695.1 Gemmatimonadota bacterium | reverse complement strand
AGTACTGAGTACTGAGTACTGAGTACCGAGTACTGAGTGACGGGTGAGGAGTAGCGAGTAGGAAGTTCAAAGTTTGGAGTCGGCGACACCGACGGCTGACGGCCGCCTTCCAGTTTCCCCACGAGCAGCGATGCCATTCACCTACTCCCGCCGCAAGTCACGCGCGGCGCTGGATCTTCCCGCCATGCCGGCGCCGCGGTTGCCAGCGGCGTGGCTGAGGATTTTCAGCGCGCCGGATCCGCTGCTGGTGGACGCCGGGGCCGACGGGGAACTGCTGGTGGCGAAGATTCGCCTCGGCCTGGTCTCGCTGCTGCTGCTCATTCCCGTGTTCGATCTTACGACCTCCGCCAATGATGGCGAGAGCTATGTCGGGCTCGGGATCACCCTCGCCGCGACCCTGATGGCCGTGGCGGTCTACATCCTGGTCAAGCGGGATTTCTACCGGCCCTGGATCGGCTTCGCGACCAGCCTCTTCGACGTGACGTTCGTGAGTGGCGCTCTCACGATCTTCCTCGTCATCGGCTCGCCGCACACGGCGGTGAACAGCAAGGTCGCCTTCGAAGGATATTTCCTCGCCATCGGCGCGACGGCGCTGCGTTACGATCCGCGGATCTGCGTTGTCGCGGGCCTCCTGGCCCTGTCGGAATACGCGGCCATCGTGCTGTACGCGGGACTCCACTGGAACCTGAATGACCCGAGCTTCGCGCCGTTTGCTTACGGCATGTTCAGCTGGAGCGCCCAGCTCTCGCGCATGGTCATCCTGGGAATCGCGGTGGTGCTGAGCACCACGATCGTGCTGCGCACCCAGGCGCTTCGTCGCCTCTCCCGCAGCGACCGGCTCACCGGGCTCCCCAATCGCGCCTATTTCGATGAACGGGTGATGAGCGAGATCAGCCGGGCGCGCCGGTACGGGCATCCCCTCGCGATGGCCATGATCGACGTCGATCACTTCAAGCTCTTCAACGACACGTATGGGCATGCCGCGGGCGACGAGGCGCTCCGGATCGTCGCATCCACCATCCAGAAGGCCGTGCGGGACAGCGATCTTGTGGTGCGATACGGTGGCGAGGAATTCGTCGCGGTCTTCCCGGGCATGAACGCCGACGGCGCCGTGGAGCGGATGGAAGCGATCCGGCGGGCGGTGTCGGAGACTCCCGTTCCACTCTTGCGAACGCAGCAGCTCGCAACCCTCACGATCAGTGCGGGCGTCTCCACATACGGCGTGGACAGCCTCGAGGTAGACGAGTTGCTCGACGCGGCGGACAACCGGCTGTTCGAGGCAAAGGAGGCGGGACGCAACCGCGTGGTGGGAGGGACGGGGGCGGTGAGTGAACGGCGGTGAGCGGGGAGCGGTTAGCGGAGGGAGGCTGAATAAGGCGGGGGCTTGCAGATTCCCGGCGCACGTTGTGTTTCCCTCCGTCAAATTCCTTCACTGTACGGTTCCTGACCCCCAATCATGACCGCTTTCGCCGAGGCCGCAGGCCAGGCAATCCCCCGTTCCCCGTTCCCCGTTCCCAGTTCCCCCGTTCCCAGTTCCCCCGTTCCCCGTTCCCCCGTTTTCCCCTTTCCCGCTTCCCGCTTCCCGCTTCCCCCCAACTGGCCCCGCTCTTGCACCTCCAGGGGCTCAATCTTCCTACAAGACCTGACGAGACTTCCGGAATCGGGTCCGGTCCGCCGCCCCAAATGCGGATCGGACGGCGCTTGCCGGGACTACACGCACATTCATTCCCGGCTACGTCCCTGCGAGGCAACCATGATCAGCCACCGGCATCACGGGCTCTTCCGCGCGGTCTTTCTCCTCGCCGGTCTCACGGCCTGCGGCGCGTCCTCGAAGGACCCGACCGGCGCCGGCGGCGGTGTCGGCAGCCTGATGGTCACGATCAGCGGCCTGCCGGCCGGCGCGGCCGCGAGGGTTACCCTCGCCGGTCCCGCCGGCTACACCCACACGTTCTCCACCAGCGGCCAGCTCAGCGGACTGCTGGCCGGCTCATATACGATGTCGGCGCTTTACGTTTCCTACGGCGGGCAGACCTACGCACCGTCGGCTGCAAGCTCCGGTCTCGTCGTGCTGCCCAATGATGTGGCGCAGGCGTCGGTCGCCTACGCGACCGGATCCGCCCCGACTATCGACTATACGATTCCCGGCATCCAGATCGTCCAGAGCTCCCAGCGCCCCGATAACTCGGTTCCCCTCGTCGCGGGACGCGCGGCTTTCGTCCGGGTCTTCGTCACCGCGAATGCGTCCACCACCAGCGCGCCCACCGTCCGACTCCGGCTCTTCCAGGGCGCAACACTCGTCGACTCGTTCACTATCGCGCCGACCGGCAATTTCGTTCCGCTCCAGCCCGACACCGCGACGCTGAGCTCGAGCTGGAATGTCTCGATCCCGGCGAACCGCATGACGCCCAATCTTTCAATTCAGGCGGAAGTGGATCCTGGCGACCAGATCCCGGAGACCGACGAAACCAACAACCACTTCCCGTCCTCGTCTCCGATGAGCCTGGACGTACGCGTCGTGGCACCGCTGCACCTCCGGTTCGTGCCGGTCGTGCAGAGCGGGCTCACCGGCAACGTGAGCAACACGAACGCGGACGGCATGCTCGATCTCACGCGGCGGATGTGGCCGATCGGTACGTCCGACTGGGATGTACGACAGGCCTATACCAGCACAGCGGGTCCGCTGCAGAGCGGGGACGGGAACGGCGCGTGGGGAATCATTCTGAGCGAGCTGTCCGCGCTCCGGGCCGCCGATGCCAGCACGCGCAACTACTACGGCGTGGTCGGCACAACGTATAACAGCGGCGTCGCCGGGTACGGATACATCGGCGCACCTGCGGCGATCGGATGGGACAAGGGCTCGAGCGCCGGCGATATCGCCGTGCATGAGCTGGGGCACAACTTCGGTCGCCAGCATGCGCCGTGCGGCACCACGCCCTTCGACATCAACTATCCCTACGCCGGCGCGATCATCGGGGTGTACGGCTACGACCAGGGCACCGGCGTACTCAAGTCGCCGAGCGGAAACACCGACGTCATGAGCTACTGCTCACCCAACTGGGTGAGCGACTACAACTACGAGGCCGTCTTCTCGGCGCGTGGCGCGGGCCCGCGTGTTGTAGTGAGCACCACGACCGCTCAGCAGGGACTCCTTGTGTGGGGCCGTATCACCCGGGATTCTCTCGTCCTCGAGCCCGCATTCACCGTCATCGCGACGCCGAGTTTGCCTTCGCGCCCGGGCCGGTTCCGGTTGAGCGGAACCGACGCCTCGGGCGCCGCACTGTTCAGCCTTTCCTTCGATGGAGATGAAGTCGAGAGCAACCCGCATCCAGGGGTGCGTCACTTCGCGTTCGTCATTCCGCTCGATTCCCTGGGCTCGGCGCGCCTCAGCGCCCTTCGGCTGAGCAGCGGCCGGCTCTCCGCGCAGCGCGTGGCAACCTTCGGAACGCCGGGTGCGCAGGGTGCGCCGCTTCCCTCGGTCCGGGTGACGTCGGTCTCCGCCGGAATGACGAGCCTCCAATGGAGCGCGACGTACCCCATGGCGCTGGTCCGCGATGCGCGGACCAGCAATATTCTCTCATTCGCGCGAGGCGGCCGGGTGACCCTCCAGTCCACAGGTCCGCTCACGGTGGAGCTTTCCAACGGACTCGGCAGCAGCGTCGCGGCGCGGAATCTGGTGGCGCAGTAGTCCCGGATGTGACGATGCACCGGCGGATGGCACGAGCGCCGGAAGGTCAGGGTTGTCGCAGCGTGTGATCGGTGAGGCAGCGTCGGAACATCCGGGAGCGTCAGATGGCGGAAGCTCGATATATCGAAGGCGCCGGCGCACGCATCCCGTCGCTCGACGGACTGCGGGCGATCGCGGTGGGCCTCGTCATTCTTTCCCACCTGACCGGCTCAGCGGGATTTCCCGCCATCTCGATCTACCCGGCCACCGGCCTTACCGGCGTCCGGCTCTTCTTCGTCATCTCCGGATTTCTGATCACCGGCATCCTGCAGTCCGAGTATCGTCGCTCGGGCACGGTGCGCCTGGGCCGGTTCTATCTGCGCCGGACCTTCCGGATCTTTCCGCCCTACTACGCCTTTCTGTTTCTCGTCGCGGTCGGCGGAGCGCTGGGATTCTTTCCGGTTCCGTGGCGAAGCCTGCTCCGCTGCGCGGCCTATCTCAGCAACTACGGGTCGCCGGCGGGATACCCGCTCGGTCACGCCTGGTCGCTCGCCGTCGAGGAGCAGTTTTATCTGATGTGGCCGGCGCTCCTGCTCCTGCTCGGTCTCGCACGCGCCCGGTGGGCCACGATCGTGATTCTCCTCGCGGTCCCGATCGTGACGCTGCTCGAGACCAGGGCCGGTGTTCCGACGGTCGGCCGCTCCTTTGAGACGGTGAGCAACTTCCTTGCAGCCGGATGCGCGCTTGCGCTCTGGCGGGATGATCTCGAACGCGCACCGCTCTTCCAGTGGCTCATGCGGAACTCCTGGATCCCGCTCGCGGCGCTGCTGCTCGTGCTCTTTGAGCCGTACATCCACAGCTTCCCGCACCAGCGGCTGCTCACGAGCAGCATGCAGGTGATCACGCTTCCTCTCCTGCTCATGTGGGCGGTGAAGAATCCGCTGAGCGGGGCGGGGCGGCTCCTGAACGCCAAACCGGTCGCCTATGTCGGGCGGCTGAGCTACTCGTTGTATCTCTGGCAGCAGCCTTTCATTACTTCTCACAGCCTTGGCGGCGCGGCTCGCCGGTTTCCGGCGGGCTTGCTGCTGGCGGTCGCGATGGCCGTCGCCTCCTTCTATCTCGTCGAGCAGCCGGCTCTCCGGTGGCGTGGCCGGTTCGAGCGCCGGAAACTCCCGGTGGATATCGACGCGGATTCGCCGACCACCAAAGCGACCACCGAATCCCTCTAGTCCCGCAGGGCTCGAAAATTGATCAGGGGATGCCCGTCATCGAATCGATCTCATCGATCCCCACCGCGTTCCCCCATGACCTTGACGATGACCCGTTTCTTCCGCTGCCCATCCCACTCGCCATAGAAGACCCGCTGCCACGGTCCCAGGTCCAGCGCGCCATTCGTTATCGGGACGATGACCTCGTGGCCCATGACGAGGCTCCGCAAGTGAGCCGCGGCATTGTCCTCGCCCGTGTCGTTGTGCCGATATCGCCCCGGGTCCCACGGCGCAATGGTATTCTCGAGCCACTGCTGGATGTCGTGCCACAGCCCCGACTCGTGGTCGTTCACGAAGACCGACGCGCTGATGTGCATGGCCGAGACGAGGACGAATCCCTCCATCACTCCGCTGTCCCGAACCTGCTCCGCCACGTCGATCGTGATGTCGATGATCTCCTGGCGCTGCTTCGTCTCGAACCAGATGTAGTGGGTATGCGTGGCCATGCGTCGTTGACGTCCGAAGGTTGAGAGATACTGAACCGACTCGAGTCGACCCGATCACTCCGTTTTCAGGACGGTGACGGGATCCACGGACCATGCCCGCCGGAGCGCGGGTATCGTCGCGCCCACCGCACACCCGATCAGGAGTCCCGCGCCGAGGCCGTACGCCGCCGGGTCCGCGCTCGTGATCCCGTAGAGGTATGGGGACAGCATGCGGGCCGCGACGATCGCACCCGGCACGCCAATGAGCAACCCGATTCCCACTCCCGCCAGGGTGTCACGGAGCATGAGCCTGGTGAGCGCCGGCATGGAGGCTCCCAACGCGACGCGGATTCCCGCCTCCCGCAGGCGGCGTGTCACCGTTCGCGAAGTCACCCCGAAAATGCCGACGGCCGCAAGCACTCCGGCCACCGCCCCAAAGAGAGTAACGAGTAGGGTCCGAAATTTCTCGTCCCCATAGGAATCATCGATCAGGTCGGGCAGCAGCCCGAGGGCATAGACCGCTGCCGCGGGGTCGATCGCGTCGAGACGTTTCCTGATGAGAGGCAATGCCCCCCTCGCATCCCCCTGAAACTGGAGAATGAAAGTCGTACCAGCGTCCGGTGACTGATCGAACGGCACATAGAGCGTCGGTTCGGCGTCCCGGGAGAGCCCGCTGTACTTCACGTCCCCGACGACGCCAACGACCGTCCGCCACCCTCCCTGCCAGCGAAGCCGGTGGCCGAGCGGCGATCCATCCGGCCAGTCTCGCCGGGCTTCGACTTCGCTGATGATGACGACAGCCTCCGCGCCGGCCCGATCTTCCGCCGTGAAGAAGCGACCGGCCCGCAGCGGAATGCCGATAACCTGAAAGAAATTCGGAAGCACGGATCGTTGCTGCACGTTCGAGCCGTCATGTTGTCCGGCGTAGGCCACACCTTCTATCTGTACAGGTGAGCTGCTCGCAGCACCGGTGAAGGGCATCGAAGAGCTTCCACTCACCGCCCGCACGCCTGGCAAGGCCGCCAGCTCGCGGAGCGCTTGTTCATAGAATGCGCGGATTCGCTGATCACTTCGCCAGAACGCTCGCTGCGAGGTCATCTGCGCGACGAC
The DNA here is from genome assembly GCA_040002695.1 of Gemmatimonadota bacterium. Taxonomy (GTDB): domain Bacteria; phylum Gemmatimonadota; class Gemmatimonadetes; order Gemmatimonadales; family GWC2-71-9; genus JBDUEA01. The sequence goes on along the minus strand of JBDUEA010000086.1, from coordinate 6,577 downwards.
CCGGTTCTCTGCAGTAAAGCCGGGGTCCACCGTGCTCAGACGCTGGAGGCTCCGACCAAGGAGCGCGCATCCGACCAGCAGCACCAGCGAAAGCGCCACTTCCAGGCCGATCAGCACTCGCTGGAGCGGTGCTGCGCCTCGTGACGACTGGCCGGCCCCGACTCGGATCGAGGCATGTCGCGTCCTCCGGAGCAGCAGGATCGCAGGCATGATGCCGAACCCGAACCCGCACAGCACCACGCATCCCATGGTGAAGGCCAGGACTCGCCAGTCGAGCGCGACGTCGCCGATTCCCGGAATGCCCGGCGGAGCGAATCCGACCAGGAGACGAATGGAGACCGCGGCGATCGCGGTGCCGAGGATTCCCCCAAGCGCGGCGATGACGAGGCTTTCGGCCAGCAACTGCAGCGCGAGACGACCGGGTCCGGCGCCCAGCGCGCTGCGCGCAGCGATCTCGGGTTCCCGCCGCGCGGACTCACCGAGCATGAGCGTCGAGACGTTGACGCATGCGATACAAAGCAGCAATCCCACCGCGCCGAGGAGCAGCAGCAGGGAGTCGCGTGCGGTGCCGGTCTGGTCCATCTGCCAGTCGGCGACACGCGCGCCCGCGTTCGCGGTCGGCGATATCGATACCGCATGCAATATTCGCGAGGCCTCGTCGGTCGCCTCGTCGATCGTTGCACCCGGAGCGAGCCGCGCGACCGCGCGGTAGGAACGGTTGTGTCGCTCTGCCAGGTCGAACGAGTCCTGGAATGCGGGAACCCAGACCGGAACTATCGGGCCAGTCCGACTGAGGCGGAGTTTCCGCGGCAGCACGCCGACGATCGTGTAACTGTTCTCGTCCAGCTGTATTGGTCTTCCGACTATGGACGCGTCTCCGCCCCAGCGCGACTGCCAGGCCTCCCAGCTTACCATCGCTACCCGTGGGCCGTTGACCGCGTCTTCGCCGGGAAGAAATGATCTGCCCAGTGCGGGATGGAGGCGCAGCAGCGGGAGCAGGCCGGACGAAATCCGCAGTGTCGCGATTTCCTCACTCCCAGCCGCATCGATGAGCATGGCGTCGCCGGGAGACCAGAGCGAGACGTCACGGAGCCGCGTGGAATGCTGGCGCAGCGCGTCGTACTCGGTACGGCCCAGCACGACGCGATCCCAGTACCGGGAGAGAACCGGATCGGTTTTTCGGTCGGCTTCGGTAACCCACACCGCCACGAGCCGATGCGGCTCGTCATAGGGAAGCGGCCGGAGCAGCACGCCATCCACTACGCTGTAGATAGCGGTAGCCGCCCCGATGCCGAGGCCGATGGTCAGAGTGGCGAGTGCGGCAAACCCTCGACGTCGGCCCAGCATCCGGAGCGCGAAGCGGATGTCCAGCAGAAAATTTCTGATGTACCGCGTACGCCGGACGGTGTCCTCGCGCCGCTCCGCCAGGGCGCGACACTCTTCGGCCACGCGTTCGACATCACTGAACCGGGCGAGTGCCATTCGGCGCGCGAGCGCGGGGTCGAATCCCTGGGATTCGAGTTCACGAGCGCGCATTTCGAGGTGAAAGGCCAGCTCTTCCGCAATTTCCTCCGACACGGGACGCGCGAAGATCGGTTCGGGAAGAGGGTGTCCGGCGGACGGATCGTCACGTTCAGTCATGTTCCGGCCTGCAGCAATCGGGTAACCGTCCTGGCAAAGGTCAGCCACTGGGCGGTTTCCTCGTTGAGGTAGCGTCGTCCTGCGGCAGTGAGCTGATAGAATTTCGCGGGGCGCCCGAGCTCGGAGATGCGGCGGTCGCTTCGAATCCAGCCGCGCTGCTCCATGCGGTAGAGCGCGGGATAGAGCGACCCATCCTCGACCCGGAGAAGATCCCGGGTAGTGTCCTCGAGCCAGCGGGCGATCGCGTAACCATGACGCGGGCCCCAGGTGAGGGTCTTGAGAATAAGGATTTCGAGGGTGCCCCGAAGAGGGTCGCGCGCGGCCATGGTCGCTCCCATACCTAGAGTTCTGGGCAACTATGGCAGTGGATACGCTGGCTGTCAATACCGAGGAGGCGAACGGAGGGATGCGGCTCAGCTACTCGGCGTGCGCTGCTCGACGCGGGACGCGAGCGCCTGATGAAGAATTTCGATCAAAACGTTCCGGCGCTCCACCGGCACCAGATCGTCACGGATTCTGATTTCCGAGCCCGTCCGATCGGTCACCACGGTGTACCTCGCAATAGTCTGTTTGCTCGTCCGGTACGGTCTGAATCCTCCGACCCGGGTCGTCACGTCCCGCGTCACGGCTTTGCCGTGGATGGACTCGATGTCATTCCATGCGATGCGACGCGAGCCGAAGATCGATCGGGAAACCAGTCCCGCCTGATCCGCGCGGATCGTGAAGCTGAAATTCCAGACGAGGAGCGTCACAAAGCAGGCTGTGGCCACGACACCGGAGAGCCCGCGCAGGATGCGCTCGAAAGTCCCGAACTCCCCCAGGAAGGCAGACGCCACGATGAGCAGGCCCGCGAGGCAGAGAAACGCTGGAAGAACCCGGCTCGACCAGGGGAACGTAAGGACGATTTCGTTGTCACCCTCCGGGAGATCCAACGGCATCTTGTCCCTCCGAGTGACTTCCGGGCCAGGATTTCAGCGTAGTCGCGAGGTGTTTGCGGCCGACGGGGACTATTCCCGACGCAGTGTGATCGCCGGATTCACGCGCGACGCCCGCCGTGCCGGCACGTAGGCGGCCGCGAAACCCACGATCAGCAACGTCGCGACCGCACCGCCGAGCGAAACCGGATCGAGCGGTGACACCCCATAGAGAATCCCTGACGTCATCCGAACCGCGCCGACGGCCGCGGCTATTCCGACCACCACCCCAGTCACCACGAGCACGAGGGTCTCCCGCACGATGCCGAATGCGATGGTCGCCGGTCGCGCCCCCAATGCGAGCCGCAGCCCGAGCTCGCTGCTCCTCGAGGCGACGGTATAGGAGATGATACCGAGCAGCCCGATGGCGGCGAAGAGCAGCGCCAGCACTCCGAAGATGGTCGAAAGTGTGGCGAGCGACGCCTGTTCGCCATAGACCGCCCGAACCTGGTCCTGAATCGTGGCCGGCCAGAAAAGCGAGAGCCTTGAATCGATTTCCTTGACGGCGCCTCGCACCGCCGGAAGCAGCGTGGACGGGTCGCCCGCCGCGCGCACCTCGATCCACTGCTGTCCTCCGTTGTTGGCGAGTGTCTGCGCGGTCGGGATATAGACGATGCACGAGGGCAATCCTCGATCGAGAGGAGATTTACTGTACGTCCCCACATCGCCCGCGATTCCAACGACGGTGCGCCGTTCGGCCTCTCCCGCAATTCCGATCTGCCGACCGATGGCGCCACCGGCCGGAAAGAAGAGCCCTGATGCCGCGCGGCTGAGAATCGCGACCGGCGCCGTATTCGGCAAATCGCCATCGGTGAATTCCCTGCCCATGAGCAGGGGCACACCCATCGTCTGGAGGAAGCGCGGGCCCACCGGGGTTCCGAAGTCCGCGGTGAGCGGAGCCGGCTGCTGCGCGGAGGTGCATTGGTCGCGCCCCACCGAGACCAGCCGCCACCGGGAACTGCTGGCAGAGGTCACGCCTGGCAGCGTTTCGATGCGATGGCGGAGTCGCTGATAGAGCTGCAGTTCGCGGTCACCCTCGTACCCCAGCGTCGCGGGATAGACGGCGAAGAGGAGCGTGTGACTCCGATCGAACCCGGGATCGAGTGCGGCCATGTTTCGAACCGTACGGACGAGTACACCCGCAGTCGCCAGCAGCACGAGCGACAGCGCGACCTGGACCACCACCAGGGTGCGGCCGAGGCGGAGAGCCGGACGGCTGCCGCGGGCGCCTGCGGCACCTGACTTCAGTGCGGCATGCAGGTTGGCTCGGATCAGCGAGACGACAGGCACCACGGTGAAGATGATGGTCGAGAGCAGCGAGAGTCCGGCGGCGAAGAGCAGCAGGTGCACGCTCGGCTGCACCGTTACGGCGAGGGAGCGCGGATCATCCGAGAGGAATCCGGCCAGTGCTTCGCCGCCACCCAGTGCGATGATGACGCCGAGTGCACCACCGAGCAGCGAGAGAACCACGCTCTCGGTGAGGAGAAGCAGGAGGATCCGGCCATGCGTCGCCCCGAGAGCGATTCGAATCGCCACCTCGCGGCGGCGGGCAATCGCGCGGGCGAGAAGCAGATTGGCGAGGTTGGCGCATACGACCAGTAGTACCAGGAGTCCGACGAGCATCAGGATGCGCAGCTCATTCTCGAGCCCGCTCCCCTGGCCCCTGGCCGCCGATGCCAGCCTGATGCCGGCGCGCGCGATGGCCTGCGTGGTGGTCGGCGTCGCCGACGCGCCCACGCTGTCCGCGAGCATCGACCGGTAGAACTGGGAGAGGCGATCCTCGAGCGACAGAGTCGTGATATCAGGCGCGAGTCGTCCCAGCAGCCCGACTTCGGAGTGATCGCGAAGGGCAACCTGCGGATGGAGTGCCAGCGGAATCCAGACGTCGCCCTCGGCGGTCCCGATGGTGAGGCCGGTGAATTGCCGGGGGAGCACTCCGACCACAGTGGCGGGCATCCCGTTGAGCCTGATCTCGGTTCCCAGGATCGAGTCCGACTGGTGGAAGCGACCGCGCCAGTATCGGTCGCTGATGAGGGCGACCACAGGGCGTCCGGGAACATCGTCGGTGGAATCGAGCAGGCGGCCCAGCGCTGGACTGAGGCCGAGCACACTGAAGAGATTGCCCGAGACCAGCTCTCCCTCGGCCGGCTCGGACTCGCCATGCACCTCGAGGTTGAGTCGAGTGAAATCGTGAGCCGCGATGCCGGCGACGGGTGCGGCCGAAGCGCGCAGGCGCTCAAAGGCGTCGATGGAAAAGTTCTGCTGCTCTGATCCATCGAGCGCCGTGCGATGGATGAAGATGAGTCGATCGGGTCGGTCGACGGGCAGGGAGGTGAAGACCCAGCTGTCGGTCAGCGAGAAAATGGCGGAGTTGGCGCCGATGGCGAGGCCGAGGATGAGTATGATCGCGGCGCTGAGCACCGGATTTCGCCGGATCATCCTCAAGGCCAGCCGTATGTCTCGGCCGACGCGATAAACAGTCTCCCCAACGCGGATCTCGCGGACGCTTTCCGCTACCTGCTCGTGTCCGCCGAGCTCGAGTTGCGCCAGACGCTGCGCCTCGGCCGCCGGAAGGCCCGCCCGGGTCTTCTCCTCGATCAGCAGCGCGGCATATGCCTTCAGCTCTTCATCGAGGTCGCGCTCCACCGCGTTCCGATTCAGGATGTTCCGGCACCACGAGGCGAATCTCGAAGGAAATGACATGGCGCGCCTACCTGGTCTTGAGGGCCAAAGTCATTGCCAGAGAAACCCGTCCCCACTGCTCCGTCTCGGCCTTGAGTTGTCGCCGCCCCTCCCTGGTCATGGCGTAGTACTTCGCGCGCCGGTTCGCGGCCGACTCTCCCCACTTCGAGACGAGCCACCCCTCTTCCTCCATTCGGTGCAATGCGGGAAATAACGAGCCGGGTTTGACCTGGAAGGTGCCACGGGTGACCTGCTCGATCCGCTGGGCGATCCCCAATCCGTGGAGATCGCCGAGCGAGAGGGTCTGCAGAATGAGGAGGTGGAGCGTGCCCTGCAACAGGTTGGTCGGCGTCGAGGCCATACGGTTCTCCTATCGATTGTCTATACAAGATGGGTCATGTTCGTATAGACTGTCAATAGGAAGGACGGCGGTCAGCGCAGCAGGTCCTCGAGCCGTATCGAGGCATCGGTCTTCTCGTCGCGATACTTGACGATGACCGGGGTGTAGAGCGAGATGCCGGCGGCAGCGCCGGGACCGGACTTCACCGGCCGACTGCCCGGGACCACCACGGCGCCCTCGGGGATTTCCAGCGGCCGGCCCGCTTCCTTCCGATACACCCTGTCATGCACGAGATCGAACACGGCCGTGCCGGCACTCAGGATCGTTCCCGGCGCGAGCACCGCACGCGCCCGGACGATGGTTCCTTCGTAGACGCCACAGTTCCCGCCCACGAGGACATCGTCCTCGATGATGGTCGGGAGTGCCACGGCCGGCTCGAGCACCCCGCCGATCTGGGCTCCGGCCGAGAGGTGCACGCGCTTGCCGATCTGCGCGCAGGAGCCGACGAGGGCATGACTATCTACCATCGTCCCATCATCGACGTACGCACCCACATTGATGTACATCGGCGGCATGCAGACCACGCCTCGGCCCACATAGCATCCCTCACGAATCGAGGAACCGCCGGGGACGATCCGCACTCCGTCGCTCGCGCTGAGCTCGCGCACGGGGAACGTGTGCTTGTCGAAGAACGGAGCCGGCGTCGCATCGATGCGCTCCACCCGGCCGAGCCGGAATCCGAGCAGAATCCCGGCCTTCACCCATCCGTTCACGACCCAGGTGCCGTCAGCTCCGCGATCGGCGGCTCGGACGGTGCCCGCGTGTAGTGCCTGTTTGAGTCGCTTGAAGGTTGCCATCGCCTCGGCATCCTGCCCGGGGGCGATGCCGGCGGCGAACCGTTCGATGTCCCTGCGCAATGCGATGATCTCGGGCATGTGCA
>JBDUEA010000085.1:0-13060 GCA_040002695.1 Gemmatimonadota bacterium | reverse complement strand
TCGGCGCCGTCGCGAGGTAGATCGTCATCTCCGCGAGCGGCAGGTAACCCTCCGGCGGCCCCAGCATATGAAAGGCGTCGCGAGCCGCGACCGCCAGCCGCAAGGCATCCGGATCCGCCAGACCGATGTCCTCGGCCGCCATCGCGATGGCGCGGCGGAAGAGTGTCATCGGATCTTCTCCACCCTCGAGCATTCGGGCCATCCAGTAAAGCGCACCCTGCGGGTCGCTGCCTCGCAGCGACTTGTGATATGCCGAAAGCAGGTTGAAATGCTCTTCCCCGCTCTTGTCGTAACGCGCGAAGCGCTTCTGCATCGCTTCCCGCGCGACTTCGGGCGTGATGAGTCCCGACATGCCGACATGCGCCGCCGCGGCTTCGAGTACCGTGAGCGCCCTGCGGGCATCCCCATCCGCTTCGAGCGCCATCAGCTCCAGCGCTTCAGGCTCCGCCGTAATCTGCTCGGCGCCGAGGCCTCGATTCGCGTCGGCCAGCGCCCGCTCGAGCAGCGCGCGCACCTCCTCGGGCGCAAGCGGATTCAGCACGAAAACGCGGGTGCGGGAGAGCAGCGCGCCGGTCACCTCGAAACTCGGGTTCTCGGTGGTGGCGCCGATGAGCGTCACGACTCCCTGCTCCACATGCGGCAGCAGGCTGTCCTGTTGCGCCTTGTTGAGGCGGTGAATTTCATCGATGAAGAGGATTGTCCTGGCGCCGCCGGAGGCGAGTCGGCCCTTCGCTTCCGCGACGATCTCCCGGATCCGCGGTACGCCGTCGGTCACCGCGCTGAATGGCACGAATACCCGGTCGGTCGTCAACGCGATCAGGTGAGCCAGCGTAGTTTTTCCGGTTCCCGGCGGTCCCCAGAAAATCATCGATCCAGGAGATCCGCGCTCGATCGCGTCACGCAATGGCTTTCCAGGCGCGAGCAGATGTTCCTGGCCCACGTACTCATCCAGGGAAGCCGGGCGCATGCGCGCGGCTAGCGGCTGCACGGAGACCGTGCTCATAAACAGCGATTCCTCGTCGGACTGGATCCGCTTCCTTGCCATGCGCCTTCTCCGTCGGGTTCCTCGAAACATACCCCGCGCCGGATGAATTGGCGGGTGCTGCGCCGCACCCGGGATGGGGGGAGACTCGAGCGTTTCGGGAGGGGGGACCGGTCGAACGAATCAGGACGTGACAGACGCCAGCAGCAGACGCGAAAGCAGAAATGCGGCGACACCGCCGAAGAAGGCGATGGGCACCCGCCACCCGCGTTTGGCCTGGAATTCCGGGACCAGGTTGGATGCCGCGACGTAGAATGTCACGCCGGCGGAGAGGGCCAGTCCGTGCCGCGCCAGCCCGGAGGCGCTCGTGGTCAGCACGACTCCAAGAACGGTCGCGAGCCCCAGCGCACCGGCCGCGCCGATGGCTCCGCGCCGATTCTGGCCGCCCGCCAGCGCAAGGCTGGAAATCGTTACCCCCTCGGGAAGCTTGTGCAGTATCACGGCGAGAAAGAGCAGGAGCCCGAGTTGCCGTGAGACGAGGAATCCGCTCGCGATCGCCACGCCATCGAAGAACGTGTGGAGCAACAGGCCGAGGAGTGCGGAGAGCGCGGCGGTCGGGCTCACGCGATGGGTCTCTTCGCCGAAGTGGAAATGCGGCGTGAGCACATGCTGCGCGAGATGCACCGCGAGGTAACCCGCCAGAATGAAGACCGGCGCGTCATCCCCATGGGCGATCGCTTCGGGCATTACGTCGAGCAGCGCCACCGAGAGCATGAAGCCCGCGCCGAAAGCGATGAACGCGTCGATCACCGCGAGGCTCCGTCGTTCATGACGCACCACGGCAACGGCGCCCACGACATTGCCCAGCCCGGCGATCAGCGCGAAACCGAGTGCGTTCATCCGCGCGATTCTCGGAGCGTGTGGCTTCGCGCGAGCAGCGTCTCCCGCGTATTCAGCGACGGGTCCTCGACGACCAGGCTGAGCAAGCGGTCCAGCAGCGTACCGAGCTCGGGTCCCGCCGGGATACCGGCAGCCTGGAGGTCGGCGCCGTTCACGGCGAGGGACTTCCGCGTGAGCGGATCACCGCGGTGCCGGATCTCCGCGACCATCGTCGCCCAGACGGGCGGGATGCCGTGCCGCATGGTCCAGAGAAAGATGAGGTCGTCCGCCGCGCCGCCGACCGCCGCGAGCCAGCGGCGTACAGCGATCGGCGCAGGGCTTTCCGGTTCGGATGGGCCGGCGAGCATCGACGCCGCGCGCCCGATTTCCGCATTCGACGCGCGGAGCCGGGCGAGCACCGTCACCGGGACCAGACAGAGAAGCGTCGTCAGCAGCACCGGATCACGCGGCTCGCCCGAAGCCCGGGTGCCGGTCACGGTTCCGATGCCTCCCGAGAGAGAGTCGGTCCTTCCAGCGGAGGATACACCCGGGGAGCCTTCGGTCGTCGCGGCAGGCACACCCGCGCCAACCTGCCGCACGAGCTCGGGGATCCAGACGGCTGCGGCTCCGCTCTCCCACCAGAGCCGGACCAGCTCCGGTATGCTGCCCGCCGTCCGGAGTCCCTTGAACCATTCATCCCGTACCCGTTCCGCGGAAAGCTGGCGAAGCCCATCCGCGTTTCGCCGCATCGCGTTCCACGTCTCGTCCTCGATGGCGAACCCGAATCGCGCGGCGAATCGCAGCCCCCGAAGAATTCGGAGGTAGTCCTCGCGGAAACGATCGCCCGCGACGCCGACCGCGCGGAGCAGGCGGCGCTCGAGGTCCTGGGCTCCGGCAAACGGATCCCGCCATTCGTGCCGCAGCGGATGATAGGCGATCGCGTTGATGGTGAAATCCCGCCGGGCGAGATCATCGTCGAGCGAAGCGCCGAACGCCACGACGGCATGCCGGCCGTCGGTGGTCACATCATGACGGAATGTCGTTACCTCGTGATGCCGGCGACGCGTCCGCACCGCAATCGTGCCGAACCGTTCGCCCACCGGCACCGTATGACGGAAGAGCTCACGCACCTTCTCCGGCACCGCTGACGTTGCAATATCAAAGTCACTGTTGGCTTCGCCGAGCAGCGTGTCACGGACCGCGCCGCCAACGCACCATGCTTCGAAGCCCGCGTGTTCAAGCGTTTTCGCGATCTCCAGCACGTCCTCGGGGATCGGGAGCCGGAGAGGAAAGAGCACGCTCAATCCTCCACGGCGGCAGAGTACGGCGTTTCGGACTGGATGCGGATCGGCGAGCCATACGGAGCACCGGCCGAGAGCGCGATCGTAAGCTCCATTCGCGCCTGCGAGGGAGTGCGTGGCCCCGCGGGAATCACTCCCGCCTTCACGAGCGTGGCACCGCCCCCGGCAAACGCATAAACCGGCGTGACCTGACCTGTCGCACACCGACTCGCGAGCACCACCGTTTTGCCCTCATCGATCCAGCGTTGCACAGCGGGTACCGCGCCGGGCGGGATGTTCCCGCTGCCAAAGGCTTCGAGCACCAACCCGTCATGCAGCGGCCGCGCGAGGTCGAGCAGTGCGCCATCGTCTCCGACCACAACCGGCACGTGTGCTACCCGTGCGGAAAGGGATTGAGGTAAGACCAATGGGAGGGCTTCCGCTGGACGGCCGAAGCGCACGCTCCCACTCTGCACCACTCCCAGCATGGACCCATACGGTGCTGCAAAGGCGTCGAGCCCGATTGCCTCCGTCTTCACAGCTTCCAGACCGGACAAAATCCGCCCGCCAAATACCACCATCGCGCCCCGACTACGACTCTCAGGCGCCGCCGCCACGCGCGCCGCATCGGTGAGATTGCGGGGACCATCCCAGCCCACGTCACTCGAGGTACGCATGGCCCCCGTAATCGCGATCGGTACCGTCGACTCGAGCGTGCGCGCGAGAAGGTAGGCGGTTTCCTGGAGCGTGTCGGTCCCATGGGTAATGACGATACCGTCCGGAATGGCGCCACTCTCGCCGGAAACGATCGCGCGGACTCGCTCTCGAAGCTCCCACAGCTTGTCGAGACCCATGTGACAGGCGGGATACCGACCCCAGTCTTCGATCCGGTACGGCGCCACCGAGGCAAGGTCAGGCGCGAACCCCACGAGCGCCTCCCCACCGTGCGCCGGAATGTTGCCGCCTGCGCGCGCGTCCCGCTGCATCGAGATGGTGCCACCGGTGAACAGCAGATGAATCATTGGCGGGGGTCGAACCGTGAAGAGGAACGCGCCATCGAGGAAGACCTGACCGCCGGCCGCAGGACTGACGGGTGCAAGTATCGCCTCGTCAGCCGCACAGCACGCTCCCGCCATTGACGTTGAGAATCTCCCCCGTCACGTGGCGGGCGAGGTCGCTGCACAAGAACAGGATGGGGCCTGCAATGTCGTCCGCGCTCGCGATGCGCCTGAGCGGAATCGTCGCTGCGATGCGCTCGCGCCCGCCACTACCGAATGCGGGCTCGCTCATCTCGGTGTCGACCCACCCGGGCGCCACGCAGTTGATCGCAATTCCCGGCGCGCACTCGATCGCGAGCGACTTGACCAGCGAAATCATCGCGCCCTTCGTCGCGGCATAATCGGCGTGATATGCCTCGCCGCGCTGCCCTGCCGTGCTCCCCACCAGCACGATGCGTCCGCCGTCAGACATGATCCGCAGGGCAGCCTTCGTCGTGAAATAAATCGCATCCAGATTGGCCGCGAGCGTGGCGTGCCAGCGCGCCGGGGTCATGTCGCGAAGCGCGACATCTTCCACCGGCCACACTCCCGCATTCCCGACAAACAGATCCAGGCGCCCGAACTCCTGTCCGAGGCGATCGAAGACTCGCCGGACTTCGCGTTCATCGCTCAGATCTCCGCCAACCGCGAAGCTCCGCCGGCCCATTCCCCGAATTTCTTCCGCCACGCCTTCCGCCTCGGCGCTTCGTCGGACATACGTCACCGCCACGTCGGCGCCGGCCCGGGCGAGTTGGAGCGCGGCGGCCCGGCCGATGCCCCGCGAGCCACCGGTCACCAGCGCCGTCCGCCCCTCGAGTGAAATCATGCTGTTCCCTTCTCACGACGGACGGCGGTTCCGGAACCGGCCAGTGCATCTTCCACCATCTCGCAGATGATATGCTCCAGCGCCAGGTGAATCTCCTGGATATGACTCGTCTCTTCGGATTGAATGACGAGCGCGATGTCCACCAGCTCCCGCAACGCGCCTCCCCCGCGGCCGAGGAAACCAATGGTGCCGGCCCCGCGGGCCCGGGCGGCGCGCGCAGCGAGCAGCAGGTTCGTGCTCTGCCCGCTGGTACTGTGCAGGATGAGCAGGTCGCCCGGGCGGCAGAGTGCTTCGACCTGTCGCGCGAAGAGCTGGTCGAAGCCAAAGTCGTTCCCGGCCGCGGTAAGCAGCGAGGTGTCCGTCGTCAGAGCGATCGCCGCGTACGCGGGTCGATCCGCCCGATACCGAACGACGTACTCGGTCGCCACGTGCTGCGCATCGGCCGCACTGCCTCCGTTACCCGCGAAGAATAGCGTTCCACCGGCCCGCAATGTCTCGGCGTATCGTTCGGCCACGCGCGTAACGTCTTCCGCCAGAGCGGTGGATCGCGCCGCAAGCGCGGCGAGGGCCTGCAGTCCTTCGGTTACGCGGCTGGAATTCATGCGTCCTCCCGCTCGAAAAGCTTCCGGATCCGCTGGACGATCGACGTCCGGAATTCGAGCGGAGGCACCGGCATCAACGCACGATCTTCGAGGATGGCGCCCGGGTTCTGGATCATCAGCAGGTCCGCCTGCATTGCGCCACCGTGGGCAACGAGCGCCTGATAGCCTGCCAGAAGGGTGCGCTCGTCGCCGTGATTGTCCGCGGCGGCAATGTCGGCGAGCCCCTGCGCAACGAGCTGACGCGCGCGTTCACCGCGCGTGCGCGATGCGAGCAGGGTCGTCGCGTCCACCTGCATCACCGCGCCAGTCTCTTTCCAGCGCCGCACCGACTCCGGCGAGCATGCCGCGTAGCGCTCCGGATGCGCGAGCAGGGGAATGAGGCCGGAAGACGCGATCAGCATGAGCGCATGCTGCGCGGTGATCGCGGTGACGAGACGAGGAAATTCGACGAGAATATAGCGCGTGCCGTTGATGGTGACGCGCCGGTCCGCGGCCACCGAACTCGCCAGCGGGCGGTCGAGCATGACCTCGTTGCCACGGTGCAACCGTATCCCCGGAGGCGCCGCGCCGATCAAGGCCTGATATGCCTGATCCTGCAACGCAGGCGGACCACTCGCCGCGCGACTCGCCGGCAGATGCGGAGTGAGACAGACATCGGTGACGCCCTGCTGGATCATCGCCTGCAACACGGCGACGGACTGGTCGACGCTCTTCGATCCGTCGTCGACGCCGGGCAGGAGATGCGAGTGAAGGTCTATCACGCGATGGTGGGATCGACCGAGAGCAGGCGGGACGCGAACGCCTCAAGGCCGTCAGGATCCATTTCGGCCTGCGCGAGGAGCGCCAGGGTGATCAGTCCGTCAGCCGCAAGAAGGTCCAGGGCGATCGAGCGATCGCCGGGATGACCCATGACCTGTGCAAGCACCCGCTGCGCGGTCGCGGCCAGGCTGCTCGAGATTTCGAATCGCGCCGGGGCGTCGGCCGCATGTTTCCGGACCCGTTCCCGCAACGACGGTGGGGCATTCCGGAGCCGGGCCACGAGCCATTGCTGTACCGCACCGGCCTCAGGACGGCCTGGCCCGCGTGCCGGTACTGGTTCCGCGCCCACCTCCTGTCCGTCAGCCGCCATTGCCGCCCAGCCACGCTTCGACCAGGCTCGGCGTCGCCTCCCGGGCCGCGCCGAGCAGTTCGGGGTTCCCCGCGCCCGCCGACGCAAAGGCCGGACGGCCTCCGCCCTTGCCACCGCTCACCGAGGCGATCCGGTTGACGAGGTCTCCCGCCTTCCGACCCGACTGCACGAGATCATCGGTGACGGCGACGTGTACCGCGCCCCGGCCCGCATTGCCGAAGAGGACGAGTACAGCCCGGGTCCGACCCTGTCGAAACGTGTCCGCCGCCGCGGCGATCTCGTCCCGATCCTCGGCGCTGGTGTCACCGATCGTCACGGCCACGCCGTGCACATCCAGGACGGTGCCGACGGGCGCGGTCGCGCCGCCCGTCTTCCGTATTTCGTCGAGTCGCGTTTGCAGATTTGCGCGCTCCTGCAGGAGTTGCTCGACTTTCCGGAGCAGGTGATCAGGGTGGGACTTGAGCGACTCTGCGACTTGAACCAGCCGGGCATCGGCCTGTCCGACCGCAGCGTAGGCCTCGGGACCCGTGGCGGCTTCAATGCGACGTACTCCGGCCGCCACACCACCCTGCCCGGTGAAGCGGAACAGGCCGAGCTGGCCGGTCGAGCGAACATGAGTTCCGCCGCAAAGCTCGATGGAGTCTCCCATCTTCACGACGCGGACGACGTCGCCATATTTTTCCGAGAAGAACGCCATCGCGCCGAGATCGAGTGCATCGCGATAACCCATTTCGCGCGTTTCGACCTGATCGTTGGCCCAGATGCGTTCGTTGACGTCGCGCTCGATGGTCTCGAGCATCGCACGGTCGATCGGTGCGTGGTGCGAGAAGTCGAAGCGCAGACGCCCCTGCTCGACGAGCGACCCCTGCTGCCGCACATGGTGACCGAGATGCCGGCGGAGCGCAGCGTGCACCAGGTGGGTGGCGCTATGGTTGCGCTCGATATCGCGCCGGCGGGCGCGATCGATCCGCGCGTCCACCGGCGTCGGCTCGAAGGTTTCCGAGAAGCTTCCACCCAGAATTGTGCCGAGCCCGGGTTCCTTCCGGACCGTATCCACGAGCAGCGACCAACCCCGCCCCGTCAGGCCGCCCGTGTCACTCACTTGCCCGCCTGATTCGACGTAGAACGGGTTCTCGCGCAAGGCCAGCTCTACACGATCTCCCAGTTGCCGAAACGCCAGCAGTTCCGTCTCCGATTCATCGCGACCGTAGCCGACAAAATGCTGCGGCTCGTCGTGAAGCCGTCGCCATTCATCCGTGCGGAGCACGACAGCGGGGCCGGTACCACCGCGCGAAGCGACGCGCGCATCGCGCGAGCGTTGGCGCTGCTCGTCCAGCGCACGCTCGAATCCGTCGAGGTCTACACTCATTCCGCGCTCGGCGGCGAGGATCTCGGTCAGGTCGATCGGAAAACCGAACGTATCATAGAGGCGGAAGGCCTCTTCTCCAGCGATACGCGTCGTGCCGGCAGCTGCAATTTCCGCGAGTCGTTTGAGCCCGCCATCGATCGTCTCCAGGAAGCGCTCCTCTTCCTGTCGGGTCACATCTTCGATGAATGCCGCCTTTGCGATCAGCTCGGGATACACCGCCCCCAGTTGCGCCACGACGACCTGCGTCAACGACGCGAGCGTGGGCTCCCGCCGGCCCAGAAGCCAGGCGTGGCGCACCGCCCGGCGGAGGATCCGGCGAAGCACGTATCCCCGGCCTTCGTTGCCAGGGTACACGCCGTCCGCGAGCAGGAAACTCACCGCGCGCGCGTGGTCCGCAAGCACGCGGAATGAGGCACCCGCGGGCCCCCGATCATACGCCTGGCCGACCAGCTCGCTTACCCGCTGAAGCAGGGGAAGAAACAGATCCGTGTGGAAATTGCTGTCCTCACCCTGCATGACCGCAGCGATGCGTTCGAGCCCCGCTCCGGTATCGACCGATGGCTTCGGAAGTGGTGTGAGCGTTCCGTCGGCCGAGCGATCGAACTGCATGAAGACGAGATTCCAGATTTCGACGAACTCGCCCGCCTCGGCAAGCGCCTCGAACTGCTCCTGGGAGATGACCTCCGTCTGCCGGTCGGTCGCGGGTGCATTCTTCCGGAGATCCACGAAGATTTCGGTGCACGGCCCACACGGACCGGTGTCGCCCATCTGCCAGAAGTTGTCTTTATCGCCCAAGCCATAGACGCGATGATCGGGCAACCCTGAGAGTTCCAGCCACAGCGCGCGGGCTTCGGCGTCGGTGTGGTGGACCGTCACGCGCAGCCGGCCCGGATCGAGACCCAGCCATTTGTCGCCGGTCACGAACTCCCAGGCGAATCGGATCGCTTCCCGCTTGAAGTAGTCTCCGAAGGAGAAGTTGCCGAGCATTTCGAAAAACGTGTGATGACGACGGGTATGCCCGACCTGCTCGAGGTCGTTGTGCTTGCCCCCGGCGCGAACGCACTTCTGCGCCGTCGTCGCGCGCGCATAGTCACGGTGCTCCTGGCCGAGGAACACGCGCTTGAACTGCACCATGCCAGCGTTGGTGAAGAGCAGAGTGGGATCGTCAGCGGGTACCAGCGACGAAGAAGGCACCTCGCGGTGCCCTTGAGCGATGAAATAATCGAGGAAGAGCCGGCGTAATTTGTCCGCGCGCATAGGCGCTGAATATACGCCTTCCTGCGGCGGGTCGGGTAGGGGCGCGATCCTGGCCGGATACGGAGAACTAGGTGCGCGTGAGCCGCCGCACGATGTCCGATACTGCCGAGCCACTGAAGCCCCGGCGTCCGAGGTATGCGAGCAGGCGGCGACGACGCACATCGGGCGGCAGGTTCTTGAGCTGGGCGGCGCGCCGAGTCGCGACCTGCTCCGCGGACACCGTCGTGTCTGCCGGTTCGGGCCACCGCGCGCGCACCGCGTCATCGATCAGGCCGCGCGGAATGCCCATGGCCTGCAGATCCCGCGTCAGCCGGGCGGGTCCGCGTCCCCGCTCCGCGCGACTCTGGACGAATTGACGTGCAAAGGCGGCGTCGTCGAGGAGTCCGGCATCGTCCGCCCGTGTGAGTGCCGCCTCGACAGCCTCCGGCGGGTGCCCCTTTCGAATCAGCCTGCGTCCCAGATCATGCCGCGCAAACGAACGCCGCTCCAGTGAGCGAAGCAGGGTGCGCCAGGCGGCCTCGATGTCCGCCGCCCGATCGGTCCGATCGCGAAACTCCCCATCCGCCGGCTGGCCAATCGCCAGTCCGTGGGTGGCAACGGTGGCGGCGGGCACCGTGCAGAAGATCTTTCCGTTCACAACCACCCGCACCGCGTCGGGGCGTGCGGGATCCGGTTCGAGCCCGGTGATTCGTGGTTGCACCGGTGTTATTCCTCCCCGTCCGCCTCCGGCGCCGCCGCCGCGCCCGCCAGCGCTCCGCCCTTCATGCCAAGGAAGTCCTTCACCTTGCCTTCGACTTCGAGCATCAGCGCCTGATTGTCCTTGAGGAAGAGCTTGGCGTTTTCGCGTCCCTGACCGATCCGCTGGTCCCCGTAGGAGTACCACGCGCCCGACTTCTGGATGATGTTCGCCTCGGCGGCGATGTCGACGAGCAGCGAGGTATGGCTGATGCCTTCGTCGAACATGATGTCGAATTCCGCCTGCTTGAACGGCGGCGCAACTTTGTTCTTGACGACCTTCACGCGTACATGATTGCCGATGACGGCCTCCCGTTCCTTCACCGGACCGATGCGCCGGATGTCCAGGCGGAGCGATGCGTAGAATTTGAGCGCCTTGCCGCCGGTGGTGGTCTCGGGGTTGCCGAACATCACGCCGATTTTCTCACGCAGCTGGTTGATGAACACGACCGCGCAGTGCGAGCGGTTGATCGCGCCGGCCAGCTTGCGGAGCGCCTGGCTCATGAGCCGAGCCTGGAGACCCATGTGACTCTCTCCCATCTCGCCTTCGATTTCGGCCTTCGGCACCAGGGCCGCCACCGAGTCGATCACGACGAGGTCCACCGCCCCCGAACGAACCAGGATTTCGACGATCTCGAGTCCCTGTTCCCCGGTGTCCGGCTGGGAGACGAGCAGGTTCTCGACATCGACGCCCAGCTTCTTGGCGTAGTCGATGTCGAGTGCGTGCTCCGCGTCAACGTAGGCAGCCACGCCGCCGGCCCGCTGCACATTGGCGGCAAGGTGGAGGGTCAGCGTCGTCTTGCCGGACGATTCCGGCCCATAGATTTCGGTAATCCGCCCCCGGGGAACGCCGCCGATACCGATGGCCGCGTCGAGATTGATGGCGCCGGTCGGGATGGCCGCGATTTTCACCCGCGGCGACTCGGAGCCCATCCGCATGATGGAGCCCTTCCCCAGCTGCTTTTCGATCTGGGAGATGGCGAGGTTGAGGGCTTTGCGGCGCTCGACATCGTGCTTCGTCTCTTCGGCGGCCATTGGTACTCCATTATGTCAAAGTGACTTATTTTGATCCACTCAACTACCTAAGGCAGTATAACACCGAACACACTCCGAATCAATAGCAATTAAGTGGAGTATTTCGCTCCACTTTAATATTCATCGCCTGTCGATAGCCCAAGCCCCTTCCACATGCTCAACCACCGGTTGATCACCCGGATTGCCGTCTCGGATGGCAATGAGGTCGAACCGATAGGTGTCCCCCGCCCTTCCGAAGCGCAGGCGCCAGATCTCAGCGACTCGGGAAATTGCCAGTTGCTTCCGCCGGCTCACCGCCTCGAGACCGCTCCCATGAGTGTCCCCTCGACGAGTCTTCACTTCCACGAACGCGACGACGCTGCCGCGCCGAGCGATGAGATCCACCTCCTGGTGGCCGAGGCGGAAGCGGTGGGCTTCGATCTCCCATCCGGCGGAAATCAGATACGCCATCGCCACATGCTCGCCGACAAGACCGCGCACCTGCCGCGCATCTTCCCACTCGGGCGTCGGGATGAATTTCCGGGTTGACATGCCACGAGTATATCGGTTCTGGCGCGGCCGCCATCATCCTTTCTGCGCGCGTACCACCGCTTCTACGCAGTTCGTCTCCGGATCACTCGACGAATGACCAGCGATGTCGAATTGAAGTTGAGCAGCAGCCCCGTCGGCAACCCGGCAGCGTTCAGATAGGATCGGACCTGGGCGAAGTAGATCGGCCCGAGTGTCGCGGTTGCTTTCAACTCGACGACAATTTCCTGAGCCACGACGAGATCGATCCTGTGTCGACCGACAACGATGCCTCGAAACCATACGTCGACTGGCTTCTGGCGTTCGAAAGGAATCGCGCGGGCTGTGAGCGCAATATCAAGGGCATTCTCATATACGGCCTCCACGAAGCCCGGGCCCAGGACTGTATGCACCTCGAGGGCGGCTTCGATGATTCGGCCTGAGAGCGCCTCGAAACGGTATCGCATTCCATGCATCCCGGATTTCGCGAGCATGCCAGCCGAAAATGGGCAACCGCAGCAGCGAATGCCCGAAAAAAGCGAAACCCCGAAAGAGGGCTTTAGGTCAATGGATCCGTATTGTGCGAAGTCTTGAAAATTTGCCACTCCCCGACTTCAGCCAATCTCAGCGCGTATCAATGCGGGCCTGGGATCTCAATCACATTCCCGCTCCGGGTTTTCTTTTTTCCGGGTTTTCGCTGCTGCTGTTCAAACCATCGCTAAAAATTGGGAACATTCCTGGCCGGCGGACCACCGAACGAACGCATGACGCAATCGGAAAACGCGACGGGCGGCTCCTCGCGGACCCGCCCGTCGAAAGACAAGGTTTTCGGCAGCCTCAATTAGCCGCAATACTCGTCCAGTTGATCGAACCCCACGAGCACGTCGCGCGGCTTGCTGCCGTCCGGTGGTCCGAGAATGCCGGCGTAGTGCAGCTGGTCGATGATTCGCGCAGCGCGGCCATAGCCGATACGGAGTTTCCGCTGCAGGAGCGACGTCGAGCCGCCCTGGTTCTGTACGCAGGTCTCCGCGGCTTCGCGGAAAAGAGTGTCGCGGTCCCCTTCGACCGCCCCGCCCGAGCCCGCCTCGCCATCTGACTCCTGGGCGCGGACCAGCTCGAGAATGTCCGGCTCCCTTGCCGGCGCCGACGGCTGCAAGGCGGCAAGCTGCCTCGCCTCGCGCCGGCCGACGTACCAGTCCATGACCTTCTCCGTCTCCTCGGTCGCGATGTACGCGCCCTGCAGGCGCATCGGTTCGCTCTTTCCCGGCGGAAGAAAGAGCATGTCGCCGTTACCCAGCAGCGCCTCCGCGCCATTCTGGTCGAGAATGGTGCGGCTGTCGACCTTCGACGCGACCCGGAACGCGATACGGCTCGGAAAATTGGCCTTGATGAGCCCGGTGATCACGTTCACCGAGGGGCGCT
>JBDUEA010000084.1:0-13243 GCA_040002695.1 Gemmatimonadota bacterium | reverse complement strand
GGAAAGGTGTCGTTATCACCCGCGGTGATCAGAACCGAATACGGCTCGACCGATTCCAGCAGGTCGACCGCAAAGTCCCTCGCCATGGTCTCGTTGGCTCGGGTGGCGGTGACATGGTTGCCGAGCAGCGGCACCAGCGCGAGCGCCAGGACCGGCGTCCCCAGCGCCCACTTGGGAGAACCCCCGGCCCGCTCTCCGACGGCCTCCGCGATCCACCGCATCACCTCACCGAATCCCACCGCCACCCAGAGTCCGTACGCCGCGAACGAAATCACGAAGAAATAGTCCCGCTCGCGAACCTCCCGCGCTACGTCCCCGAGCGCCGGATCGGTAGGAATCGAGAAGCCATACTTGAAATTGAGATAGAAGACGAGCAGCACGGTGAGCGTGCCCATCAATACGGTCGAGGCCAGCGCGGCCCGCTTGTCCCGCATCCAGAGCGCGACCGCGCCGACGACTCCGAGGACTGCGAAGAAGGCGGTGGCGAGCCGGGCGCCGAAGCCCCAGTCCCGCGCGAACTGCCAGCTGAAATACTGCCAGTAGTTCTTGAACTGCGAAAGTATGTCGGCCTGCCGGACCAGCACGGACGGCTTGCCGTACTGCACCCGGTTCAGCACGTCCATCAGCGCCTGGCTGAAGAAACCGATCGGCTCGCCTTCGTTGATGGGCGGATAGTGTGCGGAACGAATCGGCAGGAAGAAGTAGTTGAGTGACACGCCGACCACGGCGGCAATCACGACGCCGACGATCACGGACGGACGAGTAATGACCCGCCAGTCGGTCCAGAGGATGTAGATCCCCACCGCGGGTGCAGCCAGCACCCCCATCATGTGATTGGTCGACGAGAGGGCGATCACGTAGGCGATCAGGATGACCCAGCGGTCGCGGTGCGAGCCCGGCGCGTCGTCCGCCCAGTGGACGCCCAGCCACATCACCAGCGAAGTCGAGAGCATCGAGACCGTGTAGACCTTCTCATTGACGGTCGATTGGTTCCAGACGGTCCATGAGGTGGCGGACACAAGTACACCTGCCGCGGACGCCGCGAGCCGTGCCCACCTGATCGGAACCACGCTCCGCATCCACCGATCCGCGACCAGGAACCAGAGCCCTGCCGAGAGCGCGCTGGTGACGGCCGCGAACAGGTTGATACGGACCGCATAACTCGAGCTGAGCGGAAGAACTCCGAACGAGTGTGCCAGCAGTGTGAAGAGCGGATTGCCGGGCGGGTGAGGGATGCCCAGGACCTTGGCGGCGGCGATGTATTCGGACGTATCCCAGAACGCGGTCGTGGGTGCGAGTGTCGCGACGTAGATAAGGAAAACGACTGCCGAGACAAGCGCCGCCCAGCCGTAGGGCGGGGGATCGCGGGAGTCGAGTGCGGGATTCGTCATGAGGCCGAGAAGGAAGTAGACAAGAGCAGCAGGCCCGCGGTTGCCGGGCGGGAAGGAAGGTGTCGGGCAGCGGATACCGCGGGGACGGAGGTCCCGGGTCCGGTCATCATCGAAGTCTTGCGGTCAATGTCTGAACTGCCTCTTGCCCGTCAGCACCATCGCGATGCCGTGCCGATTGGCTGCGGTGATCACCTCGGCGTCGCGCACCGATCCGCCGGGCTGAATGATAGCGGTGACGCCGGCTGCTGCCGCCTCGTCAACGCCGTCGGAAAACGGAAAGAATGCGTCCGAGGCCAGCACGCTGCCCGTCGTATCGTGACCCTGCTGCCGGGCCTTGTGCACAGCCATGAAGGAGCTGTCCACGCGGCTCATCTGGCCGGCGCCGATGCCGATGGTCATCTCATCCCGCGCGAGCAGTACTGCGTTCGATTTGACCGCGGCCACGGCGGCCCAGGCAAACCGTAGATCTCCCCATTCGCGCTCGGTCGGGGCCCGCTCGGTGGCGATCGACCAGCCGGTCTCAGTCGGGTCGTAATTGAAACGGTCCTGCATCAGGAACCCGCCGCGCACCCGCTTGAAGTCGAAGCCGGATTCGCCACGACTCACAGGCAATTCGACCGCGCGAAGATTCTTGCGGCCCGCAAGCGTCCGGAGTGCTTCCTCATGGAAGCTCGGCGCGACGACCACCTCGATGAAATTCTCGCTCAGCGCCTGCGCGGTCTGCTGGTCCACGATCGTGTTGAAGGCCACGACGCCACCGAAGGCGGACTGCTTGTCGGTTGCAAGAGCCTTGGCGAAAGCCGCGGCCGCGCTCGAGGCCACGGCGATACCGCACGGTGTCGTGTGCTTGATGATTGCGCAGGCTGGGCGATTGGGCCACAGGGCTGCCGTCCACATCCCGGCGTCGATGTCGAGGATGTTGTTGAACGAGAGTTCCTTGCCCTGGCGCTGCTTGAGGTCTCGCAGTCCCCTCGGCTCTTCATCTACATAGAGCGCGGCGCGCTGGGTCGGATTCTCGCCGTAGCGGAGTGACATCAGGCGTTCGAAGGACCATCCGACGCGGCTGGGCAGGCCCTCTTCCTTCGGAGTCAGATAGCGGGCGATGGCGCCGTCATAATCCGCCGTATGACTGAAGACCTTGGCCGCCAGTTCCTGGCGACGCGCTCCAGGTACGCCACCTGAGCGGAGCAGTTCGAGGATGGCGGGATAGTCGATCGGATCGACGACCACAATCACGGATTCGTGGTTCTTCGCGGCGGAACGGAGCATCGCGGGGCCGCCCACGTCGATGTTCTCAATTGCGTCCTCGAAGCTCACGTGCGGTTTGGCGATCGTTTCCCTGAAGGGATAGAGATTCACGGCCAGCAGGTCGATGGGCGTGATCTTCCACGCCTCGAGGGCGGCCTGGTGCTCCGGCACGTCTCGCCGGGCGAGGAGGCCACCGTGAATCATCGGATGCAAGGTCTTTACCCGGCCGTCGAGTATCTCCGGGAATCCCGTCACACCTTCGACCGCGACGACGGGCACGCCGGAGGCGCGGAGCGCGGCGTGCGTACCGCCCGTCGAGATAAGGTCCCACCCGAGGTCGACGAGCCCCTGAGCAAATGTGACGACGCCCCGCTTGTCACTGACGGAGATCAACGCACGCGGCACGACAACCTCATTGCGTGGAAGGCTGGATGGACACTGGAACCGGCTTACCGGCCCTCGCGGCAGCGAGGACCACGGCGGGAAGCAACCGGTGTTCGACCTCGAGTACCCGGTGCCCGAGATCGGCGGGCGTGTCGCCGGGTCGAACCGGGACGAGGGCCTGGGCCAGGATTCGGCCGCGATCATAGACTTCGTCGACCAGGTGGACGGTCGCGCCGCTCACGGTGGCGCCGCTCTCGAGCACCGCCCGATGAACCCGCTCTCCATACATTCCCGCGCCGCCGAATGCAGGCAGGAGTGATGGATGGATGTTCAGGATCCGGTCACGGAAGGCGGCGATGACCGGAGCGGGCACCAGCTTGAGAAACCCCGCCAGTACCAGAAGATCTACCCGATGCGCCCGAAGTCGCTCCAGCCATTCTTCGGCATTGGAGGCATCGGCGAGCACTTCGGAGGGAATTCCCGCGGTACGTGCCAGCTCCAATCCGCCGGCGGTCGACCGGTTGCTCAGCACGAGCACCACTTCCGCCGGCGCGTCCGGCCCCAACTCGGCAAGGAGCGCCCCGAGATTACTGCCGCGTCCGGAAACACATACCGCCACCCGCATTGGCATGGCGCAAGAACATAAGGGTGCGAACGGGCTTGGTGTAGGGGCGGGCGAGGCATGGCACTCTCATGAAGAGCGCTTTCATATCGCTCGCGGCCCGCTCGAGTCTCAGCCTTAATGCATTGGCCTGCGGCACTTTGACAAAATAGGGGGGATCCGGCGTCGCCCGGCTTCATGATCCCCCGACCGGTCTGACCCTCCTCGGTGGCGCGGTGGCCCCTCTCTTGCCTTTCCTGACGGCAATTCCCGAAACAATGGACCTGATTTCCAACAGGAGACTTCACCATGAGGCCTGCATTCTCGCGCCGTTCTGGTGCGCGCCGGACGGCCGCGTTCGCGGCTCTGGGTATTCTGGTCGGCTGCTCCGCGAGCCTCAAGGAATCGGGGAACGATATCGGCTCCTATATCAGCCGAGTCACCGATGCGACCGGCACCATCGTCGCAACGCTGCACCCTGAGGATGCGCCGTCGCCGAACGGTGGTCCGGTTTCGACCGTGGCTGGCATCAAGGCCATGGTGAATGGCGGAAGTTCTCAGCAGACGATCGCGGGTTCACCTGACTTCACGTCGGTCATCGTCGCGATCCCAGGCGTGCATGGGTACTACGAGCTCACGCTTCCCGCTTCCAGCCCGCAGACCGGCGTCGTCCTCGGCGCGCAGAACGACCTGCCCAACATGAATCTGACCATGACGTACGCCGTCACCGCCGGCGGAGCCGTCGGCACTTACGTGACGCAGCCCATGCAGGTCATTCATGTGGGGACCGGAGACGTGCAGGTGAGCGTCTCCTGGAGCGACTCGAGTGATGTCGATCTCCATGTGGTCGATCCGAACGGCGAGGAGATCTATTACGGCCATCGCACTTCCGTGAGCAAGGGCTCGCTCGATCTCGATTCTAACGCCGGCTGCTCACGGGACGCGAGCGGTGGCTTCAAGAGCAACGAGAATATCGTGTGGCCCGCTTCGCAGGGGGTCGCGGGGACCTACATCGTGCGCCTGGATCACTGGAGCGCCTGCGGAGCGACGGCGCCCGTCGATTACGTTGTGACCGTGAATACCCGCACGGGTGGAGCGCAGGTCTTCAGCGGGACCTTCAACGGCGCGGGCGACTCGGGGGGCGCGGGTAGCGGAATCTTGATCACCAACTTCGCATACTAACCCCTGCGGGTTGTCACGAGGCCCCGGCGATTCAAACATCGCCGGGGCCTCGTCCGCGTACTCATGCCGGAAGCGTGGCGATGATCTGATGTGCCGGCACCGGATCGCCCGCGGCCTCGAGGTACGGTGCTCCATCCAGTTCAAGCCAGGCATGAGCCTGAATGACGGCGCTCGGATCGTCTCTCCGCACCCCGATTCGAAGTGTCACCGGGCGACCGGCCCGATGCAGCATGGCATACAGCACAGCCGATCGCCGCAGGCAGGTCCGGCGCCAGAGACCTGGCAGCCGACTGAGCAGGGCATCCACCCACCGGGCCAGCTGCTGGTCATCGAGCCGCGCGTCACCCCATTTGCCGGCGTTACGCGTGAGATAGCGACCGAGCGATGCGAAGGGGACGTATTCGAGGAGCGGCGGCATAACCGCTACAGAACAGACCGCGCGCAGTTTCCAGAGCGGAGAAAGGCTCATCTGGTCGACAACGATGCGAGCGTATCCTCGTTCGCCGCGGCGACCAGGCTGGAGCGAAGGGCGTGCAGGAAGAAGCGGACCGGCGCCCGTCCGTCCGTCCGTTCCGGGACGCCGGTCCGACGCTCTCGATTCGAGTCATCCATCTCAAGAAAATTCACCGCGTCGCCCGCGACCGCGGCGAATGGAAGCTCAAACCGAAGTACCGCATTTCCCGTGGCGAGGGCGACGATACAGATCTGATCCGTGGTCGGCATTGCTCGGTCCGCTCAATCCCCTCGAAGTCTCATATGGCGATGGCGCGGAGCAATGCCGATCCGATGTCATCGTCGGCGGCGTCCGGAAGAGTACGAGGGTCGAGTACCACCCGGCCCTCCGCCACGCGGGTGATGACGGGCGGGTGGCCGAGGCGGAGGCGGAGGGCGAGACTGTCCGCGCCGATCTCGCCGGCGTCGAGCGCGACCAGAGTGGTCGGCAGCGTGGCGCCTGGGAACGAGCCGCCGCCCACGGCGGAAAATCCGTCCCGCGTTTCCGGATGCAGTGCCGGAGGGCAGCATGCGGCCAGCCGGTTTGCACGCGTGCGTAGATCCTCGATCGACATCGTGAGCATGGCCAGCACCGGTATCTCTCGCCGGGCCCGCTCGGGTTCACGATATAGGAGAAGTGTCGCTTCGAGCGCGGCGAGCGAGAACCGGTCGGCGCGAAGGGCGCGGGCGAATGGATTGTCCCTGCACCGCGAAATCGCGGCACGGGTTCCCACCAGGCAACCGGCCTGCGGTCCGCCGAGCAATTTGTCTCCGCTGAAAATCACGAGGTCAGCTCCACTCGCCACCGCCTCCGGGACCCGTGGCTCGGCGGTGAGTTTCCACACGCTCAGGTCGGCAAGCAGCCCGCTACCGACATCGTACAGGTACGGAATACCGTGAGCGTGGGCCAGGCCGGCGAGTTCTTCCGGTTCGGGCGCGGTCACGAAACCGCGTTGCTCGAAATTGGAGCGGTGTACCGTAAGGATCGCGGACGCACCGTCGATCACCCGCTCATAGTCCTTCAGATGCGTCCGGTTCGTAGTACCGACTTCATGAAGTCGGGCACCGCTCTTCTCTATGATTTCAGGAATCCGGAAGGAGCCGCCGATTTCGATGAGCTCCCCGCGGGAGATGAGGACGCGTCCTCCTTGAGCCGGCGACGCCGTGGCGGCGAATGCGTTGAGCGCGAGGACCAGTGCGCCTGCGGCATTGTTGACCGCGAGGCCGTCCTCCGCTCCGGTCAATTCCGCGAGCAGCGACCGGCAGTGGTCCGCCCGATGGCCTCTCACGCCGGCCGCGAGATCATATTCGAGCGTGCTGTATCCCTGGGCGACCGACTGGATCGCCGCCGCGGCTGATTCCGCCAGCGGCGCGCGACCAAGATTGGTGTGAAGCACCACTCCGGTGGCGTTGAGCACCGGTTGGAGGGAGAGCGAGGAACGCCGTCGAACGCGCTCCGCGATATCGAGCGCCCAGTCATCCGGTGGTCCCGCCCGGCGGAGGCGAGCGGCATCGACCGCTTCACGCACCGCCGCCAGCACCACATTGCGGGACGCCACCTGGCTCAGCGCAATGACGCCGGGATCGTGCAGCAGTCGGTCGACTGAGGGAATCCGGCGGCGCGGGTCCTCGGTCATGGTCGGGACGGGGGCGGCACCGCATGCGCGCTGTCAGGCCGAACCGTGCCGGCGCTGTCGCGGGTGACCGAATCCGGGCGCGCCGCCGTGGAATCCCCGCTTGCAGCCGTCGGAGGATGCTCAACCGCCTTGGGCATCTCGAAGCCGTTCCGCGCATCGGCCGCAACCCGGTTCATGTTGCGCGCTCCGCGAATGATGAGGGCATACTTGGATCCCCGCTTGAACGGTTCGACTGGTCGGAGCACCAGCTTGTCGAAGGGGACTGGTCGCGTGGCGAGGAGGCGTCGGGCTGTCGCGGTATCGATGACGACAGCCCGCTGACCACGTGGTAGCGGCCTTGCCGGCGGTGGCTGAGGCCGTTTGGCCGGTGTCGACACGACCGCGGTATCGGTTTTACGCGTGGTGTCCCTGGCGGCGCGCGCGACCTGCTCGAGGCTGTCGTCCAGGATCTTGGAACGGAGTGATGCCACGGGCACCGATGTAGAATCGGGAAGCAGCACGAGTCGGGCCGAAGTGCTGTCGAGCCGCTGATACGGATCGAGGGGGCCGCTGAAAGTTATGGTGGCGGAGAGCGTATCGTTGGCCGTGATTCCCTGGATTCGCGGACCCACCGTATCTCGGGGGAAGATCCACAGGTCCGGAACGCGCGCCGAATCCTCCAGCACGCTTGAGCTGTCCCACGCCTCCCGTGGATCTCGCCGGAAATTATGGTTCGCATCCAGCGCCGCGTACGTCCGGTAACTCCCCTTCGGAACCGGCGTCAGCAGGTAGAGTCCATTGGAATCCGCCACCGCCCGATAGACCAGGCTGTCCGGCTGCAAGTTCGCCTCGATAACTGCCCCTGCCGCGAGACGCTGCCCAACCCAGTCGATTGCCCTTCCACGAAGAGTGTCGGTCGGCACCGGCGCGCCCGTCGTGAACGTGATCACCTTCCCGGAATCCAGCCGGTTCCGAACCAGGTCCACGATGCCGGGGAGCAACTCGACCCGGTAGACCCGGTTCGGTTTCCACCCTTCCTTTGGATGGACCTCGAGCCGGTTGCGCTTCCATTCGACGACCGGAACGTTCGGGCTTGGAGAGAGGAGAATCTGCTTTTCGAGATCGCTGGTTCCGAGGCCCTGGCTCGGTGCCGTGCCCTCGGAAATGACTTCGTCGAATTCGAAGACCACGTTCCCGTGAAAGTTCGGCGTGATCTCGAGCGATTCGGGGCGGGTGGCGATGAGGCTGGGCGGCTTGGAGTCGGGCTGGGCTCCCGGCGGTGGAGCGATGCGCGCGCAGGCGAGAAATGTGATGGCGAGTACGGGGAGCGTCAGGAGCCCAGGGACCCAGCCCCGGGCAGTGCTGGCGCGGTCAACCGGAACGTCGGCCAGCTTCGACTTCACTTGCAGCCCAGCCGCTGGCGTTTCTCCGAGAGTACCGTCACCTGTTCCCGCCAGGAGAGCAGCTTCTCGCGCTCCCTTTCAACGACGGCGGCCGGTGCTCGACTCACGAACTGCTGATTCGAGAGTTTGCTCTCCTGCGAACTCACCAGTGACTTGAGCCGCTCGATTTCCGCGCCGAGTCGAGCGCATTCCTTGCCGACGTCGAGGATCTCGCCGAGGGGAAGGAAAAGCGAGGTTCCATCGGAGAGCACGGCGCTGGCTCCGATGCCCTCCGCCGGCACGTTCAATCCCAGCTCCGTCACCTTCCCCAGCCGCCGGATCGTCAGCGCTTCGGCGCGGAACGCCTGCTCGGCCGCGGTGCTCATTCCCGACACACTCGCGCGGACATTCCTGCCTGGCTCGACGCCATACTCCGCGCGCAAGGCTCGAACGGCGCCCACCAATTCCTGCACGAGCTCGAAGGAGCGGACTGCTGCGGCATCGGAGGCTCGCCCATCGGGCGTGGGCCAGCGCTCACGGCTGAGAAAGCGATCGTCCGTGCGTCCTGGCAGTCGCTGCCAGAGCGCCTCGGTCACGAACGGCATGATTGGGTGAAGCAGGGTGATCGCGATTTCGAACGTGCGGGCAGCGACGGCCCGAGCGACATCGCCGCCGGGCTGGTCTCCGTACAGCCGCGGCTTGATCTGTTCGATATACCAGTCCGCGAGATCGCTCCAGAGAAAATGATAGATGGCCGACGCCGCCTCGTTGAAGCGGAGTTTGTCGTACGCTGCGGTCGCCTCGCGCACGGTGGCATCGCAGCGCGCGATGATCCAGCGGTCCGCCAGCGCGAGCTCTTCACGACGCACGACATTCGAGTGGGCGCCGGCAAGTGGGCGAACCGGGCCATCCAGATTCGACAGGATGAAGCGGCCAGCATTCCACAGCTTGTTGGCGAAGTTACGGGCCGGCGCGAACGATGTCTCCAGATCGACCGGATCGAGCAGCAGGTCGGTGCCGACGGACATGCCGGCCACGATCGTGTACCGCAGGGCGTCGGCGCCGTAGCGCGTCACGACATCGAGCGGGTCGATGCCGTTGCCGAGGGATTTGGACATCTTCCGATGCTGCGTATCGCGGACCGTGCCGTGGAGGTAGACGAGCGAGAACGGAACCGCGCCCATGAATTCGAGTCCGGCCATGACCATGCGCGCGACCCAGAAGAACAGGATCTCCGGCGCCGTCACCAGCGTGTGCCCGGGGTAAAACGCCGCCAGGTCCGGAGTCTGATCCGGCCATCCCAGGCTGCTGAACGGCACCAGCCATGAGGAGAACCAGGTGTCCAGCACGTCCTCGTCCTGCCGCACGGTGCCGAAACACTCGGGACAGGCGCTCAGATCGGTTCGGCTCACCGAGGCTTTTCCGCATGCCGGGTCTTCGCAGTACCACACCGGAATACGATGTCCCCACCAGAGCTGCCGGGAGATGCACCAATCGCGGATATTCTCCATCCACTGGGCGTAGTTCTCACCCTGGTGCTCGGGAATGAATCGAAGCGCGCCGCTCCGATAG
This sequence comes from Gemmatimonadota bacterium, assembly GCA_040002695.1. Taxonomy (GTDB): domain Bacteria; phylum Gemmatimonadota; class Gemmatimonadetes; order Gemmatimonadales; family GWC2-71-9; genus JBDUEA01. The sequence goes on along the minus strand of JBDUEA010000084.1, from coordinate 3,375 downwards.
GCCTCGAGCGCCGGTTTCGCGAGCGGCGCCATCCGTACGAACCACTGATCGGAGAGTCGCGGCTCAACCGCCGTGTCGCAGCGATAGCAGTGACCCACGGCATGCCGATGGGTCTCGACTCGCTCCAGCAACCCGAGCTGCTCGAATTCCGCTACGACTCGTTTCCGGGCCTCGTAGCGGTCGAGTCCCTGGAATCGCGCGGGCACCGTTTCGGCCATCCGCGCTTCCGGCGTCATGATGTCGATGGTAGGCAGCTCGTGGCGCTGCCCGATCTCGAAGTCGACGGGATCATGCGCAGGCGTCACTTTGACGGCCCCACTGCCGAACGACGGGTCGATCGCGGCGTCCGCGACGATCGGAATCTCGCGCTCCACGAGCGGAAGCCGGATCAGCTTCCCGATCAGGTGGCTATACCGCTCATCGTCCGGGTGGACCGCCACGGCGGTATCCCCGAGCATCGTTTCGGGACGGGTGGTGGCCACCGTCAGCTGCCCGCTGCCATCCGCGAACGGATAACGCAGGTGCCAGAGCTTGCCGTCGGTCTCCTCTTTCTCGGCCTCTTCGTTCGAGAGCGCCGTCAGGCATCGGGGACACCAGTTGATGATATAGTGACCGCGATACACCAGCCCCCGCTCGTGCAGCCGGACGAATGCTTCGCGCACGGCGCGCGAGAGGTCAGCGTCGAGCGTGAAGTAGGTGCGGGTCCAGTCCGCGCTCGAACCAATGGCCTTGAGCTGGTCGAGGATGGTGTCACCCGTCTCCCGCACGAACTCCCAGACCCGTCGGACGAACGCCTCGCGACCGATGTCAAAACGGGTCTGACCTTCCTTCGCCAGCAGCCGTTCCACAACGTTCTGCGTGGCGATGCCCGCGTGATCGGTGCCGGGGAGCCAGAGGGTCTCGCGTCCGCGCATCCGCTCAAACCGGATGATCACGTCCTGGATCGAGTATGTGAGCCCGTGGCCCATATGGAGCACCGCTGTCACGTTCGGCGGTGGCATCTGGATGACGTATGAAGGACCCGCCGGATGCTGGTCTGGCCGCCGGGCCTCGAAGAGACCGGCCGTGACCCACCGGCGATAGAGCGGGGCTTCGATCTGCGCGGGATCGTACTGCGGCGAAATCGGTTCGGTCATGCGGTCTGGTCGGCGAGATCCAGCGCGGCGTCCGCGGGCGGCTCATCTTCGCCGCGGACCAGAATGCAGTTGACGAGCGATTCAATCCCGGGCACGGACGAAGCGATTCTCGCCGCGCGGGCCCGGAGTCCCCGGGTCGGCACCCAGCCATGAAGTTCGACCTTGCCGACTCCGACGGCGATGACCTCGAGCTCGAGCGTTGCCAGCGCGTCGTCGGCCGCGAGGGCCGCGAGCACTGCCCGCACTCCGCCCGCAGCCTTGACCGGGATCGGCGCACTCTCCGGCTTCTGCAGCGACCCATATGCGCGACGGATCCGTTCGCGATCGACACCACCCAGCAGGTTGCTCAGCACGAAGCCAGACAGCAGTCCGAGGCCGGCACCGGCGATCGTCCAGCCGATCATCTCCACAGAATTTGGTCGCTTCCGCTCCACGTGCGCTCCTCTTACGCTGGGATTTATCAGGCGGTTAAGTTAACACGATCCGAAGCAGCGGAGCAGGCGTTTCGTTCCCCTGGGACGCGAGGTTCGCATGGCAGAAGACGAAACCCGTATGACCGGAGCCGAGTTCGGCCGCTGGCTCTTCCTGGCCGGCCTGCTGGCCATCGGCGTCGCGCTCTATTTCGTGTACGCCACCACCACCAGACCCGTCATCCATCCCGTGATTTCCGAGGAATCGCAGTGAGCAGCATCCGGCTTACCCTTCCCGATGGCAGCGTTCGTGAAGTCCCCTCTGGCACCACCTCCCGGGCGGTCGCCCAGAGCATCGGTGCGGGGCTGGCCCGCGCCGCATTGGCGGCGCGCGTCGACGGACAGATTCGGGACCTGGACCGTCCGCTCGAGGCCGATGCAGCCTTTGCGATCGTCACGGACAAGGACCCCAGCGCGCTCGAGCTCCTGCGGCACTCGTCTGCGCATATCCTCGCGACGGCAGTACGGGAACTGTTCCCATCGGCGGGGATCGGCTTCGGTCCGCCGATCGAGGACGGGTTCTACTACGATTTCCAGGTAGACCGGCCGTTTACTCCTGAAGACCTCGAACGGATCGAAGCGAGGATGGCGGAGGTTGCGCAGCGGGATTTCCCCTTCATGCGCGAGGTAGTGGACCGGACCGAGGCCAATCGCCGCTTCGCGGATGATCCCCTCAAGCTCGAGCGGATCTCCGAGCTCGGCGACGACGAGGTTATCTCCGTCTATTCCGATGGTCCCTTCACGGATCTCTGTCGCGGCCCGCACGTCCCCAGCACCGGCCGTCTCAAGTTCTTCAAGCTGCTGAGCGCTGCGGGAGCGTACTGGCGTGGCGACGAGAAACGCCAGATGCTGCAGCGGATCTATGGCACCGCCTGGTTCCGGAAAGAGGAGCTGGACGGCTATCTCCATCGGCTGGAGGAGGCGCGCAAGCGCGATCACCGTCGGGTTGGGCGTGAGCTCGATCTCTTCCTGTTTCACCCGGCTGCCCCCGGCGCGGCGTTCTGGACCGCTCGGGGCACCACGATCTACAATCTGCTGGTGGACTTCGTGCGGGAGTTGCAGAAGGCGGCATTCCAGGAGGTCAAGACGCCGCTCATGTACAACAAGATGCTCTGGGAAACCTCCGGGCACTGGGGAAAATATCGCGAGAACATGTTCCTGATCCTCAACAAGGAAACCGGAGAGCACGACTCCTCACTCAAGCCGATGAACTGCCCCTCGCACTATCTCCTCTATGGGGCGAAGAAGCATTCGTACCGGGAGCTGCCACTCCGGATCGTGACCTTCGACGTGCTCCACCGGAACGAGGTGAGTGGCGCCCTTTCCGGACTTACCCGCGTACGCCAGTTCGCCCAGGATGACTGCCACGTCTTCCTGACCCAGGCCCAGATCGTCGACGAGGTGAAGTTCCTCATGAACTTCATCCTCGAGTATTACCGTACCTTCGGCCTGGAGGCGAAGCTCAAGTTCGCGACCCGCCCCGAGGTTCGGATCGGCGATGATGAACTGTGGGATCGTGCCGAGGGAGCGTTGCGCGGTGCGCTCGAAACGACGGGCATGCCCTACGAGCTCAAGCCAGGGGATGGAGCGTTCTATGGACCGAAGATCGACTTCGACGTTACCGATTCCATCGGACGCAGCTGGCAGCTGGGGACCATCCAGCTGGACTACAATGCGCCGGAGCGCTTCAGCCTGATTTACGTTGGTGAGGACAACACCGAACACCGGCCCGTCGTCATCCACCGGGCCGTGAACGGCTCATTCGAGCG
>JBDUEA010000083.1:0-13379 GCA_040002695.1 Gemmatimonadota bacterium | reverse complement strand
CTCCCCGCTAGCCTGCATTCAGGGGGGACCATGGAGCTAAGACACATCGTCGCCGCGACCGATGAATCATCGGCGGGGCGCGAAGCGGTTCGGACTTCGATCGAACTCGCCACGCGTACCGGTGCGCGAGTGACGGTGATGCGCGCCGTTCCCGCCTTGCGGGAAATACCGGTGCATGCCTCCTCATCCGGAGTCGAGAACAGCCGGTCGAGCATGGGACGACTGCGGCATTGGCTGGGGGAGGATTTTCCCGCGCTGGCCAGCACGCCGATGGTTTCATTCGCGGTGAGTCATGGCTTGCCCGGCGTAGAGATCACCCGCTTCGCGGAGCAGGAGCGGGCGGATCTCGTCGTGCTGGGACGCAAGTCGCGCTCCGCTCTGGCCCGTCTCGTCATCGGGGATACCGCTGATGCTGTTGCCCGGCGGAGTTCATTGCCTTGTCTGTTCGTTCCTGGTGCGGGCATTCTCCCCCGCCGGGTGCTGGCCGCCGTCGACGGATCCGATCGCGGCATGGCCGTGCTCAGCTTGGCTCGAGACCTGGTTCGGCAACTCGGAGCGGAGCTCCGCATTGTCACCGTGGAACCGATGCGGCCCGGTGAGACGGCGGAACTGGCCGCGTCGATTCCGGGCGCCCACAGCGTTGAGCTGGACTCCAGGGTCCGGAGTACCACGAACGGCACACTGGATGTGCGCCATGGAGACGTCGTCGGGCAGATCCTGTCGACCGTCGACACGTATGCGCCGGATGTGCTTGTGATCGGATGCCATCGCGGCGGACCACCGGGTGTCGTCGATGCGAGGAGCGTCGCGCGCCGGCTGGCTCATACGGCCCCCTGCGCGATCCTGACCGTTCCGCTCTGAATATTTCCCCGTCCTCAACCTCGCTGGCCAACTTACGCATCGAGTATCACGCTCCGCCTGACCAATTCGCAGCAATCTCACCAGTCACTTCATTTTCGATTGCCCTCCACGTCCGGCTGCCCTGTGACCCCTCGGCCGGCCGTGCGCTATATTGCTCGGCCCGGAAGTCCCGGCCCCCGGGGGAGCGTCATCGGCCAGGCCGATGAGGGTGTGGTGACAATCCGGTCGACTCCCGCTAACTTGTTGCCGGGAATGATGATGGTCCTGATCAAGGCGCCGTAGCCAAGTGGTAAGGCAGAGGTCTGCAAAACCTCCATCGTCAGTTCGATTCTGACCGGCGCCTCTCGAGAGTCCTGAATGCAGCGGGCCACCCACACGGGTGGCCCGCTTTGTCTTCCCGCGCCGACGATCGGACTAGAACGACAATTCGCGGGGCAGGCTTCCGGTGAGCAGTGGTCTCGGTGGCGAGAGGAAACCCGACCGTGTCATCTCCGCCCGCCCGGAATCGCCCAGCACGAACGCGGCAAAGGCCAATGCGAGGTGAGCGTGGGGCGCCGCGTCGGGCACGGTGAGCCCGTAGATGATCGGCGAGCCACTGATCACCGTCGAATCCGCAGAACCAGATCCGCTGGAGACCGTCACGGAGACTTCGCGGTAGACATCGTCCAGCGCTGGATCGGACAGATCGATGTCCCTCGGCAACCCGATCCACCTGAGCCCGGCGGACGCGGCCGATGATCGATAGGTGAGCACATAGTCGAGCGCACCCGCGCGCAGCATGTCATAGATGCTCTGGCCCGCGGGTGGTGCGATCGTATGTGCGGCACGCTCGAGTGAGTCCCCCAGTCCGGACCGGCCGTAGAATCGCGCGGCCAGGTGAAAGACGAGCAGGGTGCGGTATCCGCCGGGATCGAGCGCGGGATCAGAGTGTCCGCTCACGACCCCTGCCCGGAGCAGGATATCGCACCAGTTGTCTGTCGACAGCTCCGTCACAAATCGCGATCGATCGGTAAATGCCAGCACCATCGCATTGCCTGCGAAGCCGGCATACCATGATGCGGTCTTCGGGTACAGAAGCCGCGGCAGGATTCCATAGTCCGCCACCGCGAGCAGGTCAGGCAGTTCTCCGGGCGTGAGCGCACGTCGGGCAAGCGCCACGCTGCCGCCGCTCTCCCGCCGGATGATGACGCCGGGATGCATTCCTTCGAATTTCATGGCGAGCCGGGAAAACGGCTCGGCGAGACTCCCCGCGTGATAAACCACCAGTGTATCGCTCATGAGATCCGCATGGTCGGGGGCGGCGCTGGATGCGCCCGCGTGCGCCCGACAGGCGATCACGAACAGCAGCGAGGGCGAGGCCCGGCTAAAGCGCATAGCGGACGCCGAGCTGGATCCTCCAGCGGGAAGCTTCGACGTTGACGACGTCGGTCGCGGGGAGCGTGACCTCGTACAGATTCCGGCCGAGCGTGGGATCCTGTCCGCGCAGCTTGAGCGCGGGAACGTTCTCGGTGCCGGCGCCTGCGAAGCTGCCAGTTTCCCGGATCAGTCCCCAGCTGCCGTTGATCAGGTGCAGGACGTTGACGACGTCCACACTCACCTCCGCCGTCTGACCCCGCCACCGGAAGTTCTTTGCGACTCTCGCGTTGAGCATGTTCTGCCACGGATTCCGGCAGGCATCGCGGTGCAGCAGCGCGCCGCTCGCGTCCCGCAGACATCGCTCCTTCGAGATGAACCCCGCGAGGCGCTGATAACCCGAAGGATCCGCGACCAGCACACTGGTCGTGGGACTCGTCACGCTGTCGCGGACGACGGAAATATCCGCGGCGTTCCGTGGTATGTAGATCGGGTCATTCAGCTGTCGATCGAAGGCGCCGGTCCGATTTCCGACACCGTCCGCATTCGCATCGCCGTTCACGACGTAGGTGAAGGGCAGACCTGAGCGACCGATGTATATGAGCGAGGTCGAAAATCCGGCCGCCAGGTTGACCGTCCCGCTGATGGTCAGCTTGTGCGGAGTGGAGAAGACCGAGGTCGCAAGATTCCGGCTCCGGAGCGTGCCGTCCACCGACACAAAGCCGTAGTTGGATACCGTCTGCGCGTCGCGAAGCGACATCAGGTCCTGCGCTTTTTCATACGAATAGGCCGCCGCCAGCTCGACTCCCCGGCGAAAGCTCCGTCGTACCTGCAACGTCAGGAGGTATGCCCGATCCGAATTCGCGTAGGCATAGTGCAGGACTGGACCGAACGCCGTCGAGACCTTGGCCGGCAGCGTGGCTGCGACCGCGCCCTTTCCAGAGCTCGCGGCGACACTTCCGTAGACGACCCGCCCACCCTCGCCCGTCAGGGCGCCGAGCGGACCGATGAGATTGTCGTCGAGAATGTACGGCTGACGATACCCGTGCTGGTAGAGGCCATCGCCGGAGAACGTGATGCCGAGCGGAAGCAGTTGATCGAATCCGAACGCGAGCTTGAGCTCCTGCGGCATGCGAAAGTGCGGATCCATGTACGTGATCGTGGCCGCCCCGGGCGATGCGCCTCCCACGCAACTCGTGGGTTGGGTGGCCGGATTCGGATTGAACACCGGTGCCCCCGCACCGGCGCAGGTCAGTGTAACCGCATCATTGCCGGTCTGAGTAAACGCGAAGGAGAGCCAGCCATAGGGCAATCGTCCGCTGAAGAGGCCGACACCACTGCGGACGGTGGTTCCCGGCCGGGGATCCCACCGGACTCCGAGCCTCGGAGACCAGAGCGGCCGGGTCTTGATGAATGTGGCGGTGTTCACCGCGAAAGGACTCGCAAGCAGCGCCGCATTGGTGACGGGATGAGCGGGGAAGATCGGAAAATCGGCGCGCAGGCCGGCGGTCAGGGCCACGTGCTCGACGGGTTCCCAGCGATCCTGCACGTACACGCCTGCCTGGTTGACGCCGAATACCGCCTCGGCGCCGCCCGGTCGAAGCGCCACCCCGCGGATGAAGCGGCTGGGAGTTCCGGCCGCGAACGAGGCGAGGTCGTTGAACTGATACTGGCCGGTGGCGCTCGCGAGCGAGGCGAAGTCGAAGTGCAGCAGCTCGAAATGCGCGCCACCGGTGAGCGTGTGACGTCCGAGCTCCACCGAAAGATTGTCGGTGAGTTCCACGCTTCGCTGGATCAGTTGCAGCTGCTGAGATGACGGGTCCGCGCCCGCGACGAGGCGGGCACCGCCGAATCCCGGGTCTCCGACATTGCCGACGAAGACGCCGGGATAACTCGTGTTCGGAGTGCGGGGCTCGTTGACCCGCATGTAGGCGGTGATGAATTCGTTGGACGTGCGTCGTCCGAGGACCGCGGTCCAGCGAAGCCGCCCGCTCCACTGGTTCGAGATGGGAGCAAAGCCCGCCGAGGTCAGCCGGTAGTCGCCCCCCACGGCGCGTGGTGGGGCCATGGTATCCTGGATCTCTCCGTGCGCGTAGTTGAGCGATCCTTCCACGAGTCCCCGATCACCCGTTGCGGCGCTGAGCTTGGCGAACAGATTGCCGTTCACGTCGCGAGTCTTGAACGCACCCACCGCGCCGGGATCGACACCGTAGCTCTGGAGGATCGAGACGAAGCGCGCGGCTGAATCGGTCGAAATCCCCACCGGCGCGCCGGAGCCGATCACCGGTCCGGAGAAGGGCGCATTCCGGTGCCGAAGCTCTCCCGCAATGAAATAATGAAGCCGGTCGCGGAGGATCGGTCCCCCGATCGAGGCGCCATCCTGCCAGTCGGAGAAATTGCCTGCGCGTACGCCAGTCGAGTCTTTGCCCGTGAGCCCCTGGCCCTGGTAGTACGCGAAGACCGAAGCATGGACACTGTTCGAGCCTGAACGCGTCACCGCATCGACCTGCCCGCCCGTGAAATTGCCCTGCCGAACGTCGAATGGTGCGAGCAGGATCTCGAATTCGCGCACCGCCTCGAGCGGAAGCGACCGCACGCCGATCTGTCCGCCGGGCGCACCGCTGCCGCGACTCAATCCAAAGAAGTCGTTGTCGCTTCCACCATCGATGAGCAGGTTGTTGTAGCGATTGTTGATGCTGCCGATCGCCGTGCCGGAGACTTCCGGCGCTGTCTGGAGAAGTTCGACGAAGTCCCGGCGCAAGAGCGGAAGGCGACGCACCGCACTGTCGCTCACCACGAAGGCGGGACCCCCCGCTCGGCTCCCGATATTACCCGCCGAATCGGAGACGACGATTTCCCGGAGAGCGACGGCGGCGGGTTCCAGCAACAGGGTGATCTCGAAACGCTGGCCGAGGACGAGACTGAAATCGGGGGAAGTCGCCGGATGGAAACCGACCGCGCGGGCTACCAGGTGATAGGGCCCTCCGGGTGTGAGACCCTCGAACACCGAGCGGCCGCGCGCGGTGGTTGTCCGCATGATGCGGATGCCGCTCCGCAGATCCAGCAATTCCACGTCGGCAGTCACCGTATCGTTGCTCTGAAGGCGTACAGTCGCGGCGACGGTCGATCCGGTCGCGCTCTGGGCACGGACCGATGCCATCGGAAGCAGTGAGAAGCCAGCGATGAACGCCAGCCGGCCCAGAGCGGGCAGAATGTGGAATCGCCGCGGCACGAGCATCTCCGAACGTGGGGTCGAGATCGCGAAGTCCCACATATTCTATCGGAGCCCATGGCGATGTGCAACGCGTTGCCTATCGGTAGGTCCTGGACGAGGCGTGCATGGGTCATGGTCCGATAATGCTCGGCGGAAACTTGCGGCTGTCGAAGGCGGGGGCGGAACTCCCTCCAGCTCGCCGGTATCACAGTGGGTTACTCCACGGCCACGAGAAGCGGCGTTCCATTCCGGACGGTCCACATCGTGGCACGGGACTGGAACCTCGCTTTCACGATCTTTCCTGATGGCCATGAAACTCTGACGCGAGTCGGGGTACCTACCTTCGCACACCGTGTTGTTGGGCACCTTCTGTGTGCTAACCGTAGGGATGGCTTCTGGAGTTGCTCATGAAAAGAACGTTCAGGGCGTTGGGTTGCGTGATGGCCGCCGCGGTGGCTGTGCCGGTAATGGCACAGGCCGAGGGTTTCTCGAGCCACGCGGGGTGCGGAAACGCATTCCGTACGTGCGCGGCCGTCGAAGTAAGCAACGAAAGCCGGGGCCTCTCATTCCGGATTGCCGGTCTGGGGGATCGCGTCGGATTCAACGACGGACGGACGGAAGTTCGTATTCCTATCCGCGACGAAGCCCCGGTGTCGCAGCTTTCCTCCACTGGCGGGGGCGATCTTGAGCCGTGTCCATCGAAGGGTGGAACGCTTCATCACCCCGGTGACTGCCCGGCAACTGTAACTCCCGAGCCCGCAACCATGACGTTGCTCGCGACGGGATTGCTCGGCATCAGCGGGATGGGTATCACACGCAGGAAAAAGAAGCAGATCGAAGACTTGAGCTGATCGCGCTTCGGTGCGATTAGAGCCGGCTGGTTCTTTTCCGGCCGGACAACGGAGGGCCGTCCTCACGGGCGGCCCTCTTTTGTGTGCGCGAGTCTTCATCACGGTGGTGCGGATCCCGGATCGGCCCGGGCATGAGCGGGGTAGCAGTACCGACTCTCGCCCGGGAAATGTCAATGCGTCGCACCTCGCTGACCTGTTCACGATCACACATCAGTGTCCTCTGCCTCGCGCTATGCCTCAGCTCATCGAAGCTTCTCGCCCAGAAAGTCTTTCTCTCACCGAATCTCGGGCTGTATATCCCGACCGACGTGACGTTCAAGGACAACAACCTGCGCATCAAGCAGAAGGTTGGCGTCACGATGGGACTGGCCCTCGGCGTCCGTTTCGGCGAGCGATTGGGCATCTCGACCGGCGTGAAATACATCCCCAGTAATGTGACGATCGCCAACCAGGCCAACGGAGTCTCCGCCACCGAGAATGCCCATGTATTCACGGCGAATACAGCCATGAATTTCTGGATCTTCCCGCGGCGTCACAAACTCGCGTGGGTCCTCCGCGCCGGTGTCGGCCTCGTGGCGCGCGGGGGCACGGCCTACAACAACGTGCAGGGGCGAACAGACCTCGCAGGCGTGGCCGGCGCCACCATCCGCCTGCGGCTGAACCGCTTCCTCGCATTCGAGGGCGGAGTCGAGGACTATCTCTATCGGGCAAACCTGAATCCCGGCAGGATCAGCAACGGCCGTTTCCAGCAGGATATTCATTTCTCGTTCGGCATCGGAATCCCGATCCTGGGACTCACGATGTGATCTCCGTGCAGCCGGTCTCGTCACGCTGAACCGGACTCCCTGTTCTATACTTGGGGTGTGCTCTCATCTGACAATCTCCGCGCTCTCCTCGGCCGAATCGAAGCCGGCCCGATTACTCGCTTCGCCCCGGCGCCGACCGGTCATCTCCATCTCGGTCACCTCGTCAACGCCATTTTCGTCTGGGGAATCGCCCGCGCACGGGGTGGCCGGATAGTCCTTCGGATTGAGGACCACGACCGGTCCCGTTGCCGGCCCGAATACGAGGCCGCACTTCTCGAAGACCTCGAGTGGCTGGGACTCGAACCGGACATCGGAGCGGTTCACGAGTTTCGCTCCGGCCAGCTCCGCTACCGCCAGAGCGACAACGGCGCGGCCTATCAGTCGGCGCTCGAGACTCTCCGTCGCCAGGGTCTGATCTACGCCTGTGACTGCTCGCGGAAGGATCTGGCGGCGATCGGCGGTGATCCTCTCAATCTCGAAACCCGATACGCTGGCCGGTGCCGCTCCCGCGAACTCGAAGAGCGACCAGGCCTCGGCCTTCGAGTGCGCATCGATCCAGGGATCGAGTCATTCGATGATCTGTTGCTTGGACCACAGGAGCAGGAACCGGATCGCCAGTGCGGCGATCTGCTGCTGCGCGATCGCCTGGGGAACTGGACCTATCAGTTCGCAGTCGTCGTGGACGATCTGGGGCAGGGGATCAGCTTGATCGTTCGAGGAGAGGACCTGCTCGACTCCACCGGGCGTCAGCTCCGGCTGAGACGTCTGCTGGGAGGAGCCGCGGCGCCCGCGTTGCTGCACCATCCGCTCATCCGGCGGCCGGACGGCGCGAAATTGAGTAAGGGGAACCGGGACACTTCAATTCGCGAATTACGCGCCGCGGGAGCGAAGCCGGCCGAACTGCTGGGTCGAGCCGCCGCACTGGCGGGTCTGACGAACTCGACGGCGCCGATCACCGCCGCCGAGCTGCCGAGGTTGTTCGGTTACTGATCCACTGTACCCTTGAGGATGCCGCTCCGGATCCGGAGCGCCTTGGGTGACGCGGCCGGATCGAAGTCGACCCGCGTCGCCACCTCCGGCACGACGCGGACTTTTCCCGTGAGTGTCATTTCCTGGCCGCCGCGCCGCACGACGATCGGCAGATCCTCTCCGTCGCGTGACGCGTACTGTTTCCGGAATTCGGGTCCGAAGTCCTGAGTGCTCACCTTCACATCTCCCACCGAGAGCAGCAGGTCTCCGGTCTGGACTCCCGCCGCGGCCCCGGCGCCTCCGGGGACCACCTGCGTCACCAGCGATCCGCTCGAATCAGGTGCGGTGGTCGTACCCAGCCCCACCCGGGCAAGCCGAAGCGTATCGCTCACCATTCTAAGCCCGGCCAGTGGCAGCACGCGATTCCACGGATACGGTTCCCGTCCGTCCACGTACTTCGCATTGAATTCAGTGAATGACCTGCCGCCGGCGTCGCGGGAAACCGCGCCCCACCAGTCGGCAGCCGTGAATCCGCGCCCGCGCTTGTAGGCTACCGTGTAGTTCTCCCGCATGACGAGGTCGAGCGACTTGTGGTTGTCGCTCGCATCGCGAATCATGATGTCGAGCATCAGCCCGGCCAGGGAGCCCTTCGGGTAATAGAGATAGCCGGTGCCATCAGTCGGGTGCACCCAGGTGGAGAGAGACGCATCCTCCAGCGCGACCGGCGGACTTCCGTCGACGTTTCGGATCTTGCCGGACGTGGTCTCGAGGAACGCGCTGGAATCCACGATTCCGCCTCGCACCATGGTCAGGTCCGCGTAGTAATCGGTGATCCCCTCGCTCACCCAGAGCCATGGTGTCGGCAGCGGCTGATCGTATCGGTACGGCCACATGTCGGCCGGGCGAAGTCGTTTGACATTCCAGGAGTGGAACATCTCGTGCGCGGTGATCGAGGCGAGGATCGGGCTGCCGATGAGCTGGTTGGTGTACACGCCGACATGCGAGCTCTGGTGTTCGAGCGCGGAACCACCGGGCGCGGTCGGGGAGAAGATCATCATCGTGGTGTAGTTGTCCCACGGTGTGTCCTGGAAGACCGCGGCCTCGGTGGGAATCATTCTCCGGATATCCTGCCAGACGGAATCGCGCGCGGTACTCGCGAGCGTGCCGGCCGGGTAGGTGGCCAGTCTCGCCCAGTGTCCCGCCACCATCATGCTGTCGTAGTCGAAGTGCCCGATGAAGAAGGGCATGTCGACCAGGTCATGATAGTTTCGCTCGCCAAGCAGTCCGGCATTGCCGGGAACGGGGTGCATGCCCGTTGCCACCAACCAGCCGCTGGCCGTCTTGATCCTGACGGTAGCTGGAAAGTCGAGACTCCGCCCTTCGGGATACAGGAAGACGTTGGTGCCGTTGAACAGTGCGAAGTCCGGCCGGGACCAGGCCATCGCGTTGTCGAGCGTATCGGCGAGATAGTCGAATGACACGGTCACGGTGCGGGCACCCGCCGGTTGCAGCCGCCAGGTGTCGTAGTCGGTCTTGTCCCAGGTCAACGCCTTCCCGTTACCTTGCGCGTCGAAGTTGGAGACCCAGTGCGCGAAGTTGCTGATCTCGTATGCTCCCGGCGTCCACGCCGGAAGGGAAAGCAGCACGGGCGCCGCACCGGTCACGTCGAAAGTCATCGCGATCTTGAGCATGCCGCTCTGCGCGGCCGCGGAATCGAAGGTCACTTCGTAGCGGACGTTCCCGATCGGCGCCGAGATGAGGGGAGCTGAAGTGCGTGGCGCCTGGGGAAGTGCGGAGCCGGCGAGCGATGTGATGAAGAAAACGGCAGGCATCGTGGCACGACGAATCGCGCCGGGAGTGGGAGGAGCGTGCATGAAGAATCCTGTCAGGGGTAACCCGCCGTCCGGAGCCGCACCGGAACCGACCCTTAGACGGCCGGGGGTGGAAAAAAGTTGCGGCACGCGAGGCCCGGAGGCCGCGTGCCGCAGAAATTTCCCCGGGTTTACTCCGCGATGCGCTCGAACTCCCCTTCCCACCGCGCCATGACGACTGAGGCGAGACAGTTGCCGAGCAGGTTGACGGAGGTGCGCGCCATATCCATGAAGGCATCGACTCCGAAGATCACCGCGACGCCCTCGAGCGGCAGGCCGAACGTTACCAGCGTACTCGAGAGGATGACCAGCGAGGCGCGCGGCACGGCTGCGACGCCTTTGCTCGTCAGCATCAGCGTGAGCATCATGAGAAGCTGGTTACCGAAGGTCATCGAGACGCCCGCGGCCTGGGCCACGAAGACTGAGGCCACGGCCAGATAGAGCGTCGATCCGTCGAGATTGAACGAGTAGCCGGTCGGCAGGACGAACGCCACGATGCGCCGCGGCACGCCGAGCTTCTCGAGATTTTCCATGGCCAGCGGCAGCGCCGCCTCGGATGAGGCCGTGGTGAACGCAATGAGCCACGGCTCCTTCACATAGCGCCAGAACTTGGCGAGCGGGACGCGCACCAGCAGCGCGACCGGCAGCAGCGCGAACAACAGGAACACGATCAGCGCGCCGTAGAGCGTGGCCACGAGCTTGGCGAGATTCCCGAGAACGCCGAGCCCGCTATGGCCGACCGTCACCGCGACGGCGGCGCCGATGCCGATCGGAGCGAACAGCATCACGATCGCGGTGAACTTGAACATCACGTCCGAGAGTCCGCCCGCGAAGGCGAGCATCGTCTCCTTCGATTTGCCCTGCACCCGCGTCAGCGCCGCGGCGAAGATGATCGAGAAGAAGACGACCTGCAGCACTTCATTCTTAGCCGCGGCATCGAAGAAACTCGACGGCACCGTGTGCTCGAGCACCCCGGCCAGCGTCGGCTTGTTGCTGGCGAGCTGCTGCACCTGCGTCGTGTCCACGGCGGCGGTCAGGGAGACGCCGACGCCCGGCTTCGTGAGGTTGACCGCGCCGAGCCCGATGAACAGCGCCAGTGTGGTGATCACCTCGAAATAGATGAGGGACTTGAGCGCGAGCCGTCCCACCTTCTTCAAGTCATCGCCATGTCCCGCGATGCCCACCACCAGGCTGCCGAAGATCAGTGGCACCACGATCGACTTGATCATGCGCAGAAAGATGTCCGACAGCGGCTTGAGTGCTACGCTCAGGTCGGTGTCGAGCCAGACGGAGTGGTCGAGATATCCGATGATGGTGCCGACGACGAGGGAGACGAGAATCCACCCGGTCAGCGAGATCCCGCGGAGGAAGCGAAGCATGAAGTCGGGGGTCTTGAGAATGGAAAAAGGGCGTTGGCCGCCGTGCGCGCGGATCGATCAACGTCCTGGATGAGCCCTGCCGCTCGAGTGAACGCTGCTCACTCGGAATGCGGGCACTGAGCGTGCGACCGCGTTCCTCTGCGGATTTGATCTTGACGCATAGACTGCGATCGCCGACACACGCCCCTCCCGCTCGCCCGCTTAGCTCCCTACCGCCAGCGCCTCCGCCTTGGCTTCGATCCCTGCAAGCAGTGATTCATACGACGCAGCGAACTTGGCAACGCCATCGGCCTCGAGATCCCGGGCCACCGCCCCGAGGTCGATTCCCGCTCGCGCCAGCGCCGCGAGCCGTCCCGATGCCACCGCCACGCCCTGCTGGATGCGAAGCTCCGGATTGCCGTGATCGAAATACGCCTTGAAAGTATCCGGCGGCAGTGTGTTGACGGTATCGGCCCCGATCAGCGCCTCGACATAATAGACATCGGGCAGTCTGGGGTCCTTGGTGCTGGTCGATGCCCAGAGCGGCCGCTGGACCCGCGCCCCGTGCCGGACGAGCCGTTCCCAGCGCACGCCGGAGAACACGGCTTCGAACGCGGCATAGGCGGCGCAGGCATTCGCGATCGCGGCCGTGCTCCTGAGCCCCTGGGCTTCCGCGCCCATCTGGTCGAGCATCGGGTCGATGCGCGTGTCCACCCGGCTCACGAAGAAACTCGCTACCGAGGCCACGTGATCTACCGCCTGCCCGCGGGTGATCCGCCGTTCCAGTCCCTCGATATACGCCGTCATCACTTCCGCATGGCGCTCGACCGAAAAGAGCAGCGTCACGTTCACGTTGATGCCGTTCGTGATGCACCGGCTGATTGCCGGGAGGCCGGCGATCGTCCCCGGAATCTTGATCATCACGTTCGGCCGCGCGACCGTGCGCCAGAGCCGCTCCGCCTCGGCCACCGTTCCCGACGTGTCAGTCGCGAGAGTCGGCGAGACCTCGAGTGAGACCAGTCCGTCGGTGCCGCCGGTCGCGTCGTAGAGCGGACGGAAGACATCACAGGCGGCCTCGACATCGGCGACCGCCAATGATTCGAAGATCTCCGCCGGATTCCGCCCCTCGGCACTCAGTCGCCGGATGTCTGCATCATACAGATCGCTGCCGGCGATTGCCTTCTCGAAGATGGTCGGGTTCGACGTCATGCCGCGCAGTCCGCGCTCCGCGATCAGCCGCTTGAGCTCGCCCGATGCCACGAGGTCCCGGGTGATGAAATCATACCAGGGGCTCTGGCCGAGCTGACCGAGTTGAACCAGCGGATTCATGGGCATGCGAAACTCCGGGAGAACCAGAGGCCTGGGCCTCTGGCGCGTGACGAGTTCGTTGGACCGGCCAAGCGACGATGGCAAAGGGCTGACGGCTAACGGTCTCCGGCACCAATGGTGCTTTTCATCTTCTCCACCACGGCGTCGATCGTCAACCCGAATTCGGTGTAGAGCTGCTCCGCGGGAGCCGACGCACCAAAGTGATCGATGCCGATGTTCGCGCCCCCGTCCCCCGTGTATCGGCTCCAGCCGAAAGTTGCGGCGGCCTCGACGCTCACCCGCGCGCGCACCGCACGCGGCAGCACCGACTCCCGATACTCCGCGGATTGCGCTTCGAAGAGCTCCCATGACGGCATCGAGACGACGCGAATGGCGACGCCCATCTCGGTCAGGCGCTGCGCCGCCGCGAGCGCGAGGTGCACCTCGGAGCCGGTCGCGAGGATGATCCCGGACGGAAGCGCCGAACCGCCGAGGTGCTCGTAGAGTGTATAGGCACCGCGCCGGGTACCGCTCGCGGGTGCAAGCCGAGAACGGTCGAGCACGGGCAGCTTCTGTCGGGAGAGCGCCAGCACGGTCGGACCATCGGTGCGCTCGACCGCCGCGCGCCAGGCCTCGACCGTCTCGGTGGCATCCGCGGGCCGGATGACCCGGACATTTGGCGTGGAGCGCAGCATGGCGAGTTGCTCGATCGGCTGGTGAGTCGGACCATCTTCTCCGAGCCCGATCGAGTCGTGCGTCCCGATGTAGATGACCGGAAGCTTCATCAG
>JBDUEA010000082.1:0-13675 GCA_040002695.1 Gemmatimonadota bacterium | reverse complement strand
TTGGCTCCAGATCCGGAAAAAATTCAGCGAGGAGGAGAGCATGCATCCGTGGCGCCGCCTAGGCCAGCCGCTCGCAGGAGTGTGTCTGTTGGTTGCCATGACCGCATGTGGAGACAGCAGCGGACCCAGTACTCCGCCGGTGCTCAACAGTCCCGGAACCGTCGCGCAGGAGGTCGGTACCCTCTCGGCGCCGTTTCAGCAGGTGGGGCCGCTCTCCAGTTTCGGCGCGCTGACCTCCGCCATCAATTTCGGCGCCCTGCCTTCGCCGCCCGCGCTCGACCGGATGCGCGCGCTGCTGGTCGCGTCCGCGCCCCGGAACCCCGGCGCTGCGCATGGTCAGTCGTACTATCTGGCTCGCACGCAGTACGCGAAGCAGCTCGCCCACCTCGTGCCGTCGGTTCTGTCGGCGCCCCGAGTCGGCGCGAACGCGGCCATCATTCCGGCTCCCTACCTGGGGGCGACGTACGAGTGGGATGCCACCGCGCACGCCTACGCGAATCTCGGAACGCTGGGAGGGCCCGCGGGCGGGGTCCGGTTCATCGTTTATCCGATCGACCCCAACACCAACGCGCCGGACGAGGCGAATCTCACCGAGATCGCCCGACTCGACCTCACCGATCTGAATCCGGCCGGACTCACCGCCGCCGGCCTCAACATCAAGCTCTATGAAGGCGGGACGACGTACGTCGACTATGACGTGGCCGCGACCGTCAACGTCGCGGCCCAGTCGTTCACCGCGACGTCCATCGGCTACGTCACGGACGGCACGGCGCGACTCGACTTCCATGCGGCGATCACCGCCAGCGCTACCTCGGTGACGGTGGATATTTCGAAGTTCAGTCTGGACTCGGACGGCGATGCGGTCGCGGATGCAAGCGCCACGATACATGAGACCGTCACCATCAATGCCCCGCAGCAGACCGCGACGATCGCATTCCTGTTCACCTTCCAGGGATCTGGCCAGAGCGTGTCCGCGGGCGGCACGGTCGACGCGGCCACGGTGCAGCAGGTCACGACCCTGACGCTCGACATCGTCATGAAAGTGGGCGGGGAAACCTACGCGACGCTGACGGGAACCTTCGCTTCGCCGGTGCTCAAAGACTACAAGGGCCAGCCGATCACGGACGCCCCCATCCAGCAGGCTCTCGGTGGTGTCTTCGAAGCGGCGGGTGCGGTCGGCGACGAGGTCGCCAACATCAGTGCGCCAGCGCTCGATCTGTTGCCGGGTGGGCATACGGTCTCACCTGGTTTCTAGCGCAGGCCTCGCGAGGGGGGTCGAATGGCCGTACAGGGAGGCCCGCTCCTGGTGGAGCGGGCCTCTTCTGCTCGGAGCCGCCCTCCTTCCGGGGTGATCCAGGTCACGCGGCACAACTCATCAGGAGGGGCGTCCTAACAACTTCGTGGTCGCGGCGTCCTTGTGCCTGCCGTATTCAACCGACCCCAATCAAGGAGCAGCACCATGCGCCCGATGCAGCGATATGCCGTTGTGTCCGCCTTCTTCGCATTCGGCCTCGCGGCTTGCAGCAGCGCGAACAATACAGGGCCAGGTGCACCCTCTCTCACACAGTCCCAGTCCGACGCGGTAGGTGAACTGGTCGCTGCGGACGCGGACGCCGAAATCGATGCCGCGGCCAGCACTGGATCAAATGGAATCGACGTATCGATTGCCTCCATCGGCGGTTTCACCGCGAATCACGCCCCGCCGCTCGCGTGCGCCACGCGGACCCCGGCTTCGCCGGTGGATACCGACGGCGACGCGGTGCCCGACTCGGTCCGTTACGATTTCAGCACCTGCGTGATCAGCCGGCCATTCTTCACCGATTCGCTCAGTGGTACCATCGATTTCATCGATCCCGCACCTTCGGTCGCCGGACACCAGGTGAAGAAGGTGTTCACCGATTTCGGCCGCACCCGGACCCGCACCATTTCCGGTCACCGCTTCGCCGCCATTCGTAACGGCATCCGGGACGTGACCCGCGATTCATCGGTGCTGCAGCACAGCGAAACCGCGTTCCGCACCGACTACACCTACAACGACGCCTCGACCGCGACCCATCTGCGGACCTGGTCATCCGCGTTCACCGCGGACGTGGCCGGCTCCATCGCGGCGGATACGCCGCTGCCGAGCGGCACCTGGAACATCACGGGGAATTCGACGTGGACGCACGGCGGAAACAGCTGGTCGCTGGCGGTGACCACGAACCCGCAGCTTCACTACGACGCGAACTGCACGGACGCGCCGAGGTTCGATGCGGGCATCATGACGGCGGTGGTCACGCGGAATGGTGAGACATCGACGGTGACGATCACCTATACGGCATGTGGCCAGTTCACGGTTACACGCTCGTAGCTGCTCGAATTTCGAAAACGAAAAGGCCCGCGTGAACTTCGCGCGGGCCTTTTCATTTTTCGACTCATTGGACCAACCGGCTTCGGTAGTCAGGCCTCAGTCCAGCGCTTTGACGTCATAAGCTCGCGGACGAGATCTTCGCTCTTTCTGTCTCCCGCCTCGGCCGCAAAGTTGGTGACGACGCGATGCCGGAGCACGGAGAGCGCCACGCTCCGTACATCATCGAGATCCGCCATCGGCCGGCCCGCCATCGCGGCGCGCGCTTTGGCGCCAAGTACGAGGTATTGCGAGGCACGCGGTCCGGCGCCCCAGTCCACAAACTCGCGAATGAACGGCGGTGCTTCGGCATCCGCCGGACGGGTCATTCTGGTCAGCAACACGGCGGCGCGGATCAGTCCCTTGGAGACGGGAATTCGGCGCACGAGATCCTGCAGGGCACGCATCGTCGTGGCGTCGAGCACCGGAGACATCACGACCTTGCGCCCGCCGGTGGTCTGCTCCACGATCGCCTCTTCCTCGGAGCGGCTGGGATAGTTCACCCGAAGCTCGAGCATGAAGCGGTCGAGCTGGGCCTCGGGCAGCGGATAGGTCCCTTCCTGCTCGATCGGATTCTGAGTGGCGAGGACGAAAAAGGGCTCGGGAAGATCGTAGGTGGTCCCGCCGGCGGTGACCTGGTGTTCCTGCATGGCCTGGAGCAGTGCGGCCTGGGTCTTGGGAGGTGTCCGATTGATCTCGTCGGCCAGCACCACGTTCGCGAAGACCGGTCCCTTCACGAAGCGAAAGGCCCTGCGGCCGGTCGTGAGATCCTCCTCGATGATCTCGGTCCCGGTGATGTCACTCGGCATGAGGTCCGGGGTGAACTGGATGCGGCTGAAGGAGAGGTTCAGCGCTTCCGAGACGGTCTGCACGAGCAGCGTCTTGGCCAGCCCGGGAACGCCGATCAGGAGCGCGTGACCGCCGCCGAGGATTGCGGTGAGGACCCCTTCGACCACGTCATCCTGGCCGACGATGCGCTGCGCCACCTGTTTCCGGAGGTCGCGGACGGCCTGGGCGAGGCGCTCGAGCTGCTGGACATCGTCGTGGGGGGCGGCCTGGGTAACGGTCATGGCAACTCTAGCGAAGAGATAGGGGTGATACGGAGCCTGCCGTGCATTGGTTGCGGCCCAAGGGGTCACGTGGGGCCAACTTGCGTCTGATGGGAGATTACCCCGTCCGGGCGGAGCAGCGCCAGTCGAATGCGCGAAATGGAACGTGG
This sequence comes from Gemmatimonadota bacterium, assembly GCA_040002695.1. Classification (GTDB taxonomy): domain Bacteria; phylum Gemmatimonadota; class Gemmatimonadetes; order Gemmatimonadales; family GWC2-71-9; genus JBDUEA01. Next base: position 10,070 of record JBDUEA010000082.1, on the reverse strand, counting down.
GACATGGGGCTGGAACAGGGTCAAGAGGTCTGAAGTTTTGCTTGCGAAATATTTCACAAGCGGGTACCTTTGGCGCCGTGATAGAGGGAAAACCCCCGGCCGATTCGCCCGGCCCGATGCGTTATGCGGGGCTTGGAGTCCAGCTCGCCGCCAGCATCGTCGTGTTCGTGTTCGCGGGTCAGTGGCTGGATCGCCGCCTCGGAACGGCAGGGATCTTCACCATCGCTGGCGCGTTCGTCGGGTTCGGAGGGACCATGTATTCCCTCATTCGGCAGCTTTCGAAGAAGGACGACGAGTCCAAGTGAGCGCCGGCCGGATCTATTGGGTGGGAGCGGCGGTTGTGGCGGCCGCGGCGACGGCAACGGTGCTTGCCACCAATTCGCTTGACCGGCGCAGCGTCATCTTCGGTGTCTCGAGTGCCTTTGCGCTGCAGCTGCCACTCGGACTCTGGCTGGTGCACCGGATCGGATCTCCACAGCTCCTCGCGGTATGGGGGATCGGCATGCTCTCCCGCTTTACGGCCCTCGCGCTGTTCGGGCTGATCGTCGTTCCCGCGTTCGGGCTGGCGGTTTCGCCCGCGCTGATTTCCCTGGCAGGCACAATGGTGGCGCTCCTGGCAGTCGAGAGCGTCGCATCCATGAGACATCAACCGCAGGGTATGGTGTGATGAATCGCTTTCTCGGTCGGGGACTCTGGATCGGCGCCGCGCTGCTCACGCTCGCGGGTGGTAATCTCGCGGCGCAGGAAGCGGAGCCGGCACAGGCCGCCGCCAGCAACCAGATCGACATCATCCATCACATTGGGAATTCGCACGAGATCGATCTCGAGCCGTTCACCACCATCCACCTTCCGCGGTGGACTCCGGTGCAGATCGGCGGCCTCGCTATCGATTTCTCGCCGACGAAGCACGTCGTCTTCATGGTTCTGTCCGCCCTCATCGTCGCGATCGTCTTCATCGTGAGCAGCAGCTCGGTCGCGCGCGCGCAGGCGAAGGGGCAGCCGCCCAAGGGATTCGGCGGCGTAATGGAAGCGATGGCGTTGTATATCCGCCAGGAAGTCATCCTGCCGAACGTGGGTCATCATGGTGAAGGTTATTCGCCCTTCCTGCTGACGCTGTTCTTCTTCATCCTCGTGATGAACCTGTTTGGCCTGATTCCGTACGGAGCGACCGCGACGGGCAACATCGCGGTGACGGCGGCACTCGCGCTGATCACCTTCATCGTCATCGAAGTCTCCGGCATGGTGACGCTCGGCGCCGCCGGCTACCTCAAGACGATCTTCTATATCCCGCCCGGTCTGCCGGGGGGAGTCGGTGGCGCGGCGCTCAAGGTCGTGCTGCTCGTCATCATGACGCCGATCGAAATCATCGGGAAGCTCGCAAAGCCCTTCGCTCTCGCGGTGCGGCTGTTCGCGAACATGACGGCCGGACACGTGCTCGTGCTCGCCCTGATCGGCCTGACCTTCATCTTTCGAAGCTACGCGGTCGGCGTCGGAGCCTCGCTGCTCGCGACGGGCATCATGCTGCTCGAGCTCTTCGTGGCGTTCCTGCAGGCGTTCGTGTTCACGCTGCTCGCGAGCGTGTTTATCGGGTTGATGCGGGCGGAGCACTAGGCGGGCGGGGCGGACGAGGCGGACAGGGCGGGCGGTGGGTACGCGGTGAGAACTCCGCTGTTTCGGTGGCACCTGAATTGTGTTAAGCGTCGCATTGACTGCGACTGACCTTCCTCGGGGCCGGCGCTCAGGCCCGTGAGGAACAGTAGTCCGCCGAATGGCGGACGATGCCCGCTGTCTCTGGCCTTCGAGGCAGAGACATTGGCGGGTCGCTGGAGCGGCGCCGGTCCGTGGAGAGCCGGCTGCCGCACGGAGAGCGCCAATCGTCAGTAAATCTCCCGTCCACTCACTGGAGTGACAAATGTTGCACATGCTCGCACTGCTGCAGGATGCTGCCGTGTCGGCCGCGGCCGGTAAGGGCTACGGTCTCATCGGCGCCGGCCTCGCCGGCGGTCTCGCGGTGCTCGGCGCCGGTATCGGCATCGGTCGGATCGGCGGCTCGGCCACTGAAGGCATGGCCCGCCAGCCAGAGAACACGGCTCGCATTCAGACGGCCATGATCATCTCGGCCGCGCTGATCGAAGGCGTTGCGCTGTTCGTGGCGGTCATCGCGTTCCTGATCCAGGGCAAGATCTCGTGGTGAAGTGAACAGCGGGGGCGTCGAAGGCGACGTCCCCGCGCTCTCTTTCGCATTGAGGCAGGCATGAGCAAGTCGATGTCGCTCGCGGCGCTTGCGCTGCTCACCGTAGTTACGCCGGCGTTCGCGGAAGAGGCGGCGGGGCCTCTGACGGTTGAACCGGGTCTGATGATCTGGACGATCGTCGTGTTCCTCCTGCTGCTCTTCGTGCTCTGGAAGACGGCGTGGCCGCAGCTCCTCGGCGCGGTGGAAGCGCGCGAGAAGGCGCTCGAACAGATGCTGGCCGACGCCGAGCGTAACCGGCAGGAGTCGGCGGTGATGCTGGAAGAGCATCGAAAGCTGGTCGCGCAGGCGCGGTCGGAGGCGCAAGGGCTGATCGCCGAGAGCAAGTCGCTCGCGGAGCAGGAGCGGTCGCAGGCGATGGAGCGGACGCGGCACGAGCAGGAAGAGTTGCTGGCCCGTGCGCGGCGCGAGATCGTCGCGGAGCGGGAGAAGGCGATCGCGGATTTGCGTCGTGAAGCGGTGGACCTGGCATTGGGTGCGGCCTCCAAGCTTCTCTCCGAGCGTATCGATTCGGACGCCGACCGGAAGATCGTCACGACCTACCTCGCGTCGCTGGGAGCCACGCGGTGAGCACGGTCACGATCGCGCGGAACTACGCCGAGGCGCTGTTTTCGATCGCGGAGAAGTCGGGGCAGACCGACCGGTATGCGGAGCTGATGGACGCGGTCGCGGGCGCCTTCGAGACTTCGCCACGAGTGCACGCGGTGCTGCTCTCGCCGCGAGTTACCAAGACGCAGAAGGCGACGATCGTCGGGAAGGCGCTGGGCGGCCTGGGCGTGCCGGACGAGTTCGGACGCTTTCTGCAGGCGGTGATCAAGCGCGGCCGGCAGAGCCTCTTCCGGCAGATCGCTTCGGAATATCTCGCGCTGGTCGATCTCAAGCTCAACCGGGTGCGGGCGGGTGTGACACTCGCCCGGCCAGCGGATCCTGCGTTGCAGCAGCGGATCGCCGATGAGTTGTCGAAGATGATCGGCAAGCAGGTGGTGCCGCTGTTCGAGACCGATCCGGCCATCCTGGGCGGAATGATCGCGCGGGTAGACGATCGTGTGTTCGACGGCTCGGTACGGCGGAGGATGACGCTGCTGCGGCGGGCACTGCTGGGGTGAGAGGGGTGGGCGGTTGGGGGAAGGTGGCAAGGTGAAAAGATGAAAGTTGAAAGTTGAAAGTTGAAAAGATGAAAGGTGAATGTGACGGGTTGAGAGGCCTGCCTTCGGGTGGGCCTTTTTTGTACTGTTGTCTGCGGCCAAGCTGCCCAATCGGCGCGGGTCATGTATCATTCCCGGCCTGCGTTCCCCTGCGGTTCGAAACATCAGCCCCCGAAGCCATGCACGCTCTTCTTGCCCTTGCGGCGCTGGTCTCGCAGCAGCCTGTCACCCAATCATCCGCTCCCTACTGGCAGCAGCACGTCCAGTACACCATCGGCGCGCGGCTCGATGAGGGAGCGGGTGTCCTCGCCGGCACCGAACGGGTGGTCTACCAGAACAACTCGCCGGACACCCTCACCGCGTTCTCGCTGCACCTCTATCTCAATGCATTCCGGCCGGGCAGCCGTTGGTCCGACGCCGATTCGGTCGAGGGAAGACGCCGCTTCAATGATCTCAAGGAACCGGATTTCGGTTTCAATCACGTCCAGGACGTGACGATCATGGGGACGGCGGTCGCGGCGACGTATCCACTCGCGCCGGACAGCACGATCGTGCGCTTCGCGCTGCCGCATCCGCTCGCGCCCGGCGATTCGATGACGGTCGACATGAAATGGGATGCGCGGCCCTCGACCACGCCGCGGCGACAGGGCAGGAAGGGCCGGCGATTCGACTTCGCGCAGTGGTATCCGCGCGTCGTCGTCTATGACCGATACGGCTGGGAGGAGCATCCGCTCTATCCGGCCGGCGAATTCTACGGCGAGTTCGGCAACTTCCTGGTTCAACTCGACGTGCCTTCGGACGAGGTGATGGGTGCGACCGGCGTGCCGATCTGCGGAGACCCCGGCTGGATGGGCGCCAATCGGAGTCCAGCGGAGCCGGTCGACTATCAGCGCAATTATTACGGTGATCCGGCGGAGATCCTGCGTCGCCGCGCAAGTCAGAGTCTTCAGAGCGGGGTTCATGACTCGGCCGGAACCGTAGGATCGCCAATGGGCGATCTCTGTCCGATGCCGGCCTCTCCTGGGCGCAAGATCGTGACGTGGTACGCCGACAACGTCCATCACTTCGCAATGTCGCTCAACCCAGACTATCGCTACGAGGGCGGACATTTCCAGAATGTCGCGGTGCACGTGCTCTATCAGCCGGGCGATGAAAAGACCTGGGGCGGAGGAGTCGCGGTCGACCGTACCAAGATCGCGCTGGGCTGGCTCGATCAGACGTTCGGACCATTCGGCTGGCCGCAGCTCACCAACGTGCACCGCATCGAAGGGGGCGGGACCGAGTTTCCGATGATGATCCACGACGGTTCCGCGGACCAGGGGCTGATCGTCCATGAGCTCGGCCACAACTACGTGATGGGCCTGCTCGCGAACAATGAGTGGCGGGAAGGCTACCTCGACGAAGGATTCACCAGTTTCCAGACTTCCTGGTTCTGGGAGCAGACCGGCCGTGATGCCTATCCGGGAACCGAACAGTTCATCCTCGGCCTCGATCTCGATGACATGTCGGAGCCGACGAGCCTCGTTAGCGACAAGTACCGGGACTTCACCAGCTACAACCTCGCGATCTACGTGCGGGGCGAGCTCTTCTATCACCAGCTCCGGCACATCGTGGGCGACGAGACGATGCACCGGATTCTCCAGACGTATTACGCCCGCTGGAAATTCAAGCATGTGAACGAGGAGGCGTTCCGGAAGGTGGCGGAGGAAGTCTCCAAGCAGGATCTCTCGACCTTCTTCGCGCAGTGGCTGCACACTACGGATCTGTACGACTACGCGGTCGGCAGGACGAAGGTGAAGCCGGAAGCGGGAGGATACGTCACTCGGGTCGAGGTGGTGAGGAAGGCTCCGGGACGGATTCCGGTGGACGTCGCCATCATCGCGCAGGGAGATACCGCCGTGGCGCGCACCGACGGACTGGCCGAGCATGAGTGGGTGACTATTTCGACGCGGACCAGGCCGAATGAAGTGCGGGTCGATCCCGACACGAGGACGCACGACTGGAACATGCTGAACAACCGCAAGTGGCTGGGCGGGCCCCGGCTTGCGACGCTGTTCGGTCCTCCGGGTACGGACGTGTATCTCAACGATTATTTCAGCACGCGCACCCATCGCGATCGCCTCACGTCGGGATATTCTCCGGCTGCCTGGTACAATGACGCGGGGGGACTCACCCTCGGCATCCGCAGCAAGGACGACTATCTCGGGCGCTTCGAGCAGAACGTGGCGCTGGTGACGCGGAGTACGGGTGCGGGGGTGGACAACGGAGTGCAGGACCTGGATGTCTTTCTTCGGGCCAGAAACCCGGTGTTTCTCCGCGCGCCGAATCTGTCCGAGACCTTCGACGCGTTTCGAATGGAAGGACGATACGGACTCCGGGCGAACGTCGAGCGCACGCGTCGCGATCACCTCGATTTCGGTGCGACGCGGCATCAGGGAGCCACGCTGCAGTGGATCGCGGCGGATGATTTCCGGTATTTGGATCGGGGATACTATGATGACGTGGGTACCGTCGAATTGATGCTCGACAACGGCATCGCGACGCAGTGGGGCAAGTGGCAGCTCGCGTATGGCATGACGGCCGGTGGCGGGCTGGTGTACAATCGCGCGGGGCTGGCGGCGAGCACCGGGAATGCGAACCTCGATCCATTTTATTTTCGCGGCGATATGACGGCGACGGCCCGGCGCGGATTTGGGAAAAAGGTGAGCACCGCGCTCCGCTTCTATGCGGGCGTTGCGTCCGGAACGCATGCGGCGGCGAAGCAGCGGCAGATTTATCTCGCAGGCGCTGATCCGTACCAGCGCTACTCGAATCCGTTCCTGCGTTCCCGCGGATCGATCCTGGCGGGGCAGGATTTTTATTACGACGCGCCTGGTGGCGCGGGCGTCCGGGGAATCGACCCAAGGTTTTCGGCGCCGGCAGCGGTTGCGCTCTCGGGTGAAGTGGAACGGACCGTCGTCACTCGGCCCAAGTCGCACCTGTTCAGCCGGGTCGGCATCGCGGCCTTTGGGGACCTCGCGCGTGCCATCGGGGACCATACGCCGACGGTAGCCGGTGGCCCCGTCGAGTTCGTGGGCGATGCGGGCGTCGGGCTGCGCATCGCGCATCGCATAGGGGACACCCGCTTCATGACTCGTTTCGACCTGCCGCTCTACGTGAGCCGTCCTGCGTTCGCGCAGGATACACATCCGGGAACGAAGTCCTTCGGATTCCGCTGGACGTTCAGCTTCGAGCCGGCGTGGTGAACTGGCCGGACGGCTCCAACCGGAGGGACCTGCTTCGCTCGACCCTCGGCAAGTGGGTCGAGAAGATGATGGAGCGGACGGAGGAGCGCGTCATCGTGCGGCGGTTCGTGCGGCCGCCAGGCGCGCTGGCCGAAGTTGCGTTTCTCGCTTCGTGCACGAGGTGTGGCGCGTGCCTGGATGTGTGTCCGCCGCGGGCGATCCGGAAAGCCGGGGCCGATGCGGGGCTCGCAGCAGGAACGCCGTACATCGATGCTGATCTGCAGGGATGCACCGTGTGCCCGGACATGCCCTGCGCTCAGGCTTGTCCAACGGAGGCGCTGACCCTGCCGCCCGACGGCTGGGTTGGGTATCGTCTTGCGGCGCTGGAGCTGATTCCCGAGCGGTGTGTGACTTTCCACGGGAGCGCGTGCGGCGTGTGTGCGCGGGCATGCCCGGTGGGAGAACGGGCACTCTCCATGGACGAGGGGGGCCACCCGGTGCTCAAGGCGGAAGGGTGTGTCGGCTGCGGGATCTGTGTGCGCGCCTGCATCACCCATCCTTCGTCGTTCATTCTTACTCCACTGGAGGCCTGATGCCGGACGTGCCTTATCGGGTCGAGAAGCCGTGGGGATACGAGCTGGTGTGGGCCCGCACGGACCGCTACGTCGGCAAGATCCTGCATGTAAAGGCGGGGCACGTGCTCAGCCTGCAGTACCACAACCGGAAAGACGAGACGATGCACGTGCTCTCGGGCGAGCTGATTCTCCGGACGCAGCCGGGAACCGAGCTCGTGAGCCGGCCGTTCAAAGCGGGCGAGTCGGTCCACATTCCACCGACGCTCGTGCACCAGATCGAAGCGGTAACAGATACCGACGTTCTGGAAGCCTCGACCTCCGAGCTGGACGACCTCGTCCGGCTTCAAGACCGATACGGAAGGAGCTGACCCGATGCAGGTGATCATTCCGCTCGCGGGGAAGGGAACTCGACTTCGCCCTCACACGCACCTGGTCCCCAAACCGCTGCTCAAGGTCGCGGGACGCCCGGTGATGGAGTGGGTGATGGACCGGCTCGCCGGACTCGACGTGACGGAGCTGATTTTCATCACCGGTCACCTCAAGGACCAGATCGAGAGCTACGCGCGGGGACGGTACACGATTCCCTGCCGTTTCATCGAGCAGAAGGTCCAGGATGGCACGGCTGGCGCGATCAATCTCGCCCGCCCGTACGTGAATGGTCCCGTGCTCATCATCTTCGTCGATACCGTTTTCGAGGCGGACCTGACGCTGATCAACCGGACCGATGCGGACGGCATCATCTGGGCGAAGGAGGTCGAGGATTACCAGCGCTTCGGAGTCGTGGTTACGGACAAGGACGGGTTCATGACCCGGATCATCGAGAAGCCGTCGACGCCGATCTCGAAACTGGCGAACATCGGGCTCTACTATATCCGCGCGGTGGACAGTCTTTGGGCGGGGATCGATCACACGCTCAAGAGCCCCGCGAACAAGGGCGAGTTTTACCTCACGGATGCCTTCCAGTACATGATCGAGCATGGCAATAAGATTCTCGCCGCGGAAGTCGGAGGCTGGTACGACTGCGGCAAGCTCGACACGCTGCTCGAGACCAACGAGATTTTGCTGCAGAAGGGTTCGGCGCGTCGCCGGGAGTTTCCGGGCGTCACCATCAATGACCCGGTCCTCATCCAGGACGGCGTCACAATCGAGCGCAGCACCATCGGTCCCAACGTGACGCTCGAGGCGGGAACGACGGTGAGCGACAGCACGCTCGCCCACACCATCGTGGGACAGAAGGGGACGATTCGAAAATCCCGCCTGCATCATTCAATGCTGGGAGACCGGGTCAGCATCGAGGGGATGAACGGGTCGATAACGGTGGGAGATGATAGTGAGGTGAGCGGTAAGGAGTGAGCGCTGAGCGGGAGCCGGGGGCTTGCGGGCTAGAGACCCACCACCTGCCACCTGCGACCTACTCCCCCGCCGCCTCTACTATCTCCCCGATCAACCGACGGATGTCCTCAGCGGTCGTGCGGAAGCCGGGCGTGCAAATCCGGAGCGAGAAGACGCCTTTGATTCTCGTCGATGAAATGAAGTACCGCGCGTTGGCGTTGACCCGCTGATTGATCCGTTCATTGAGCGCATCCAGCCTCTCGGGATCATCCAGGCCCCGGGGATGGGCGCGGAAACAGAATATCCCCAGGCTGGCGGGCGACAACACTTCGAGCCCGCCGCTTGCCCGAACCAGCTCTTCCGCCTCTTCGGCGCGCCGGATCCCACCGGCAATCGCCTCCCCGATAGCATCGGTACCGTAGTAGCTCACGGCCAGCCACACCTTGATGGCGCGCGCGTAGCGCGTCAGCTGCTCGCCATAGTCCGAAAAATTCGTCTCGCCCGGTACCGCCTCCGACTGCTCGACATCTTTGAGGTAGTCGGGCACGATCCGAAAAGCCGCGCTGAGGCGCGCGGGATTCCGCGCGAGAAGACATCCACACTCGAACGGCACGTACAGCCACTTGTGCGGATCGAGCGTGACGCTGTCGGCCCGCTCGATGCCTGCGAGCGCCGCTTTGCCCGACGGTGTCAATACCGCAAACCCGCCATACGCTCCATCCACGTGCAGCCACACCTGCTCCTCGGCGCATAGATCCGCGATGGCATGCAACGGATCCACGGCGCCGGTGTTGGTCGTGCCTGCGCTCGCGACGACCATCATCGGCAGGAGCCCGCGCGCCCGGTCCTGGTTGAGCATTTCCGCCAGGACATCGGGCCGGATACGGAACGCATCGTCGATCGGTATCTCGCGGACGTGATCCCGAGGCAGCCCGGCCATCCAGGCCGCGCGGACCACGGAGCTGTGCGCCTGCGCGGAGCAGTAGAGCACACACCGAAGAATGCGCGCGGGATCGTCGCCCACAACCGCGTGACGCGCCGCCACGACCGCGGTGAAGGTGGCGGCGGAGCCGCCCGTGGTGAGGAGACCGCCGGTTCCGGCTGGCATGCCGAGCCAGGTGCGGAACCAGTCGATGACCGCGACCTCCAGGGCGGTCGGTCCGGGAGCGACGGCCCAGAAGCCCGCGAAGAAATTGAAGCCGCTCGCGATCCAGTCGCCCATGATCCCCGGAAAACTCGAGCAGCTCTGGACATAGGCGACGAACCCCGGATGCGGCTCGCGGGTGTGGTACGGCAGGATTTCCGTCTCGAGCGTGCCGATCAACTCTTCGAAGCTGGTACCGGCAGTGGGCGAAGGCGCCGTCGCGTGGCGGAGCGTTGCCTCCCGGGTCAGGAACTGCTGGGTCGGCTGGTCGCGCAGCGTGGCCAGATGATGGGCGACGAGGTCCGCCACGCGCCGACCCATGCGCTGCATGGTGCCGTGGTCGAGGTCGAGAGAGGAGTTGGGCATGGCGGAAGAATCTATTCGGTAAGCGGTGAGCGG
>JBDUEA010000081.1:0-13795 GCA_040002695.1 Gemmatimonadota bacterium | reverse complement strand
GGGCTGTAGCTCCGGAGGACGAAACGATCACCGCCGCGGGCAGCGAGTGGAGATTCGAGCGCGAGTCGCGCGAGTCCGCTCTCGCCGGGAGCGATCGGCGAACGCGGGTGCACCCGGGCCAGCACCTCGGTCGTTCCGAGGTGGATGCGCACTCTGCTCCGCGCGCTCAACGCGCGTGTTGCTCCGGGCAACAGTCGGAGCTCGACATCCAGTGCGGTGCCCTGGCTCCACGCCTCGCTCGCATTGACGAGCACATCGCCCCGTTCGACTTCTCCGCGTTCGACGCCGGCGAGGCCGACGGCGGTGCGAGTGCCCGCCTGGCTGCGCTCGACTTTCACGCCATGCACTTCAATGGAGCGGACGCGGCCCTCCCGGCCGGCGGGCATGATCCGGATCGCGTCGCCGATCGCTACCGTGCCCGAGGCGATGGTACCGGTCACGACGGTTCCCACTCCTGCCACGGAAAAGACCCGGTCGGCAGGGAGGCGGAAGAGATCCGCGGCGGGCCGAGCGCCGATGTTCGTGAGCTCGGCGATGATGCGCGTCCGCAACTCCGCGATACCAAGGCCCTGCACCGCGGAGACCGCGATCGGGTCGCCAAACTGTATCGGCGATCGCTGCAGCCACTCGGCCACTTCGAGTCCCACCATCTCGGCCCAATCTTCCTCGACGAGGTCCCGCTTGGTGATCACCGGTATGCCACGCGTGACGCCGAGTTGCTCGACGATGGCGAGATGCTCCCTGGTCTGCGGCATGATCCCTTCGTCTGCCGCGACCACGAGCAGCACGAGATCGACGCCGCTGGCGCCGGCCACCATGTTCCGGACAAAATCTTCATGCCCCGGCACATCCACGATTCCCGCGATCTGCCCATCTCCAAGGTCGAGCGGCGCGAAATTCAGGTCGATCGTGATCCCCCGCCGTCGTTCTTCGGCGAGGCGATCCATCGCCCGGCCGGTGAGCGCCTGGATCAGCGCGGATTTGCCGTGATCGATGTGGCCCGCCGTCCCGATGATCATGCCGCGATCCAGGGACGCGAGTTCCAGAATTCCAGGGCCGGGAGCTCGGCGCCTTCGGCGAGGTGAAAACGGATGTAGCGGGTGAGCAATCTGCGGTGGGCCGCGATGTGGCGTTCATCGAGCAGCGGGAGGTCGCGTTCGTTCTCGATCAGGGCGAGGAGATCGGCCCGTGATTCCGCCGGCAGCCGGGTACCTTCACGGCCCACCGCACAGCGCTCGCAGAGCGCGCCTCCCTCGTCGGGGCTGAATGGCAGCGCGCCCTCGCTCGAAACCGGTGCACCGTCCCGCACGCACTGGTCGAGGGCCGGAGTGAACCCCAGTTCGCCGACAAGCCGCCAGATGGTGCCGAGTGCCACGGTGCCGATCATATCGGCCGGTGCCGCCTCGAGGAGTGCCAGCGCTTCGCGAAGCAGGTCGTAACTCGCGGGATGCGCCTCGGTGGATGCGAACCGGATCATCACCTCGGAGAGCACCATGGCCGCGGAGTAGCGCTCGAGATCGGATGCGAGACCGACGCGGAGATGGACCAGGTCGAACGCGGTGAGAGTGTGGAGATCCTTCCGTTCAGACAGAATGAAATGGGCGACCCCCTCGCTCAGCAGCTGCAGCGCCGCGCCGAACCTGCTCTTCGGCCGTAGCGCGCCCTTGGCGATGACGCTCTGCACGCCATGATCCCGGGTGGCGAGTCGGACGATCTTGGAGGTCTCGGAATAGCGAATGGCAGAGAGCACGATCGCGGGCGTGGAAACGAGGGGCATGGGGGAAAGGTACTAGGTGGCGGGTGGCGGGTGGCAGATGGCAGGTGGTTGCGGTGAGCGGTGAGCGGTCAGGGGTGAGCGGGAGCAAAGTTCGGGTGCGGCTCCCGCTCACTGCTCACCCCTCACCGCTGACCGTTTTGGCTCCTCCCGCTCACCGCTTACTGCTCACCGCTCACGGCACCAGAGTTACCGCTCCACCCACCGGGCATTCTCCGGTTGGGATGGTCGAGGACTGGGTGAGATCGGGCCGGAGCACGTGCAGGGTTCCCGCGACGCCGCCGGCGCAGGGGCCGGTGTCCAGCGCGTAGACTCTGCCCTTGCTGTCCACCACGACGGCGGCATTGAGGGGAATCGCGATACCGGCGCCGGCGCCCTTGAGGACGGTGCGGGTCGGCATGTCGAATTCCATCACGCCCTCCGTGTAGGAGCTCACGAAGAGATGGTCCGACGTCGCATCGGCGGCCACGTTCCCCGGCCCGGTGCCGAAGCCCGCGAAACTCGCCAGCTCGGTGCGCGCGACGGGGTCCACGATCGAGAGCCGCCCCTGCCCCGAGGTGTAGTCTCCCGTGTTCATCACGTAGAGCAGACCATCGCTTCCGACATCCGCGAAGCTCGCGTTGCCGGACCCGGTGAGCGCGATCGAATCGATGCCGGTCGACTTGAGATTGGTGACCGGATCGATGACAGTGATCCAGCTCGCCCCGGCGGGAGCGAAGTTCACCAGATTGCCGTTCACGACGAAGAGCCGGCCGCGTGTGTAGCTCAGTCCCTGCGGAAAGACGCCGACCGCGACGGTGGCGGTATCTCCGGTCAGATAGTTGATCCGCGTGACCGTGTTGAGATTCGGATTGCCCACGTACGCGAACGTATCGTTCACGAAGGCGGAACCGGTGGCTCCCGAGTTCGCCGGCAACTGGATAGTTCGGGAGACAGTGGCCGTCTTGAGATTCACCACGGCCACCGAGTTATCCAGGCCCAACGGAACCAGCGCCACCTCGCCTCGCGCGCTCACCCCGACCGGCGTCGGGCTGGTCCCTCCAAGTGGCACCTTCACCGCGCTGCTCGGCGCATCAACCGGAATGATGCTGAGCGTGGCTTCGGTGCTGTTCACGATCAGCACGACCTCTTCTGCCGGAGGAAGGGGAGCCGTGGTGTCAGCGCAGCCGTTGACCGCGATGGCGAAGGTGATCGGCGCGACGAATCGGATCAGGCGATGGACGATCATGGCAATTCCATGGTGAGGGTGGCGCGGACGGAGCGCCCGGGCGTGGGGAATCCGGCGATGAATGCGGGTCTGCGATTGGCGATATCGTCGAGCTCGGCACGGAGCAGCAGCGCGCCCACGCGGCGTTCGACGCCGGCATCCGCCACCGCATACGCGGCGAGCGGGTTCTGGCCGGCGCTATTGGGAAAACGGCGGCCGACGAAATGCCAGCGGACATCGAGTTCCCACGCGCCGGGCGACCAGCCCACGGACGCGGAATGCGTGACGCGCGGCCGGTACAGCACCTGATAATGACCGGGGACCAGGACGGTCACCGCGGCCCAGGTGGAGGTTCCCTGCAGAGAAAATGTGCGGCTGGGATGCAGCGCCAGCGAGGCTTCGCCGCCTAGTCGCCGAACGTCGAAGTTACCCGGAGTCCATACGAACCCGGACGCCGGCCGAACGCTCCAGAGGATCATGTCATCGAGCCGGCCCGCGAACGCGCGAACCGACGCGGTGGCCGGCATGCGCAACACGCGCCCTTCACGACGAATCCCGGCTTCCGCCTCCCAGAGCGTGCGCTCAGGGCGCAGATCGGGATTGATCGCGACGCCGTTCTGCTCCCGGAAGAACAGATCCGCGAGCACCGGTGTGGTCACTCCGTTGCCGAGCGCGGCGGTCACGGTCGTTCCGCCGAGATGCCACTCCGCGTCGAGGCGGAGGCTGAGTGCGGGCGCCGAACGATTTTTCCAGTCATCGAGCCGGATCGCCGGTGCGAGCGAGAAGTGACTCCCCGCTCCGGGAGAGAGCCGCGCATCGGCGCGGAGCGAGCCGCGATAAAAATTGGAGCCGGGCTGAACCTGATCACCTTCGAAGGCATCGTAGCGGGCGTCGCCCCCGTAGGTGAACGCGCCCCGCCAGACTCCCGCGCTCAGCGCGCGCGAGGTGTGCAGCGCCAGACTCGCACCGAGGCCCCGGGTGCGCGAATCGTAGGGCGCGCGCGGTGCGGGCGGAGCGCTATCCTGAAACCGGGTGGAGAGTCCCTCGACTGTTCCCGAGAGTTCGATGGCGCCGAGCGTCCTGAGGCCGAGCAGCAGGCTGCGGTCGCTTCCCTGGGCATGCAGGGTCGGGTTGTTGCTGATTCCCGGTATACCGTGATCCGATGCGCTGCCGCGCGCAACGAATTCAACGCGACCGCTCGAGTGGATGCTGCCATTCCACACGTTGCCGCCGGCGTTCTCGCGCGTCGCCTGGGCGCCGCCGGGCGCAACGTCATACCCGTACTGATTCGGCAATCGCTCGCCGGAAAATGAGAGCGCGAATCCACCGAGCGTCGCGGCCGCGTGACCTCCCAGCGCGCCATAGCTCGCGAGCCACGCGGAGCTTTCCGGAGCGAGGTGCGTGCGCGTTTCGATCGAGAGCACGCCAGTCACCGCGCGACTGCCCGCGCGTACCGACTGCGCGCCGGGCAGCAGTCTGACTTCCCGCACCTGGCTCGATGGAATGCGGCTCAGGTCTGCTCGGCCGGTGAGCGGGTCGTTGATCGAGAATCCGTCGACGAGCACCAGCAGTTCATCGGGGGAACCACCGCGAAGCTGTGGCGCGGCCGCTCCGCTCCCGCCGCTCCGCCTGACCACGAGGCCTTCCCAGCCGTCGAGAGACTTCGAGAGATCGCTTCCGCGACGGACCGCGTCCTCGCCATCGAGCACGATCCCCTGCCCGGCCGCGGTCACCGCGATCGAATCGAGCTGGATCGGGGACGGGAGGAGACGAACTTCGACGTTGCGATCTGTGGCCGGCTCCACATCGAGCGACTGTTCGGAAGGCGAGTATCCGACCCGCCGAATGCGGAGCTGATAGCGTCCCGGTGAGACGCTGCCAAGATCGAAGCTGCCATCCGCTCGACTGGTGACGAGACGGGCGCCGAGGGAGATCTCCGCCAGTGCCAGAGGCGCCGCATCGGTCGTATCGAGAATCCGGCCGGTCACGCGTGACGGCGCCTGCGCCAATAGGAAGGCAGGGCACGTGAGCAACACGATGCAAGCGCCAGGAAACGGTCGCATCAGCGTGCCTCTCCCGGGCGGAGGGGCACTACCTGCGGAGATCCGTCGCACCACGTCGTTACCGCCACCGGCCACCCGAAGACACGCGCCACGACGTCCTGTCGCAGCACTTCCGTCGGTGTCCCATCCGCGGCGACGCGCCCCTCCTCCAGCATGATCATCCGGTCGGCGTAGCGCGCCGCCAGATTGAGGTGATGCGTGACGATGAGCCCGGCCAGTCCGCCGGTGACGAGGTGCCGGATCAGCTCGAAGACTTCCATCTCGTGCCGAACATCGAGGGACGCGGTTGGCTCGTCGAGCACGAGTGCCGCGGGTTCCTGCGCGAGCGCGCGTGCCACCCGCACTCGTTGCCATTCGCCGCCGCTCAGCGTATCGACCCGGCGGTCGGCGAACTGCAGAACGTCGGAGCGGGTCATGGCCTCGTCCACCGCCTGCCGGTCCACCGTGCTCTCGCGTCCCAGCGCTCCGAGTCTCGCGTAACGGCCCAGCATGACCGATTCGCGGACCCGAAGGGGAAAGACCCGTTCTTCCGTCTGCGGCACCACGCCGATCACCTTCGCGAGTTCCGCGCGCGGCCATTGCGCGACCGGCCTTCCCTGCACATTTGCCGAACCCGAAGAGAGCGGCAATAGCCCGAGCATGGCGCGGAGCAGCGTGGTCTTCCCGCTGCCGTTCGGACCTACGATGGCGACGAGTCGCCCGCCATCGGTGGAGAGCGTGACGCCATCGACGGCCGGCCGGCTGCTCCCGCCATAGCGGACCGTGAGGTCGCGTGCCTCGAGAATCATGCGAGAGACCTGCGGAGAAGCAGTGCAAAGAGCGGGACGCCGATCAGCGCCGTCACCACCCCAACCGGAAGTTCGACTGGCCGCACCACGGTCCGGGCGACGGTATCAGCGAGGACGAGAAAGCATCCGCTCAGCACGAAGACGACGGGCAGGAGCGTCCGGTGCAGCGGTCCCCAGAGCCTCCGCGCCGCGTGCGGTACGACGAGTCCCACGAATCCGATGATTCCGCATGAAGCCACACCGGCGGCGGTGAGCAGGCCGGTGGTGAGATACACCACACGCTTGGTGCGCTCGATGTTGGCGCCGAGGTACTGCGCGGGTTCTTCTCCGAGAGCGAGCAGATCGAGCGCACGTCCGCTCAGCAGGAGAATGCCGGCGGGTAACGCGGCATAGGCGAGGAAGATGTCGAGTGTCTTCCACGAGGCGCCGCCGAATCCGCCGAGGAGCCAGAGAAACGCGTTGCGGAGTTGCGCCACATCCGAGAGCACGATGATGGCGCTCATGAGCGCCCCCGAAAACGCGCCGACCACGACGCCGGCAAGGAGCAGCACGCGCGGATCGAGACGGCGTTCGCCCACAATGCTCAGTCGATACACCAGCGCGAGCGCGAGCAGGGCCCCCGCGAATGCGGCGAGCGGAACGCCCCAGGCACCGCCGCCTCCGGACGCGATCACCAGCACCGCGCCGAGTCCCGCGCCGCCGCTGATGCCGAGCAGATACGGATCCGCGAGCGGATTGCGGACCAGCGCCTGGAGTGCCGTGCCCGAAATTCCCAGGCTGCCTCCGACCATGAACGCGAGGAGCACGCGGGGCAGGCGCAACTCGCGAACGATCGCGCTCGAGGGCGCTGAGCCATGCAGCAGCCCCGACCAGACCTCGGCGGGAGGGATCGACGTCGCGCCGGCGCCGATGCCGACCACCAGCACGACCGCGCTGATTCCCAGCAGCAACACGCCGCGCAGGCCGCTCACCGCGACGCCTCCCGCAGCTTCTCCGCGAGAATCCGGATCGCCTCCCCTGCCCGCGGGCTCGGCCGGTTGAAAGCCGAGCTCGACACATGCAGGAACCGGTGCTCGCGCACCGCGCGCACCACCTGCCATTCGGGGCGCGTGGCGAAGGCGGGCATGCCGTCGGCAGCGGTGAGAATGAGATCGGGGTTCCGCGACGCCACGGCTTCGACGCTCACCTGCGCCGAACTGCTCGGGAGATCGCCGAAGAGATTGCGTCCGCCTGCGCGCTCGAGCAGCTCGCTCAGAAAGCTGCCGGCGCCGACGGTCATGGGTGGCTGATCCCAGACGAGCACGAGCACCGTCGGACGGACCGGCGCGGGCGTTGCGGTCGCGGAATCGATGCCGCGGTGGGTGGCCAGGATGACGGAGTCCGCCGCATGCTCGCGACCGGTCAGTCTGCCGAGGATGGTGGTGACGTGATCGAGATCGGCGAGGCGGTCGACGGTGAGCGTGACGGTGGGAATCCCCAGAGCGCGAAGCTGTTCCGCCGCGGCTGCATTCTGTGCCGAGCGATAGAGTACGACGAGATCGGGATGCTGGCCGAGCACGGCTTCGATGTTGGGCCCGATGCCGTTGCCGAGGTCGGGCACGGCGGCGGCCGCCGCGGGATAATCACACCAGGTCGTGCGTCCGACGAGGACGGGGCCGGCGCCGATAGCGAAGAGCAGTTCGGTGGTGGCTGGAACGAGGGAGACTACGCGCCGGGCGGGGCGCGTGATGGCGACGGTATCGCCTGCGTCATCGACGAGACGGATGCTGCCTGCGGGCGTGGCTCCGGTCCGGCACGCGAGTGCGCCGATCAGGAGCTGGAGCGCGAGCAGCGTCGCGCGACGCATCGATGGAGAGAAAATAGAAACCGCCCATCCTCGGGCGGCGGAGATGGGCGGAACGCGGCTGCGAGCGGAGCCGGTCTCGCCACCCAACCCTCCCCCGAGGGACTCAATGGTGGCGCGAACGGAGAGGTCTCCTGGCTTCGGGCGTCCGCTCGCCTTCCCGGTTTCCCAGTGGCTCAATGAGCGGAGGATCGAGGATCCCCGCGGCGATCCGGTCAACTGGCGCCGTGGGCCCTTCACAGTGGCGGGGCCGCGCCGGATTTACACCGGCTTCCGAGCATCCGCGTTCGCAACGATCAGTTGTACGCCGGGCATCCGAATGGCGATGCGATCTTCCGGCGGTCCAGCGAGGGCTATTCTAGGCGCCGCGCTCGTCGCGCGCAAGAGACTGCGCAAGCTGGGCCTTGAGTTCCGCTCGTTCCTGCTGGTACGCTGTCCACTCCTCAGCGGTGACAGCGGACTCGTCGCCGCCGAAGCGCGCATCGAGCGCCGCGATCCGGTCCACGAGCGCGCTGTCGTCAGGTGCAAGGCGCGCAGCCGGCACCGGCGGCATCGGAGCGCGGTAGGCCTGGGCGAGTGCGGGCGTCCGACGCCGGAGGAGCGCAATGAGCGCGCCTACCAGCACGACGGAGACCAGACCGACCAGCGCGGGCAGCAGCCAGCGGGTGGATCCGGCGCTCGGGAAATTGATGGTGATGAGATCACCGGCTTTTGGCGAACCGGTCCAGCGCCGGAACGTCCGCCCCTCCACCGTCTGCGGCTCGGCGGCGGCCAGGCCCCCGCTCAGCGAGGTGCCCTCCTCCTCGAGGAGAAACGCCACCGTCCCCGCTGGCTGGTCGATAGCGTAGCCGACGGTGCTCAGATTGGACGGGATGGTATAAGACACCACGACCTGCTTGTCACCGGGCGAGATCGGCGCGAAGAGGAGCAGGCTATCCCCCCGTGTGCTGATCGCATCCGGAGAGAAATCTCCCTGGCCGGGCTGCACACTCAGGACCCCGCGCGGCAGGCGCATCGCCCAGGAGGGCGTAAGACTGTCGGGTGACACTCTGGTATGATCGCCGTTGTTCTGGAGCACGACGATCTCGAGCACGGGCCGGGTGCCGTCCGCTGCCGGGCGGCTGACCACGATGTGGCGCGCCTGAATCGAAACAGCGGCAGTGCGCGATGTATCGGCAACGACGAGAACGAGTGCGGTGTCGGGGAGCGCGGGATTCACGTGGACCGGCGGTGAAAAATACTGGACGCCCTGGTGCCCCGCGCTCACCAGGAAGATCGACGCGGTATCGGGCGTGAACCGGAAACGAAACCGGCCGCGCGCATCGGTACGGGCGGAGTCCACCGGACCCTGCGCCTCACGGCCGACGCGGTGCAATACGACTTCGACTCCTGGAACCGCGCTGGTGTCGCGACCCAGGATGCGAACGATGCGCCCGGCGGCGAGACCCTGGGCGGAGAGAATGGAGGCGGAGAAGGCAGAGACGACGAAGAAGACGGAGAGGACGGAGAACGCGGAATGGACGCTGGGAGGCCGGCGAACGGGGCGGAGACGACGCTCCGACCTCTCCGCCCCCATTGCGCTACGGATTGAAGCGCCCGAAATCCTGCGGGTCCATTTTCTCCAGATACTGTCTGAGCTTCTCGGCATCGAGGGAGCTGTCGGAGGAGGATTCGGTCGTTTCGATCTCGGACTGGTCAAGCAATTGCGCCTCCGTGAAGATCGGCGCATGCAGTCTGAGCGCGAGGGCGATGCTGTCGGAGGGACGGGCGTCGAACTGGAACAGGTGCTCCTCGCGGTACACCAGCAGCTCCGCGTAGTACGTCTTGTCCTTGAGCGCGCTGATGTTGACTCGCCGGAGCTCCGCGCCGAGGCCCAGGATGATCTGCTTGAGGAGATCATGCGTCATGGGACGCGGCGGCTTCATGCCCTGCATTTCCATGGCGATGGCGCTCGCCTCGGACGGTCCGATCCAGATCGGGAGGACCCGCGTGCCGGTCTTCTCCCGAAGAATGACGACCGGCGTATTCGTCGTGCGGTCGAGGCCCAGATGGGCGACACTCACTTCGATCATTGCGGTTCCAGACCCGGGCCCCGGCACGGGACGGTCGGGCCGTCCTTCCCTGCCTCGATGCCTTCGCCGCGCCTAGCGCGCGGCAGCAAGCAATGCCTTGACCCGGTCCGTCTGCTCCCAGGTGAAGAAATCGACCTTCTTACCGCCGACCTGCGCGGAGTACGGCTTCCGCCCGAAATGTCCGTAAGCCGCGGTCGGTCCGTAGATCGGGCGCTTGAGCCGGAGGGCCGTGATGATACCCCTCGGCGTCAGGTCGAACACCTCGCGCACCAGCCGTTCGAGCTTGAGATCCGGCAGCACACCGGTGCCGAAGCTGTCCACCATGATCGAGACTGGTTCGGCCACGCCGATCGCGTAGGCCACCTGCACCTCGCAGCGCTTGGCGAGTTTCGCTTCGACGATATTTTTGGCCACCCAGCGCGCCGCGTAGGCCGCGGAGCGATCGACCTTCGAGGGATCCTTGCCGCTGAAGGCGCCGCCGCCGTGGCGGGCCATGCCGCCGTACGTGTCGACGATGATCTTGCGGCCTGTGAGTCCTGCGTCGCCGTGCGGACCACCGATGACGAACCGTCCCGTCGGGTTGACCAGGAACTTCGCGCGTCCGTGCTCCAGGCCGGCCTTCTCCAGTACCGGGCGAATCACTTCCTCGATGACCGCATTACGGATAGTACCCCACTTGAGCTCGCGCGAACCGTGTCGCTCCGCATGCTGCGTGGAGACGACGACCGTCTTCACCGCGACGGGGCGGGCGCCCTCGTACTCGACGCTCACCTGGCTCTTACCGTCGGGCCTGAGCCATGGAATGACCTCGTGGCCACCGAGGCCCTTCCGGACCGCGGCGAGCCGCTCCGCGATGCGGTGCGCAAGCATGATCGGCATCGGCATGCGCTCACGGGTTTCGTCCGTCGCGTAGCCGAACATCATGCCCTGGTCACCGGCGCCCTGCGCCTTGCTCGAGTCCGAGTCCACGCCGCGCGCGATGTCCGGTGACTGCCGGTCAATGGACGCGAGCACCGCGCAGGTGCGTCCGTCGAAGCCGTAGGAGGCGTCCGTGTATCCGATGTGCTCGACTGTCCGCCGGACGATGTCGGGGATGTGGACGTAGGTCGACGTGGTGATTTCCCCGGCGACGACGGCCATGCCGGTCGTGACCAGAGTCTCACAGGCGACCCGGCCCTCCCGATCGTCGGTCAGGATTGCGTCGAGCACCGCGTCGGAGATCTGGTCGGCGACCTTGTCCGGGTGACCTTCGGTGACGGACTCCGACGTGAACACGTGACGCGTCGAAACGGCCATGGGTGGAAGCTCTCGCGGATGAAGAAAAAAGGCTCAGTGAGACGAAGGATCGGCTGGCAAATTAGTCTTGCTGCTGCGACCGGGCAACACCGCATCGGGGTCGAATACACGCACATCGATGTAGCTGCGCACCGTCTCGCGAAGCGCACGCGTCACACCTTCCGCGCGGTCTTCCCCGAGTGCCGCCTCGGCCGCGGCGCGCGCCACGGAAATCGGCACCGTGCGCACCACCCACTTGAGCAGCGGCAGCGCCGGCGGTGAAACGCTGAGCACCGAGTAGCCGAGCCCGATGAGAAGCACCGCGCTGAGTGGATCCGAGGCCATCTCGCCGCAGACGCTCACGCTGATCCCCGCTTCGGTGGCCGCGAGCAGGATCCCGCGCAGTTGCCGGACGACGGCGGGATGGTGCGGCAGGAACCGATCCGCCAGGTGCGCGTTTCCCCGGTCGACCGCGAGCGTATACTGCACGAGGTCGTTGGTCCCCACACTGAAGAACTGGCTGACCTTGGCGAGCTGGTCGGCGATCAGCGCCGCCGCCGGCGTTTCGATCATTGAACCGATCGCGACGCTCGCCGCCGCGCGGATACCCGCATCCGCCAGCGCGCGCGCCTCTTCCAGCATCATCGCGCGCGAGATTTCCACCTCTTCGACGGTCGTGATGAGCGGCAGCATCAGGTCGATGCGCCGGTCCGCTGCGGCGCGAAGCACGGCGCGAAGCTGCGTCCGGAACATCTCCGGCTGATCGAGGCAGACCCGGATGGAGCGCCAGCCGAGGAATGGATTCGCTTCCGGTGGCGCCCGGAATGCCGCCGGAAATTTGTCGCCGCCGAGGTCGAAGGAGCGGATGACCACGGTGTGATCCGGAAAGGCATCAGTCACCCGGCGGAAATAATCCGTCTGATCTTCCTCGCTCGGCAGCACCGCCCGTCCCGTGACCAGGAACTCGGTGCGCAGCAGGCCCACGCCCTGCGCTCCGTGACGGACCGCGGCATCGATCTCCTCGGGAAGGTCCACGTTGCCCATCAGCGTCACGACGTAGCCATCGGGCGTGACTGCCGGTTCGGAAACCGCCGACTCGAGCTCGAGCTCGAGCTTCTGCCGCCGGCTGATCTGCGCCCGCGCATGCTCGAGCTCGTTGCGCGTCGGGTCGAGCAGAATGGTCCCGCTCTGACCGTCGATCAGGACCATCATTCCCTGGCGCACCCGCTTGAGCGCGCCCACCGCGCCCATCACCGCCGGAATGCCGAGCGAGTGCGCGAGAATCGCGGCGTGCGCGGTGCGGGTACCCTCCTCGCTCACCAGTCCGACAACCTGGTCGCGGTCGAGCTGGACCGTGAGACCCGGAGACAGCTCGTGGGTGACCACGATGACGCGTTCTTCGTCGGGGATCGACCAGGGCTCGTCGTCGGCCACACCCATGAGCCAGTTGAGCATCCGGATCTGAATGGCGGAAAGATCCGCCAGCCGCTCGCGGAGCAGCGCGTTCCCTGATGAAGACCACGCGGCCCGGATCTCCAGCGCCTTGAACTCGTAGGCAGTTTCCGCGCTCAGCTGATTGTTGCGGATGAGCCGTTCCACTTCATGCAGCACCGCTTCGTCCTGCGCCATCATGATCTGCGCGTCGAAGATGCGTGACTCCTCCGGCCCCGCGCGCAGCAGCACGCGCTCCCGCAACTCCCCGAGCCGTTCGACGACATGCGCCACCGCCTCGCGGAGCCGCAGGACTTCGCTCTCTATCTCTTCCGGACGGACGCCACGGTTGGGGACGTCGGGCACGTCGAACCGGACGATCATCGCCGGAGCGAATGCAACGCCCGGTGAGACGCCGATGCCGCGAATGTGTCGCTGCGGGCTCACGATTCCCCAAACCCTCTGGCCACGAGGCCAGCGAGCGCTTCGAGCGCCTGGTCTGCATCGTCGCCGTCCGCGCGCAGCGTGATCACGCTACCGCACTCGGCGGCGAGCATCATGACACCCATGATACTCTTGCCATTGACCGCCATTCCTTCCTTTTCAACTTCGATGTTCGCGCGGAAACTCGTCGCGAGTTTCACGAACTGCGCCGCCGGCCGCGCATGCAGCCCGAGCGGGTTGACGATTTCAGCCTCCTTCGTCGTCATCTCCACCCCCAGGCCAGGAGCAGCGAGAATCCAAGGACCAGCAGGCCGAATCGAAGCGAACCCACCACCGCCGCGTAGCGGCGACCAAGCACGACCCCCGCGGCGATCACCACGAGCATGCCGAGCCCGACAGGCAGGTGCACGTCGGCGGCGAACCAGCGGGCCGCGAGCGGCAGCGCCAGTCCGACGAAGAATCCCGCCGGTGCGCCCATCCATTCCGCCAGCGTCGGCAGCCAGGATTTCGTAATCGCGGAGCCGACGCGAATGCCGGCGCTCACGCCCGTCTGCAGGCTCCAGACCGCGGTGACGAAACGGACTCCGTTATACAGCAGCAGGAAGGCCCCGACCGCCCAGAGGCCACTGCCGAGCACCACACCAGTGATCGCCGCCCCGAGCAGCGCCGGAAGCACCCCTGCCCAGAAGATCTGGTCGCCGAGCGATCCGAGCGGACTGCAGAGCGCGGTACGCAGACGCTCGATCTGGTTGCCGGGGACCAGGTCGTACTCCGCACGCACCGTGGCGCCGAGCGCCAGGCCGGCGAGGTATGGATGACAGTTGAAAAATTCTGCCGAACGCACCACCGCTTCGGCGTGCCGCGACGGGTCCGCCGACTCGAGGTCCTTGAGCATCGG
>JBDUEA010000080.1:0-13802 GCA_040002695.1 Gemmatimonadota bacterium | reverse complement strand
GCCCGCTCGCATTGAAGGCTTCGAGCATCTGTTCACCGCGATAGTACTTGCTGAGGAGGCTCGGGCTCAACACATCTCCCGCAAGGACGAACAGTATCGGTCCGCCTTCCCTGAGCCGGCTCCGGAGCGCCGCAACTCGCGCGAGTCCGCCCTGTCCATCGGCCAGCGTGTCGGCGACGTAGACATCGTTCGCGAGGAGAAACCGAACCGCGTGCTCGCCGCGTACTGCACCAGGAGCGGACGGGTGCGCACAGCCGATGGTCAGCAGCAGAAATGCGGCAGCTCGGCGGGAAGACGTGATTTTCATGAGGGGCTCCACGAACGTCCGATCGACGCGTGATCTCAGGGAAACCGCCGGATGAGCCGCGGCGATGTATAGGGAAGGTATTTTGTTACCGGGGCAGGGCAATCCAATCAGGCAGGCGACGCGTCAACCTTCACTCGCTTTCACCGGGAGCCTGGCACCCTGAAGATGAACCGGCGCTCCATTTGGACAATCCTGATGGCGATTCTTCTTGTCGCCGCCATCGCTGCACCCGCCTTTGCCCAGGGGTTGCCCACCTGGGTGTTTGCCCCACCCGCGAAGAATGACCTCACCTCGCTCTGGTCCGAAAGTATCTCGGCCCGCAGCGAACGCGTGGCCTGCCTCGGCGGCACGATCAGCGGTGATACCGTAAAGGTGGACAGCGTGCGGATTCTGGAAGTCACCGTTGCGGATTCGCTGACCGCGGACGCTCATCCCTCGCTCGCGGTGTGTATTCCGCCGGCCTGGATGGGCACCGCCCACACGCACGTGCGCTCGACGGACGATCCCGCTCCCGCCCCGCGCTTCAGCCCCGGAGATCGCGCCGTGATGTCGACATGGTCGGAGCGATGGTCGCGTCAGGGCGCATGGTGCGTCCTGTACAGCGACAAGAACGCGCATTGTGAGGTGTACCCGCCGCACCGGTCAGAGCCGGCCTTGCCACCGGACTCGGTCAAGAGCCCGGGCTGAGTCCGCAAGCCGTACCCGCTTCCGCCAGGCGGTCGGCAGATTAACAACCGGTACGAATGCGACGAGACGTTTCGTGCCGGCTTGAAAAGACCAGCGTGGCCGGATCCGCTATGACATCAGCTGGATGCCGCCACGCTGGTCTGCCCGCTTCGCCACAGTCCGGAAGCAGGCGCAAACTCGCTACTCCATTACCCAATCAATCCGGCCAGCTTCCTCCCAGCGCCTTGACCAGCGCCGCAAAGGCGGTGGCCGCCTGAGTCCGGCCTTCCGCCAGTTGCCGTTCCGCGTCGAGCTGAGTCCGTTCCGCATCCAGCACCTGCAAGAAATCCGCGACGCCCTCGGTGAACCGAAGCTGCGCCAGCTCAGCCGCCTTTCCGCTGGCGGTCGCGGCCTCGTCGATGCGCACCACGCGTTCCGCCGCGCTTCGATATCCAGCCAGCGCATTTTCCACTTCTTCCGACGCGAGTAGTACAGTCTGGGCATACTGGCTCTCGGCCTCGGAGGCGCGTGCCTGCGAGGCATCGACACCGGCCTTCACCCGGCCAAGATTGAGCGCCGGCCACGAGATGACCGGCCCCACGGCATAGCGGAACGTGCCGTGATCTCCGAACGAACTGAGCGCCGACGACGCGTAGCCCGCACTCGCGCCGACGGTGATCTGAGGCAAGTACGCTGCCTTGGCCGCACCGACCAGCGCGCGTTGCGCTGCGAAGACGCGCTCGGCCGCCGCCACGTCCGGCCGGCGCCGGATGAGTGAATCGGCATTCGGAATGGAGACGAGTCTCGGCAGCTGCGGGATCGCGGCGACGTTGGTGAGCTCGGCTGCGACCGTCGCCGGTGATCGGCCTACGAGCACGCCGATACGATATTTCGCCGCGGCCACCGATGCCTCGAGTGGCGGGATGGCAGCCAGGGTGAAGCTGAGCTGCGCCTGCGCCCGTTCGGTGTCGAACGCGGTTCCCCGTCCGGCATCCAGCCGTTGATGCGTGACCTCGAGCGTGCGGCGCTGATTGTCGGCGTTCTTCTGCGTGACCGCGAGCTGATCCTGCGCTCCACGAAGCTCGAAGTAGGCACGTGCCACCTCCGCGGCGAGCGAGACGCGCACGTTCCGGAGATCCTCCTCGCTCGCGGAGACGAAGGCGCCCTCGGCCTGAAGATTTCTGCGGAGTCTCCCGAAGAGATCCAGTTCCCACGACGCGTCGAATCCCGCATCCCAGATGTCCTGATCCGGAAAGGTCCCACCGCCGATGGGAAATGCGGCACTGGAGATCCGCTGCCGGGTGTAGCTACCGGCGGCGGTTACGGTCGGCGCGAGGTCGAGCGACGCTCTCGTGCGGGCCGATCGCGCCCCACGCACCCGGGCCGCTGCCGCCCGGGCATCGAAGTTCTGCTGCAGCGCCTGGTCGAGCAGTCGATCCAGCGTGGTATCTCCGAGCTGACGCCACGAATCGAGTGCCGTCCCCATTGAATCGGGGTGAGCGATCGAAGCTGCCACGAACTTCACGGCATTGCCGCTCGTCGTGCTCTCCGGCGCCTCCCGAAAGGCGGGCGCCACCTGCACCGGAGGCGGCTGATAGGCAGCAGGCCCGCATGCGCCGATGGTGAGCAGTGCCAGGAATTTCAGGTTACGCATGCGCCGTCTCCTCGGCTACCGAAAGATTGGTGGCGTGGACCCGGCGCCGCTCCACGACGGCGCGGATCACGACGTAGAACACCGGAGTCAGCACAAGCCCGAACAGGGTGACACCGAGCATGCCGGAGAACACGGCGACGCCCATGGCATGTCGCATTTCCGCGCCGGCTCCGCTCGAGACCACGAGCGGAATCACACCCATGATGAACGCGAGTGAGGTCATGAGGATCGGACGAAGCCGAATGCGGCAGGCCTCGAGCGCAGCTTCCACCCGGCCCATTCCCTTGATCTGCAGCTCGCGGGCAAACTCCACGATCAGGATCGCGTTTTTGCACGCCAGGCCGATCAGGACCAGGAAGCCGATCTGGGTGAAGATGTTGTTGTCGCCGTGGGTGAGCCACACGCCAGTAATGGCGCAGAGCAGACACATCGGGACGATCAGAATGACGGCGAGCGGCAGGCTCCAGCTTTCGTACTGCGCCGCCAGCACCAGGAAGGCGAGCAGGACGCACAGCGGAAAGACGAAGACCGCGGCGTTCCCCGCCAGCAGCTGCTGATAGGTGAGATCAGTCCACTCGTACCCGATGCCGTTGGGCAGCGTCTGCTGCACGATCCGCTCCATGACCGCCTGCGCTTCACCGGAGCTCACACCGGGCGCAGCACCTCCATTGATGTCCGCCGCAGGATAGGCATTGTAGCGAAGTCCGCGATCGGGCCCGTACGACTGTTTCACCTGAAGCACCGAGCCCAGCGGCACCATCTCTCCGCGGGAATTCTTCACCTTGAGCTGGCTGATATTCTCGGCAGTCGCGCGATAAGTCGCGTCGGCCTGCACGATCACCTGATAGGTGCGCCCGAACTTGTTGAAATCGTTCGCGTACACTGAACCGAGGTAGACCTGCATCGTCTGAAACAGATCGTTGAGGTTGATCCCTTCGCGTTTCACTTTATCCCGGTCTACATCAGCGTTGAGCTGCGGCACGTTGATCTGGTAGCTCGAGAAGAGCCCCGCCAGCTGCGGCGTCTGATACCCTTTGGCCAGCACCGCCTGCAGCGCGTTATACAACTCCTGCTCGCCGAGCCCGGCCCGGTCTTCGAGCTGCAGTTTGAATCCGCCCACGGTGCCGAGCCCCGAGACCGGCGGAGGCGGGAACACGGCCACGAAGGCGTCCTGAATTCCGGCGAACTTCTGGTTGAGCGCTCCCGCGATTGCGAGGCCGCCTTCTTCCTTGCGTTTCCGCTCGTCGAACGGCGCCAGGGTGAAGAACACGATGCCGGCGTTGGGTGCGTTGACGAAGCCGTTGATGGACAGCCCCGGGAACTGGACCGCGGAGAGGACGCCGGGCTGCTGCAACCCGATGTCGCTCATCTTGCGTACGACCGCCTCAGTCCGGTCGAGGGTGGATGCATCGGGCAGCTGTGCAAAGGCGACCAGATACTGCTTGTCCTGGGTGGGTACGAACCCCTTCGGCACCTTGGAGAATCCGAAAATGGTAAGCGCGACCAGTCCCGCGTATACCACGAGCGCCACGGCACTCTTACGGATGACCCTCGCGACGGTGGCGCCGTAGCGTTGGGACGCACGGGCGAAGCCGCGGTTGAACGGCCCGAACACCCCGCCGAGCAGCCGGTTGAGCACGCGAGTGGCACGGTCGGGTGCCGCGCCACGCGGTTTGAGCAGGATCGCGCTCAGGGCGGGCGAGAGCGTGAGGGAATTGAACGCCGAGATCACCGTTGAAAACGCGATCGTGAGCGCGAACTGGCGATAGAACTCGCCGGTGAGACCGCTGAGGAATGCGACCGGCACGAAGACGGCGCAGAGCACCAGGGCGATCGCGATGATCGGCCCGCTGACCTCCTCCATCGCCTTGTAGGAGGCCTCGCGGGGAGAGAGACCGGCCTCGATGTTCCGCTCCACGTTCTCGACGACAACGATCGCGTCATCCACCACGATGCCGATCGCCAGCACGAGACCGAAGAGCGAGAGGGTGTTGATCGAGAATCCGAACGCCAGCAGGATGGCGAACGTCCCCACGATCGAAACCGGGACCGCGACGAGCGGGATGACCGACGCGCGCCACGTCTGGAGGAAAAGCACCACGACGATCACGACGAGCAGGATCGCCTCGAAGAGTGTCTTCACGACCTCGCGGATTCCATCCCGCACATTCGTGGTCGGGTCGTAGACGATGCGGTAGTCCACGCCCTGCGGAAAGTTCTTCTTGAGCTGCTCCATCGTCGCGCGCACCGTCGAGGAGAGCTGCAGCGCGTTCGAGCCCGGCGCCTGGAAGATGCCCATCCCCACGGCATCCTTGCCGTTCAGCATCGAGCGGAGCCCATAACTTCCGGCCGCGAGCTCGATGCGCGAAATGTCGCGCAGGCGGATAAGTTCGCCATTGGCGCCGGTCTTGACGATGATGTCGCCGAATTCCTTTTCGTCGGTCAGTCGTCCCCGGGCATTCACGCTCAGCTGGTAATCCACCTTCTCGGGCATCGGCGGAGCGCCCACAACGCCGGCCGCCACCTGTACGTTCTGTTCCCGGATCGCGGCGACGACCTCAGAAGCGGAAAGCCCTCGCGCCGCCACCTTGTCGGGATCGAGCCAGATCCGCATGGCGTAGTCGCCGCCGCCGAAGACCTGAACCTGCCCGACGCCGTTGATTCGCCCCAGCACATCCTTGATCTGGAGCAGTGCGTAATTCCGGAGGTACACGATATCGTACCGACTGTCGGGAGAGACGAGGTGCACCACCATCGTCAGGTCGGGCGAGCTCTTCACGGTGGTGACACCGAGCTGGCGTACTTCCTCGGGGAGGCGCGGCAGCGCCTGGCTCACGCGGTTCTGCACCTGCACCTGCGCCAGGTCCGGATCGGTGCCGATCTTGAACGTCACGGTGAGCGTGAGCACACCGTCGGAGGTCGCCTGCGAGGACATGTACAGCATGTTCTCGACGCCGTTGATCTGCTCCTCGAGCGGCGTCGCCACCGCCTCGGACATGACGCGCGGATTGGCGCCAGGGTAGATCGCCCGCACCACGATCGACGGCGGCACGACCTCGGGGTACTCGCTGATCGGCAGCGTGAACATCGCGATCAGTCCCGCAATGAGGACCACAATCGACAGCACGCCGGCGAAGATCGGGCGGTCGATGAAGAATCTGGAAATATTCATGATCGCCTCAGCGCGAAACAGCGAGTGAGGAATCCGGAGTCATGTCCGCCGAAGTCGCGGTGACTTTCATTCCGGGACGAACTCGCTGCAGGCCGTTGATGACCACACGCTCGCCGGCCTTGAGCCCGGAGCTGACCACGCGGAGGCCATCCACCAGGGGCCCGAGCTTGACGGGCCGGTAGTCGACGGTGCTGTCCGCCTTGAGCACCAGCACGAATTTCTTGTCCTGGTCGGTACCGATCGCCTTGTCGAGCACCAGAGGCGCGACGAACTTCTCGCTCTCCGGCAGATGAATTCGCGCGAAGAGCCCGGGGGTGAAGATCCGGTCACGGTTCGAAAAAACGGCCCGCAAACGAATGGTCCCGGTCTCCGGGTTGAGCTGATTGTCCACGAAGTCCACGTACCCCTCGTGGGGATACTGCCCGTCCTCATTGGCAAGACCGAGGAAGACCTGCCGCCGGGTGTGACCGGCATCCACACGGGGGCCGCTTCGCGTGAGGGCGGCGTAGCGGAGGTAGCTCTGCTCGTCGCTCTCGAAGTAGACGTAGATCGGATCGAGTGACACGACCGTGGTCAGCAGCGCCGTCGCCGGTGGCCCAGCCTGGACCAGGTTGCCCTCGGTCACTTCCGCTCGGCCGACCCGGCCGGAAATCGGTGACCGGACGTGGGTCCAGTCCAGGTTCAGTTTGGCGGTCTCGACGGCCGCCTCCGCCGCGCGCACCGCTGCTGCACCATTCGCCACGGCGCTGGTGCGGCTGTCGAACTCCTCGCGAGAGATGGCCTGGACTTTCACCAGCCGCTCGGCACGGGCCACGTCGCGAGTGGCGAGCGAGGCCGAGGTGCGGGCCTGCTCGAGCTGTGCCTCGGCACGGGCCAGGTCCGCCTCGTACGGGCGAGCATCGATCTCGAAGAGTACGTCGCCCTTTCTGACCTCTTTTCCTTCAGCAAAGACGACGCGCTTGATGTAGCCGGAGACGCGCGGACGGATCTCGACGGCGTCCACGGCCTGCAGCCGGCCGGTGAATTCATTCCAGGCGGTCACGGGACGCTCGGGCACCGCGGCGACCGTGACGGCCGGTGGTGGCGGGGCGGCGGGCGGTGTGCTGCCACAGCTGGCGAGGCTTCCGATGGAAGCGAGGGTCGCGAGGATGGTGGTGGGGCGCTTCAACATGACGGTGCTCTCTCTGGGAGTACGGCCGCGAACGGTGGACATTGTTATACAGTTTGATAACTATCGAACTTTAACCATAAAACTTCAAGCCCGGCGCCGCTTCACGCCGGTCTCTTCTCGCCTTGAACGATTCCGGCATCGGTTTCGCCGGTCCCGATCAACTCAGCTCACCCGGCGGACCAGCTCCGAGGAGTAGGCTTGCATTACGTCGCGCCGGACTTCGCAGTGCAGGAACTGCCCTTCCCGGTGCGCTTCGATCAATCCGGCCCGCACCAGTTCCTTCAGGTGGTGCGAAACAGTGGCTTTCGAGATCGGGAAGTCACGGAGCAGCCGCTGACAGGGACATTCCCGTTCTTCCGCGATTGCTTCGAGCAAAGCCATGCGCCTCGGGTCTGCAAGCGCCTTTCCGATCAACTCAAATTGGCCGGCGGCCAGTGACGGCGCGGCCTTGGTTCTTGTCTTCACAGTTCAATGGTTATCGAACTGTCCCCGCCGCGTCAAGGGCCCACCGGAAAATCGTCTCGCATGCTCCCCGCATCCTCACGCCAGATTCAGCTGGCGGAGTACCCCCTGGAATCTCGGATGCGCATGCAGGGGCCGGAACAGAAACGAACCCTTGATGCCATACGCCGGTCCGGTCCGCTTCGCCACGGCCCGTTCCAGCAGGTCGATCGCCCGGTCGGCTTCGCCAAGGCCGGTGTAGACGTAAGCAAAGTGATAGGGAGAGACATAGACCAGCTGCGCGCGCTCCTCGAGCTCCCGCAATATCTCCCGCGCCTTGGGGAGGTTGCCGGCAAGGCCGTAGGCCTCTCCCAGCTGCCCCAGCCACAAAGTATTTCTCCGCGAAACCGAAACGGCCTCTTCCAGCTCGGCCAGTCCTTCGTCCTGCTTTCCGACCAGAAAGTAGGCCCATCCGAGCGTGGCCCGCGCCCGATCGTGTCCCGGATCGAGATCGACGGCGTCCGCGGAGCGCACGATCGCTTCGTCGTACCGGCCGGCCCGAAGGAGCGCGGTCGCGACATCCACTCGATGGGCGAGTGGGTCCAGCTCGGCCGCGCGTTGCGTCAGGGCGATCGCCTTGTCGTAGCGCCCCAGTCCGGCACACATGCGTCCGTACAGATCATAGGCATCCGCATTGCTCGGACTCAGCTCCAGGGCCCGCTCGAAGGCCTCCTCCGCACCAGCCCAGTCGAATTCACGCACTGTCTTGAGGTACGCGATTGTGCAATGCGCCGCGCCCAGCTCCGGGTCGAGTCTCAGTGCGTGCGCCCCTGATTCCCCCGCGCGCCGATAAGCATCCTCCGGCGCGATCGTCCCGCTTTCGGCCAGCTCGGCGTAGGCCATGGCGACATGCGCGTGGGCGAGCGCGAATGTCGAATCACGGGCGATGGCACGATCGAAGTATTCGATCGCGCGGATGAACGACTCGGGGGTGTACTGGATGTACCACCGGCGTCCCTGCAGAAACAGGTGGTAGGCCTGGACGTCCTTGGTGGGCTCACGCCGGATCCGCTCCTGCTCATCCGGTGAAAGTGCCGCCTCGAGCGCGGCCGCGATGCGGAGCGCGACATCCGTCTGGATCGAGAAGATGTCGGTCATGTCCCGGTCGTATGTCTCGGCCCAGAGGTGCCGGTCGGTCTCGGCGTGAATCAGGGTTGCCACAATCCGCACGCGATCTCCGACATGGCGCACGCTGCAATCGAGCAGCGTACTCGTACCGAGGCTCTTTCCAATCTCTTTCAGAGTCTTCTGTCGCTGCTTGAACGGCATGATCGAGGCACGGGAGATCACTTTCAGCGCGCGGATCTTGGAGAGCTGCGCGATGACGTCCTCGGTGATCCCATCCGCGAAATACTCGTTCTCCGCGTTTGCGCTCAGGTTGAGGAACGGCAGCACTGCCACGGACGAAATACGGCCGCCAATAGCTGACAGCGGACGCCTCGGCGCGGCCGTCCGCAGCTGCTCCGCCAGCGCAACCAGGTCGGGATGGGGGCCGATATCAAACTCGGCGCGCAGGCGTTGGGTGTGCTCGCTCGCGTGCTGAAGCGCACCGGCCCGGTCCCCCGCGGCGTCGAGTGCGCGCATCAGCGCCTGCGCATGGACGCCCGAGTGCGGATCGGCGGCTACCAGTCGAAGGCACGTCCCCACCCGGCCATGCAAGTCCCCGGATTTCTCCTGACGTTCGGCAAGCGAGAGCAACGCACCGATATAGGCGTGGGAGAGCTCGCTTCGATGCTCATCGAGCCAGTATCCGAACTCGGTCGATTCGGCCAGGTGAAATCCCTCCAGCAACGGGCCGCTGTACAGCCGAACGATTCGCTCGACGTCCTCCGCTGCGATTGCGGCGCGTAGCTCGTGCAGGTCACACGTCAGGAGAGAGGGATTGAGCAGCAGCCCATCGCCCGCGGAGGCGATGACGCCTTCACCGAGCGCCGAGCGGAGGACATGGATTGCGAGGTTGAGCAGACGCCGACCGCTGGCCACGTCCTTCTCGGGCCAGAGCATGGCCATCGCCCGGTCGCGGGAGAGCGGCTGCGGCCAGGCGGCGGCGACGAGCGCCAGCAACGCGACGCGATGGCGCTGCGCAGGGGGCCCATGGATGGGCATATCTCCTGAGCGCAGGCACGCGCCCCCGAGCAGTCTCACCGTGATCATCGGCATTCGTCCGCCAGCTAATTCCTGGCTAACTCTGAGCACAAGAAGGGGTTAATGGCTCTGACGCATCTTGCGTCCGTCTGCAAGATCACTCACATCAACGGAGGCGACAATGAGCCGGGCAACAGGACTGCTGATCGCGATCGCATTACTGGGAGGATGTAACAGTGAACGGGCCACCGACGAAAGCACGGCCGGCGTTCGGGTGGCCCCGGCGAGCCAGGCGCAATCGGCTGCCGAATCAAGGGATATCGCAGTGCTGCGCCGGGTCACGGCACCGTTCCATGACTTCACGGTAGCAACAGCTGCCGGCTGGTCAGCTCAGATCACGCCGTGCATGGCGAGTCCCGACGGAGGTATGGGGTTCCACTATGGCAATACTTCCATTATTGATGGATCGGTGAGCGTAGAGGCTCCGGAGCTGCTGCTCTATGAACCCCAGCCCGGAGGCAAGCTGAACCTCGTGGCCGTGGAATATATCGTACCGTACACTGCGCACAGCCGCAGCGCCGCTCCCCCGGTTCTGTTCGGCCATCAGTTCAAGCGGAACGACGTGTTCAAGCTCTGGGGGCTCCACGTCTGGGTCTGGAAGGAAAACCCCAACGGGACGTTCGCCAACTGGAACCCGCTGGTCTCGTGCCAGAACACCACGCAGGTGTCCAACATGGCGCACGACTGAAAAACGCCCCCATTTGAGTGGAGGACGCGGATGCCGAAGTACATCATCGAGCGTGACATCCCGAACGCCGCAGCGCTTACGCCTGCGGACCTGAAGGAGCTTGCCAGGCGTTCGTGCGATGTGCTGTACCAACTCGGTCCCGGCATTCAGTGGGTACAGAGTTTCGTAACCGAGGACAAACTCATCTGTCTGTATTTCGCGGCCAATACGGAGCTCATCCGGGAGCATGCCAGGCTCGGAGGCTTCCCGGCGGATCGAATTCTCGAGGTTGCGAGCATCATTGATCCGACCACCGCCGAGCCGAGCGGGCTTGCACCCGCAGTGTAGCCAAACAGCGTCTTCTGCTTGAGTCACGTGCCCCGGAGCTGCAATTCTCGCAGCACCGGGGCATTTGACGTATAGAATCGCACTGCGGACTGCACGCTGCTCACGGCGAGTAGTGCACCGT
Source organism: Gemmatimonadota bacterium (assembly GCA_040002695.1). Lineage (GTDB taxonomy): Bacteria > Gemmatimonadota > Gemmatimonadetes > Gemmatimonadales > GWC2-71-9 > JBDUEA01. The sequence continues at coordinate 3,050 of JBDUEA010000080.1, read as the reverse complement.
CACGCTCTGCGGAAACGGGTCGACGACTCGACGCGTGAGTCCTCTCCCCGAAACCTCCAGCCGTCGGAGTCGCGGCAGCCTCGCGAGCGCGGCGACACCGTCATCGGTCAGCCCGTGACATGCGACAAAGGTCACCTCCTCGAGTGACGAGAGCGTGGAGAGAATCCGGGGCGTTCGATCGGTGATGGTCGTGTAACTGTTGAAATAGCGGTTCAGCTTCGTGAGCCGGGTGACGTGCTCGGTGGCGGCGTCGGTCGTGTCCCGGCAGTACATGAGCAGGAGTGCCTCGAGATCGGTGCAGCGGCCGATGTGCCGATACCCGGCGTCGGGAAGGTCCATCGGCATCAGCTCGCGAAGGGCGGGGAAGTCCGGCAGCAGTGCGATGCCTTCGTCATCGACGTTGAGACAGCTGACGGAGAGTCCCCGGAGGGCGGGCATTCTGCTGAGCGCGGCGAATCCGCGAGTGCGAAGATTGGCGCAGCGTCTCCCCCAGATGAACTCGATACTTTTCGACCGGCTGAGCGCGGCGAATCCGTCGTCGCCGGCGGGCGTGTCCTGCACGCCAAGGAATCGAAGCACGGGCAATTCGGCGATCACCGGCATCCAGTCATCGCTCGCATCGAGGGAGAGGGCGCCCAGATGTGGAAGAGAGCGCAGTGACTGAAGTCCCGATGCCGTGGCGGGAAGCGCGTCGCCGTCCAGACTGAGGCTGAATAGTCCGTGGAGTCCCTGGAGCAGCTGCAATCCCCGGTCGCCGATGTTGCCGCGCAGGTGGAGCTGATTCGGAAGCGTGTGCTCGCCGAGGAGCTCGAAGCGAACTGGTCCCTCGTGCCACGAGGAAAAGATCGGCAGATCGTGCAGCGCCGCGACCCCCTGGTCGGTGAGCAGGTTGCCGCTCCAGAAGTGAGCGAGGTGTGTCTTGCCGGACAGCGCGCGAACAGCCCCATCTCCGGTGGAGGTCCACATCAGATTCAGGCTCTGCAGGGCAGCCGAGTCCCGGAGGTGATCGATTCCCGCGTCGGTGACCGAGGTCATGGTCAGGCTCAGCGATTCGAGCATCGGCAAGTCGTGGAGAACGCGCAGTCCCTCGTCCGTGATACCGGTCTGGCTTAGATCCAACTCGCGGAGACCGGAAAATCGCGCGAGATGCCGGATGCCGGCATCCGTGAGTGCCTGCGAGTGGCCGAGCCGAAGCGCCGAGATTTGCGGAATGCGGGACACCCGCTCGAGCATCGCGTCCGTCATCTGGCCATTCGCGTCGAGCGCGGAGCCGGGGTGTTCCGCCAGTACGCCCAGCGCGGTGTCCCACTCGCGCGTCACGATGATCGGTGGCGCATCGCCTGACGGTGTCCGGAGGACGCGAACCGGTGCGGCGACCGTCGTGACGCCCGCGAGCGTGTGCGAGACGTGGGTGCGCAATTCTTCCCAGTTGGTGAAGCCGTGCTCCATCGCGATCAGGTAGCGCGCATCGTCGAGCGTGATCGTGACATCATCGCCGGGCGCCGCGGGTCGTTTGCCGAGGTCGAGTTGTACGTAGGAGCGCATCCCCTCCCACGCGCGTCGATGCCACGTAAGCGCGTAGTGACGCTCCAGTGCCTGGGGAGTTCCGGTGACGTAGGCTTCGAGGAGGACGCGCGCCTTTTCCTCGTACGCCGACATGGCCTCCGCTATGATCGCGGGACTCGCGCTGAGCGACTGTTTGAGTCCGGCCCACCCATCGAAGCCATGCTCGCGCGCGAGCGCGAGCTGCACATCGCGCAATGTCGGCGGGGAGCCGATCGTGACGCCGGCTCGTACCATGCGAGCCTGGGCATCGCGGTCGTTCGACCGCAATGCGGCGAGCCAGCGTTTCGCTTCTTTCTTGAGACTTTCGAGACTATGGCGGGCGGGACGCTCGTGGGGCATGATGCCTTCCTCCGAAAACGCCTGATGTCCGCTGAGATGCAGGCACGGGGAAGGTTCACGCGAAAAGCTGCGAACCGACGTGGGTGGGAGAATTCCCTTGCCGCGGACAGGAGGCGCCCCAGAGCGCGCTGCCGGTAGAGTGTCGCGGAGGACGGGGAGTGTCAAGACATCTGGCAGGGGCCGGGATCAGGTGCAATACTCTCGGCTGGCAACGCTGAGATCCGCGATATCATCCTATCGGTCACAAGGGACGATCCATGCCCGAGGATTCCCGGCTCCGTCGCTGGGCGCGAAGGCGCCCGCTGCTCACCTTTTCCGTGCTCGCAATCGGGCTCGGATGGATCGTCGCGCTGCCGCTCGTGGTATCGAAGGCGGGGATCGGACTGTTCGACGTCAACGTCCCTGAAGAATGGATTATGCTCGTCGCGACCACCCCGACGATCGCCGCGTTGTGGGTTCAATGGCTCAGCGCCGGCAATTTCCGCATCTCCGCGCTGGGCCGCCCATGGTGGCGCGTGCTCTTCGGCGCCGCCGGCGCGGTTCTCCTCGTGCTCCTGGCGTATACTGTCGTCCCGGCGCTGCTGCTGACCGGAGGCGCAGCGGGAAGCCTTCACTGGGGCGCGATCGTGACAGCCTCCGCCGGCTACTGGATCAATCCGTTCAATCTGCTCGGGGGCCCGCTCAACGAGGAACCGGGGTGGCGCGGCTTTGCCCTGCCGAGATTCCGGCTGCGTTACGGTGCTTTCCCAGGGAGTGTCCGGCTCGCCACGCTCTGGATCGTGTGGCACGCTCCGCTGCTGCTGGTGAAGGGCTGGCTCGGCATACCCATCTGGGCATTCATCATTCTCCTACTCTGCCTGACGATTCTCATGACGTGGGGCGCCAGCTTCTCGGGCGGGAGCATCGTGACCGCCGTGCTCATGCACGCCGTCTACAACAGCAACTTTCCCATTCTCGTCGGGCTGTGCCGAGGATTGCCGACGAGAGAACCGGGTCTCGCCTACTACGTGGCCGGCGCGGTACTCACGACGCTGATCGTGATCGGTGCGACGCGCGGACGACTCGGCTGGACTGGAACGTCGCCGACAGGCGATATCGCGGGGGAGCCAGGCTGACCCGAAGAGGTTTCAGGATCGTGGATTTTC
>JBDUEA010000079.1:0-13818 GCA_040002695.1 Gemmatimonadota bacterium | reverse complement strand
ACGGTGGAGAGTGAGCCTGGGCAGGGCGCGCGGTTCACCGCCCTCATCCCCCTCGAGCTCGAGGCCGAGCGTGATGGGTGATTCGAACACCGTGTCCGGGCCCTTACAGAGCGATGCCGACGAGGGTCTGATCCTCGTCGTCGACGATAGCGAGGCGGCGCGATACTCGTTGCGACGGGTGCTCGAGCGCGCCGGCTTCCGGGTCATCGATGCGTCCAACGGTCCCGATGCACTGCTCCGGATGTCGGAGCAGCCGGATCTGCTCACTCTCGAGGTCCGCATGCCGGGGCTCGACGGCTACGAAGTGTGCCGGCGTGTCCGACAGAATCCCGCGACCTCCGAAGTGCCGATTCTCATGATCTCCGCGAGCCTCACGACGGCGGAGTATCGGGTGTTCGGACTCGAGCAGGGAGCGGACGCCTATCTCTCGCATCCTTTCCAGCCGAGAGAGCTCATTGTTTCGGCGCGAACGCTTATCCGGCTGCGGCGGGCAAGGCTCTCTGCGCTGCGAGTCGCGCGTGAGTGGCAGATCACCTTCGACGCCATCGAGGACCCGATGGCGCTCGTCGATGGAGCGGGACATATCTGCCGAGCCAACCGCGCCTTTGCCCGGATATCGGGTGTATCCGGGGACGACTTGTCCGGACAGAACGTGGACGCCCTCCTCGGCGACGGCAACGCACGAGGCTCGCGCGCCATCCGGCTGCAGGGCCGCAACTACCAGTTGTCCGAGCGCCAGCTCGAGGAGGAACAGCCCGGCACCGCCGGCTTCGACCGCCTGGTGATCCTTCGTGAGGTGCAGCCTTCCAGCGTGAGCCCGTCGATGAATGGTGGCCGGGATGGTGCGGCATCCTTCAACCGGGACCGGACTGCGCCGGCGGCTGACCACGACGACCACGGGCGGCTGCTCTTCGATTCAGTGCCGGCCCGGATCTGGTTCAAGGATGCGCACAACCGGATACTACGGGTCAATCTTACGGCGGCTGCTGCCTCAGGACACACGGTGGCGGAGCTCGAAGGCGCTTCCACCTACGACATCTATCCCCACGAGGCGGACCGCTTCTATCAGGATGATCTTGCGGTCATCCGGAGTGGCGAGCCCCGGCGTGGCATCATTGAACAGATCACCCTGAACGGTGAGTCCCGCTGGCTCGAGACCGACAAAATTCCGGTCCGAGCGGCGGATGGCCAGGTGACCGGCATCCTCGTCTTCTCTGTGGACATCACCGAGCGACACGTCGCGGAGGAACAGGTGGGCGCCCTGGCGAATGCGCTGCAGACACGGGTTGCAGAGCTGCAGACGCTGCTCGACGTGCTGCCGGTTGGAATCGGCATTGCGGATGATCCCAGCTGCCGGGAGATCCGGATCAACGCCGCCTTCGCCCGGCAACTCGGCGTAGCCGGCGGGATCAGTGCCTCCGGACATATCACGCTCCCACACCCGGATTTTACCGTGACTGCGGACGGGAAACCGGTGGACCCTGGGGAGTTGCCCATGCCGCGCGCGGCGCGCGAGCAGCGGAGAATCGAGAATGCGGAGTTCGACATCGTGCGCGCGGATGGCAGCATCGTCAAGCTGCTGGAATCCGCAGCGCCGATTCTCGATGCCGCGGGCAAGGTGCGGGGCGCGGTCGGAGCATTTCTCGACATTACCACGCGGCATGGCGCAGAACAGGCGCTCCGGGAGAGCGAAGCGCAGTTCCGGGAGATGGCCGAGAATATTTCCGAAGTGCTCTGGATGACGGACCCGAGTACCAACCGGATGCTGTACGTCAGTCCCCGCTACCAGGAACTTTTCGGCGTGGCGCCCGATGGACTCTACCAGAACGCCCTGGGATTCCTCGACCTCATTCACCCGCAAGACCGGGAACGAATTCTGGAACAGTGGGGAGACGGTGGCCGCGAAGATTACGACGCGGAGTGCCGCATCGTCCGGCCGGACGGTGAGCTCCGCTGGATCCGGGTCCACGCCTTTGCGCTCAACGACGGGCGTGGCGCGCTTCGGAGGTTCGTCGGTATCGTCGAGGATATCACGGCGCGGAAACGCACCGAAGAGGGAGAACGGCTCCTCGCCGGCGCGGGCGAGGTCCTCGCCGCTTCCCTGGAGGAGACCGACCTGCTCGGCGGCATTGCGGAAGTGGCGGTCCGAAGCTTCGCGGATGAGGTGGTGCTGGACGCTCTCGGCGAAAGCGGGCGGATCCAGCGCGTCGCGTGGAAGAGCGGCGAGGACCGCGGCGAACAACTTCACCCGGCCCGCAGTTACTCTCCGCAGCTCTCGAACCCCGCGCACCCCGTCGCTCGCGCGTTCGATACCGGCGAGGCGACGCTCGTCGTATCCGTCACCGATGAATGGATGAAGAGCGCCGCGTTCTCGGAAGAGCACCTCGCCTTCATGCGCAGCCTCGATCTCGCCTCGCTCATCACGGTGCCGGTGATCGCCCGGGAACGGCAGATCGGCGCCATGACGTTTATGCGGCGGCGGGGCCGCGCCGAGCCATTCACGACGGACGATCTCGATCTCGTGCGGGAGCTGGCCCGGCGAACCGCGCTCGCCGTCGACAACGCCAGGCTGTTCCGGGAGTCGACGCAGATGCTCCGGGAGCATGGCGTCACGCTGTCCCTGCTCGACACGACGCTGGCGTCCGCGCCGATCGGGCTGGGATTCTGGGATCGGGAGCTCCGCTTCGTACGCGTGAATCATGCGCTGGCCCGGCTCGACGGCCTGAGCATCGAGGAGCACCTGGGCCGGACGCTGCAGGAAGTACTTCCCTCGATCGCGACGCAGCTGGAGCCGGTTATCAGGGCGGTGTTTGACACGGGACAACCAACGATCGACTACCCGGTAACTGTGAGTCCCGTATCCGCCCCTGAGGAAGCACGGCACCTCCTCGAGAGCTTCTATCCGGTGCGGGGTGAAAACGGACGAGTCCTGTGGGTGGGTGTCACGGTCGTGGATATCACCGATCGCAAACGCACGCAGGATGCGCTCGAATCTCTGGCGCAGTCCCTCGAACGGCAGGTCAACGAGCGGACCGCGGCCCTCCAGACCCGCGCGGCCGATCTTACCCGATCGAACGCGGAGCTCGAGCAGTTTGCCTATGTGGCGAGCCACGACCTCCAGGAACCGCTCCGCATGGTGGCGAATTTTGCCCAGCTCCTGGCCCGGCGTTACCGCGGCTCGCTCGGCCCGGATGCCGACGAGTTCATCGGATACATCCAGGACGGCGTCGAGCGCATGCACGCGCTGATTACGGGACTCCTCTCCTATGCGCGCCTCGGCCAGGAAGATCTGACGCCGACGCCAGTGGATCTCGGCGCCGCCTGCGAGCAGGCGACGCTACAGCTCGCGCAGATCATTAGCGAGAGCGGTGCCGCGGTCTCCGCCGGAAAGCTGCCGACCGTCCTGGGTGATGCAACACATCTGACGCAGCTCTTCCAGAATCTGATCTCCAACGCGCTAAAATTTCGCGGGGGCGAGCCACCAAAGATCGAGATTTCGGCGGAGCAAGGGACGCGCGCGGTTGCCGTGGGTCCCAGCACGACAGGCAGCGGCTGGATCATCTCGGTGGCCGACAATGGAATCGGCGTGGCGCCGGAGCACGCGCAGCGGATTTTCATGATCTTCCAGCGCCTGCATCAGCGCGACGAGTACCCTGGGACCGGTCTCGGGCTCGCGATCGGCAAGAAGATTGTCGAGAACCTCGGTGGACAGATCTGGGTCGAGCCGAACCTGCCGTCGGGCAGCATCTTCAGATTCTTCCTGCCGATGTCGGTGATCGTGACGCCGAATGCACCGGCCTCGGGCAAGAGTGGAGAATCGAACAGCGGGCGGCGGAAGGCCTCGAGGACATGACCGACCTCCGCACGCGACCGCCGACAGACGTACCAGCCACGGTCACGCCTCGTCGATCGAGGTATGCCCCTGAACCGCCGCCGGCCAAGGCTTCAGTCGTCTGGTTGACTGGCCTCCGTGCTCGGAGTGTCCGCGAGGGCTATACGGTTGCGGTCGTCGTGACCATCGTCGCGGCCGCTATCTGCTATGGCTTCGGGCTCTATCCGACCGTGCTGACGCCGCTGCTGGGCGCGGTGATCATCTCGGCCTGGTATGGGGGCGCCCGGCCAGGACTTCTCGCAACCACCCTCGCCACGCTCTCCACTCTGGCTTCACTCAGCGGTCCTCTCGCGGTTCCGGGCGCAGGACCATTCACTCCCTGGGGGTTGCTCCGCTTCGCGTTCCTGGGCTTTGCCACCAGCCTCGTCTGCGGCATTCTCCACGACTCCCGCGAAGCGGCGGAATCGACGGCGCTCGAGAACGCACGGCTGTACCGTTCGGCCGAAGAGGCGCAGATCGAGCTCGAGGAGGCCGCGGCACAGGCCCAGGAAGCGATGGCCGAGGCGGAAGTCTCGACGCTGCACGCGGAGGAAGCGTTGCGGCATCAGAACGAACTGCTGGCGATGCTGGACAGCATGCTGGTGTCCGCGCCGGTGGGACTCGCGTTCATCGATCGAGACCTCCGATATGTTCGAGTGAACGCGCGCCTCGCACGGCTCAAGGGCCTCGAGCCTGAAGCCATCGTAGGCCGAGCGCTCGGGGAGAGCCGCGAGTCGTGGGCGACCCAGCTCCGGCCGCGGGTCCAGGAGGTGTTGAGGCGCGGCGTCAGCATCCGGGAAATCGAGCTTACCGAAGCGACCGACTCGGGCGATCAACGCACGCTATCGATCAACCTGGAACCGGTGCGGGTCGGGGGGCCGGACACATCGTGGGTCGGGATGACCGTCGAGGACGTGACCGAGCGGGTTCGCAGCTGGGCCACACTCGCCGAGGGCGAGCGCCGGTTCCGGCTCCTGACGGATTCGGCACCGATGCTGGTCTGGATGTCGGACACCGGTGGGCGCCGGTATTACTTCAATGAGACCTGGCTCAAGTTCACCGGCCGGACAATGGAGCAGGAATCGGGGAGCGGCTGGACCGAGGGGATTCATCCCGACGACCTGCGTCTCTGCCTCGAGACGTACCATGCTTCGGCGGCGGCCCAGCATGCCTTCGAGATGGACTACCGCCTCCGCCGGAACGATGGCACCTATCGCTGGATACTGGACTGCGGAGTTCCCCGCCACACGACGGACGGCAAATTCCTCGGCTTCATCGGATCGTGCGTGGATGTCACGGAACGCAAGGAGGCGGAGCGGTTCGGGGCCCAGTTCGCGGCGATCGTGGCATCCTCGGACGACGCGATCATCAGCAAGCTGACCGATGGCACCATCCTGACCTGGAATGCGGGGGCCGAGCGCATCTTCGGATACACGGCGGAAGAGATGGTGGGACTGACCGTCTTCCAGCTGATCCCCGACGAGCTCCACGCGGAGGAGCACGACATCCTCCGGCGCGTTTCCAGCGGCGAGCCGGTGCAGCATTACGAGACGACCCGACGGCGGAAAGACGGCGCGCTCATCGACATCTCGCTCAGCGTCTCGCCGATACGCGATGAGTCGGGCCAGGTCATCGGCGCGTCCGCAATCAAGCGGGACATCACCGGCCAGAAGCGGCTCGAACGCGAGCTGCGGCTGGCCAACGAGACGCTCGAGGAGCGGGTCGCGGAGCGCACTGCGTCCCTCGCCGCTCACGCGCGCGAACTGGGGCGCTCAAACGCGGAGCTGGAGCAGTTCGCCTACGTCGCGTCGCATGACTTGCAGGAGCCGCTCCGCATGGTCATCAACTTCAGCGAGCTGCTCGCGCATCGGTACCGCGGCCGGCTGGGACCCGATGCGGATGAGTTCATCAGTCACGCCCTCGGCGGCGCGCAGCGGATGCGGACACTCATCACAGGCCTGCTCGAATATTCCCGGACGCGCACGCAGCCGCTGGCGCTCGTGCCGACCAGCCTGACGCATGTGGCGCTCGAAATCCGAAACGTGCTGCAACCCGTCATCCAGGAGTCCGGCGCCTCGGTCACGATCGATCCGTTGCCGACCGTGGAGGCGGACCCGGTGCAGATGGCGCAGCTGCTCCAGAACCTGATCACGAATGCGCTCAAGTTCCGGGGTGCGGAGCCACCGCGAATCCATATCTGGCAGGTCGCACCCAAAGGGGAAGCCCGGGAGCGCGCGGAAGAGGTGCGCATCGGCATCAGCGACAATGGCATCGGCGTTCCGCCCGAATATGCGGAGAAGATTTTCGGGATGTTTCAGCGGCTGCATGGGCGGGATGTCTATCCCGGCACTGGAATCGGGCTTGCCGTCTGCCGGCAGATCGTCGAGCGCCATGGGGGACGGATCTGGGTCGAAGCGGTCGAGGGCGGCGGTAGCGCCTTTTTCTTCACGCTGCAATCGGGCGGGCCCCCGGGGCTGCGGGCGACGTGAGCCCGGTTTCGATTCTCCGGGAATGCCGGCGACTCCGGGCGTCGGAAGCCCCGCGAATGAGGCTCAACTCGAACGCGAACAAATCAGACCAGTACCGCTGGTCACACTGTGCGGACACCTTGAATTCTGGCTCATCGTCCGGGCAGCTGCCCGGTGCTGATCGCGTAGACCGGTTTCGTCTCCAGTCCAGGGCCACTGAATCACCCCGGATGAGCCACTGAACATGTCCGCCACGACCACCCAGTCCGCCGAAGAGACGCGAGCCGCACGGGAACGGCGTGCGCTCGTGTTCGCGCCTGGGCCGGAGGATGCGGCGCTCGTGGACGGCGCGCTGCAACCGGCGCGGGTTCCTGGCCACCGATGCGAGAGCCTCGACGAGCTCCGACGGGAATTTGCACTGGGGGCGGGCCTGATGGTGGTCGCGGCGGAGGTCCTCCAGGGGGCTGGATTCGTGGCGCTGATGAACGCGCTCGATCAGCAGCCGTCCTGGTCCGACATCGTGTTCATCGTCCTCGCTTCCGACGCGGACAGCGTCGCACCGGCTGTCGAAGAGCTCGAGCAGCACACCACGGTCATTCTCCTCGACCGGGACTCCCGGGGGCGCGCCGCGTCGAGCGTGGTAGCGGCGGCGCTCCGCGCGCGCCGCCGCCAGTATGATCTGCGCGAGCAGCTCGCCGCGCAGGCGGAAGGAGAACCCGCCGCACGCGACCCCGCCGTGCGCGACAGCGAGGAGCGCTACCGGGCATTCGTCAGCCAGAGCTCGGAGGGCATCTGGCGCTTCGAGCTGCGCGAGCCGATTCCAGTCGACGTGACTGAAGATGAATTTATTGCGCGCGCCTATGAACACGGGTATCTCGCCGAGTGCAACGACGCCATGGCGGCCCAGTACGGATATGAGAACGCCGGGGAAATCATCGGAGCGAGCATGGCGGACTTCATGCCGCGCGCCGATCCGAGGAACATCGAATATCTGCGCGCCTTCATCCGCGGCGGCTATCGGCTCCTCGACGGCGAGTCATACGAGGCCGATCGTACCGGACGGATCCGCTGCTTCCGGAACAATCTCATCGGTATCGTGCAGAACGGCGCGGTGGTCCGGGCGTGGGGCACGCAACGCGAAGTGACCGAGATCAAGGCGGCGGAACAGGCGCTGCGCCAGAGCGAGGAGCGGCTCCGCGTGGCGCTTCGTCAGTCGCCGATGGTCGTGCTCCAGCAGGATCAGGACCTCCGGTATACCTGGACTTACAACACTCGGGCAAATTTTCCCACCGACAACCTGATCGGCAAGACGGACGGCGAAATGCTGCCGTCCGAGCTGGCCGAGCGCATGACGGCGTTCAAGCGGAGGGTGCTGGAGACGGGAACTCCAGGGCGGGAAGAAATCCAGATGCTGATCGACGGCGCGATCGTCACCTACGATCTGAGCGTCGAGGCGTTGCGTGACGAGAGCAACGCGGTGAGCGGGCTCACCATCGCGGCGATCGACATCAGTGAACGGAAGGGCGCGGAGCAGGCCCTGCTCGAGAGCGAACGCCGCTTCCGCGCCATGGCCGACAACGCGCCCACGCTGATCTGGCTCGCCGGACAGGACAAGCGGCTCTTCTATTTCAATCAGCCGTGGCTCGATTTCACCGGCCGGAGCCTCGACCAGGAACTGGGAAGCGGCTGGCTCGAAGGCGTGCACCCGGACGATCTTCCGCGCTGCCTGGACAGTTACATCTACGCCGTCGAGAACGAGCGCGGGTTCGAAAGCGACTTTCGCCTGCGCCGTGCCGACGGCGAATATCGCTGGGTGCTCAACAAGGGCACGCCCCGCTATGCGAGCGACGGCACCTTCCTCGGCTTCATCGGCTCGTGCATTGATATCACCGAGCGGAAGCTGGTGGAGCAGCGCCTCGCCGTAGAGCATGCGGTCACGCGCGAGCTCGCCGGTGCCCAGGATCTGTCCGAGGTCGCGAGCGACATTCTCCGGTTGATCGGTGACGGCATCGGCTGGACGGCGGGCGCGCTCTGGCGGCGCCACCCGCAGCGGCAGACGATGGTCAATGTCGGATTCTGGCACCGGGCCGATGTCGTCGTTGATCGACTTGCCGCGGTCACCCGAGCGATGTCCTTCCCCGTTGGCCGCGGACTTCCGGGCCTCGTCTATAAGGACGGGAACGCACGGTGGGTCGAAGACCTTACTGCCGATCCCGGCGATGCGCGAGCGAGGATCGCCAGCGAGGACGGACTACGAAGCGGCTTCGCCTACCCGCTCTCCGCTGGAGACGACGTCCTCGGCATCATCGAGTTTTTCACGGATCAGCCCATCGTTCCGGACGAGGGGCTGGCGAGCATGCTGTCCGCCATTGCCAGCGAGCTCGGCCAGTTTCTCCAGCGCACGAGGGTGGAGGAGGAGCGGAACGAACTGCTCATCGGTGAAGAGACGTCGCGCATCATCGCGGAGTCGGCGCTCAAGCGCCTGCGGGACGTTCTCGTCGTCACCGACACGGCGCTCGCGCACCTCAGCCTCGATGAGCTGCTCGACGAGTTGCTCGTCCGAGTGCGGACCATCTTCGGCTGCGACACCGGCAGCATCCTGCTCCTCTCCGAAGACGGCACGACGCTGACACCGCGCGCTTCTCGCGGGCTCACGAATGAAACCCAGGACGATTTCAAGATTCCGGTAGGGCGCGGTGTGGCGGGACGGATCGCCGCCGAACGGCAGCCGCTCATCATTCTCGACCTGTCCAAGCACGAGGTCGTGAGTCCGCTCCTGAGAACATCGATCCGCAGCCTGGTGGGCGCCCCATTGATGGCGCAGAATCGCCTCATCGGCGTCATCATCTGCGGCAGCCGTACTCAGCGGCTCTTTTCCCGCGAAGACGTAGCACTCCTCGAGCTCGTGGCCGAACGCGCTGCGGTGGCCATCGAGCGGGTGCGTCTCTTCGAAGCCGAGCGCGCCGCACTCGTGCAAGTGGAACAAGCCGCTCGGCGGAAAGATGAGGCGTTCTCGCTGCTGGACGCCGTGTTCGAAGGGGCGCCCGTGGGCATTTCGTTCATCGACCGATCGCTGCGATACGTCCGGGTCAACGAGGCACTGGCGCAGATGAACGGCCAGCCCGCCGCCGCGCATCTGGGCCAGCGAATGGAAGACGTGGTTCCCGATCTCGCGCCCAAGGTCACGCTGCTGATCGACGGCATCTTCGCGACCGGCGCACCCCTGCTCAATTACGAGCTGAGCGGGCGCACCGAGGCCACGCCCGGCCTCCAGTTCTGGCTGGTGAATTATTATCCGATTCGTGACGCGGAGGGCGAAATCATTTACGTCGCGGCCACGAGCACGGATATCACGGAGCGGAAGCGACTCGAGCAGGAACTCCGGCACCATGCGCTCAGACTCGAGGAGCGGGTGGCCGAGCGTACCGAGGCGGTGGAAACGCGGGCCCGGGAGCTGTCGCGCTCCAACGCCGACCTGGAGCAGTTCGCGTACGTGGCTTCGCACGACCTGCAGGAACCGCTGCGGATGGTCACCAATTTCACCCAGCTGCTTGCGCGCCGATACGTCGGGAAACTCGGGAAGGATGCCGACGAATTCATCGGCTTTGCCGTGGACGGCGTCGACCGGATGCACCGGCTGATTACCGACCTGCTGTCGTACTCCCGGGTGGGGCAGCGTACCGCCGACATCGTACCGACCGATCTCGACGTGGTGCTCGAGGCGGTCCGGAGTCACCTTGCCCCGGCCATCGCGGAATCCGGTGCCGAGATCACGATTGATGCGCTCCCGACCGTATTCGCCGACAGCACCCAGATGCTGCAGCTATTTCAGAACCTTGTCGGCAACGCGCTCAAGTTCCGCGGAGCCTCACCGCCCCGGATCCACCTGTCGGCTGAGCGGATCACGCGGAAGCCCGGTTCCGACCGCCGGAAGGAGCGCGGGGCGACCGAGCGCACTCCCCCTCCGCTCGATCGCCGGGTGCAGAGCGCCGCGCCCGAATGGCTGATCTCCGTCTCCGACAACGGCATGGGGATTCCGGCCGAGCACGCCGAGCGCATATTTGTCATCTTTCAGCGGCTGCACGCGAGGGACGAATATCCCGGAACCGGTATCGGGCTCGCCATCTGTAAGCGTATCGTGGAGCGGCACGGCGGCCGGATCTGGGTAGAGCCCCGGCCGGAAGGCGGGAGCGTGTTCCGTCTGACACTGCCCCAACCGGAGGCCAAGTAGGCGGTCGGGGCGGACAGGGCGGACAGGGCGGACCAGGCAGGAAATGTCGGCGGGCGCACGTGAAGGACGGGCCCGTGAGGGCTCGCAGCGATGGGCTCCCCAGGAGGCAGGGTCATCCCCGGCCTCCGGGGGTACAGAATGGGGTAACCCCCACAACCAGAAGGCATCACAATGCAAATTGAAATCCTTCTCGTCGAGGATAATCCCGGAGACGTGCGTCTGATGGAAGAGGCGTTCAAGGAGGGCAGTGTCACCAGCCACCTGAACGTCGTGGGAAATGGCGAAGAGGCTCTCGCGTTCCTGCGCAAGCAGGATCAGTTCACCTCCGCTCCGCGTCCCGACCTGGTCATTCTCGACCTCAATTTGCCGCGCAAGGACGGGAGGGAGGTGCTCGCGGAGATCAAGGCGGATCCCGACCTCAAACGAATTCCGGTCGTCGTCCTCACGACGTCGGATGCCGAGCAGGATGTGACGCGTTCGTACAACCTGCACGCGAACTGTTACATCACGAAGCCGGTCGGCCTCGAGCGGTTCTTCACCGTGATCCATCGGATCGAGGCTTTCTGGCTGAGCGTGGCACATCTTCCGCCGACGTCCACGACGGAGCAGAGTGCCGACAAAGTCGAAGAAGGCGCCGGTCGCACCGGCAACGGGAACCGGCCTCCTTCATGACCCGACGGGAGCCGGGTCCCCTTCCCCATGCCCGCGCCGGGAGTGCCACCGACGGAAAGTCCGTCCCGTCGACGCGCCTCCGCGTCCCGGACTATCGCGCGCTGTTCGAGTTTGCGCCCGACGGCTATCTCGTCACCGATCAGGCGAGCGTTATCCTCGATGCCAACCGCGCGGCATCGCTGCTGCTCAATCTTTCGGTGGCCTCGCTGACCGGGTCTGCCTTCGAGGAATTCACCGACGAGCACGACCGACCCGTTTTCCATCGGGAGCTCGCGCGGCTCGCCGCGGCCAATCGTCCCGAGGAGTGGATGCTGCGGCTGCTCCCCCGGAACGGTCCCGCATTTCGCGCGGCAGTGACCGTCGGCCCGATCCGGGACGCGGACAATCAGATTACCGGACTCGGCTGGATCGTACGTGACGTGAGTGACCGCGCCCGACTCGAGGATGAGCTCCGGCGCGCGCACGAAGAACTCGAGGAGCGCATCCGCGAGCGCACTCGGGCCCTGGCGACCGCCAACGCCTCGCTCCGCACGGAGGTGCACGAGCGGAAGCGCGCGGAAGACCAGCTCCTCGCCTTTGCCGCGAAGCTCTCCCGCAGCAATCGGGAGCTCGAGGATTTCACGTCCGTCGCCGCCCATGATCTCCAGGAGCCGCTCCGGAAAATCCTGGTCTTCGGAGACCGCCTGCGGACAGCCTGGGATACCGGGGACCGGGCCAACGGGACCGATTATCTCGATCGCGTGCAGGACGCGGCTCGCCGGATGCAATCGCTGATCACCGATCTCTTCGCCTTTGCGCGGGTGACGACCAGCGGGCAGCCGCTCGCCCAGGTAAACCTCAATGAGACTGCCAGCGAAGTGCTGACCGACCTCGAGGTCGCCATCGAACAGAGCGGCGGACAGGTGCACGTACAGCAGTTGCCTACCATCGAGGCCGATCCGCGCCAGATGCGGCAGCTGCTGCAGAATCTGATCGGCAATGCGCTCAAATTTCACTGGCCTGGCGAGCCGCCGGTCGTCGAGGTGTGGGCCGAGCCCGCCACTGGCGCCCCGGACGCTTCCGCGGAGCTGGTGACCATTCACGTGCGCGATCACGGCATCGGGTTCGACCCCCGGCACCTGCCTCGGCTCTTCACGCTCTTTCACCGGCTGCACAGCCGGCGCGAGTATCCCGGCACCGGCGTCGGTCTCGCCATCTGCCGCAAGATCGCGGTGGCCCATGGCGGCGAGATCACGGCGACCAGCGCGCCCGGATCGGGCGCAGCCTTCAGCGTTACTCTGCCGGTCGAGCAGCCGCGACGAAGGATGGATGCATGAAGGTGAGAACCCGGATCATTCCCATCCTCTGGACCGAGGACGATCCCGATGACCGTCTCCTGGCACTCGACGCCTTTCGGGGCGCACGCGCCTCGGGCGACCTGCGTTTCGTCGAGGATGGTAATGAGCTGCTCGATTACCTCAACCGACGCGGCCGCTATGCGGTGGCGAGCGCAGCACCACGTCCGTCCCTGATCGTCCTCGATCTCAATCTTCCCCGGCTCGATGGCCGGGAAGCGCTGCGCGAGATCAAGAGCGATCCGGCGCATCGCGACATCCCGGTGATCGTCCTTTCCACGTCCCGTTCCGAAGATGACATTCTCGCGAGCTACCGGCTCGGCGTGAGCTCCTACCTCGTGAAGCCGACCTCCTATGATGAGATGGTGAAGCTGATGGAGGCGCTTGGCAGCTACTGGTGCGACTGGGTGGAGCTGCCGCGATGAGAGGCAGACCCGACGGGCCCGCGGATCGCGGAACGCTCGCGCCCCGCGAGAACCGGGCACTCGAGCGACAGGCGCACGCGACAGGCAAGGTGGATCCCCCCGGCGCCGTCGCGATCCATATCCTGCTCGTCGATGATGACGAGGACGACTACGTACTGACGCGTGATATGCTCGCCGAAGTTCCGGGGAAACACTATGTGCTGCGATGGGTGGCGAACTTTCGCGATGCGCTCGAGGAGCTCACGGGCCCACATGATTACGACGTATGCCTGGTGGACTTCCGGCTCGGCGGCGAGAACGGTCTCGACCTGGTGCGGGAGGCCGTCGGCCGAGGCGCGCGCACTCCGTTGATCATGCTCACCGGTCAGGACGATCACGCCGTGGATCTCGCGGCGCTCGAGGCGGGCGCGGCCGACTATCTCACCAAGGGGCAGGTCAACAGCTCCCTGCTCGAGCGGGCGATCCGCTACGCCATCGAGCGGGCCCGAGCGCTCGACACGCTCCGCGAACTGGCCATCCGCGACGAACTCACCGGCCTCTTCAACCGCCGCGAGATGATCCGTGGCCTGCGCGAGGAAATGGCGCGGAGCCGGCGCTATCGCGCACCGATGGCGCTGGTGCTGCTCGACATCGATCATTTCAAGAACGTGAACGATACGTACGGGCACCAGGCCGGTGATGAAGTGCTGCGCTGGCTTGCCGTTCTGCTTCAGGACAATCTTCGCGCGGTGGATCTGCCGGCCCGATTCGGTGGTGAAGAGATCGCGATCGTGCTGCCCGAAGTTACCGCGGAGCGCGCGCTGGAGACCGCCGAGCG
>JBDUEA010000078.1:0-13974 GCA_040002695.1 Gemmatimonadota bacterium | reverse complement strand
CCGAGGTGACTCTTGTTGGGTGTCTCGTCGATGTCGATCATTTCGAGATCGATCGAGACCTGATCCTCGGCGGCCATCCCTTCGAGCCGCGGTCCGATCACCTCATTCACATTGCGCACGGCTTCCAGAACGCCCTTACCCCCATACCGCTTCGCGTCACCATCCCGCAGCTCGACCGCCTCATGCTCGCCCGTGGATGCTCCGCTTGGCACGGCCGCACGGCCCGTGGCACCGCTCGAGAGGACGATTTCAGCCTCGACGGTGGGATTACCCCGGCTGTCGATGATTTCTCGGCCGTGCACTTCGATGATGGTTGACATGAGCGATCGGGAAAAGGTGAGGGACGTGTTTCGCGAGGTCAAACGTAAACCCGGATGGGAGATGGGTAAACGGGGACGACGGCGTTGTCAGAAGTGGTCGTATCCCTCGAGTGGCACGGGGAGGCCATCGAGGGTCATGATCACTCCTTCCCCATCTTCCAGCGTACCGATGCGGGTCAGCGCGACTCCAGTGGCCGTTTCGGTGTGTCGCGCCGCATCGATCCCGAACTCATCCGGCAATGCGACGAGGAGCTCATAATCCTCTCCGCCTGCTGCCGCAAAGCACTCCGGGCTTGTCGGCGTGAGACCGTCTTCGAATATTCCCGTCGCCACTGGCACATCCTCGAGGCGGATCCGGATGGAGCAGCCGCTGGCGGCCGCAAGGTGTCTCACGTCGCCCGCCAGCCCATCACTCAGGTCCAGCATCGCCGTTGCTCCGGCAGCTGCAAGCGCGCGACCACTTGCAATCCTTGGAACCGGATGGGCAAACGCAGACCGAGCCGCTTCGGTCGGCCGGCGCCCCGCCTGCCACGCCTGCAGCGCCGCTCTCGCGCCACCCAGCGCGCCGGTGACCCAGAGCCCGTCCCCTGCCCTGCCCCCGCCCCGTCGCACCGGACGATCCGCTCGTCCGACCACGGTAATTCCGACGAGCCACTCACTCGCGGACGAGAGGTCACCGCCCAGCACGAGACCCGCGGCTTCGCTCACCGCCTGCCCGACCCCCGTCATCAGCGATTCGATTTCCGAAGCCGGCGTCGCCTTTGGCGCGCCGATCGCCGCCAGCACACCGATGCACGAGGCGCCCACCGCGGCGAGATCGGAGAGTGCCGCAGCGGCGGCGCGCCAGCCGATCTCCTCGAGTGTCAGCCAGTCGCGGCGGAAGTGCACATTTTCGATCGAGAGATCGGTACTCAGCGCGAGGAAGGAGGGGCCGTCGGGGAGCAGGGCGCAATCGTCCCCCAGGTCATGCGCGACGGAACCGAGGCGGGCTGCGATACCGCGAATCCTGTCGAATTCGGCGCCCGGCCCGAGGCGCAGATGGGTCACGGCTGGATCGCGTCGAGGCGGAACCGGACGAGTCCTTTGGGAGTCGCCACCCAGAGGTAGGTATCATCGATCGCCAGATCGTAGACCGATGCGGGTATGTCTCCGGGCTGAAGCAGCGGTCGGATCACGGGGAAATTGACACGCGTGAACCCAAAACCGCGGTCTCCGCCAACATAGAACCCATCGCGATATGGTATGAGCACGCTGAGTCTCCCGAGCGTGCCTGACAGCGTAGGTCCCAGTGACCAGACCCCTGTCCGTGGATTCCGCCACAACATCTGGTCCGCCGTCAATGCGACGAGCGTATCGGCCGCCCAGCGGATAGCAATCACCGGCACCTGGAAATTGACGCCTTTGAGCCCTTCAGGCTGCAGCAGGTCTTCCTCTTTCGGGAGACCCGCGAACAGCCCGACCTGGGTCCCGACCCACACCGTATCACCGGAAAGCGCCACGCTCAGTGCCGCGTCACGGAACGAGGGAGCGACTCGCGTGATATGCGTCGAGTCATCGACCAGCACGACGCCGTGCGCCGTGCCGACGGCCAGTATGCCGCGTCGTGTGGCGAGAGAGATGACTCGAGAATCTGGCAGGCCACGACCCTGATCGTATCTCGCCATCTGACCGTCTTCGGGACTGATCTGGATCAGCCCCGCATCCGTCCCGGCCCACAGCGTACGACCTACGCCGAGGATGCGTCTCGTCTGCTGGAACGGCACGCCAGTGGCTGCTGGTCCCCGCAGCCACTTGAAATCACTGAGGTCCGCCGCGACGAAGCTGACGGCAGCTTCTGAAGTGGCGGTTCGATCGTTCGCGACCCAGACGCCGCCCGGCGCCGCGTAAAGGGCGCCAACCGCCTCACCGGGAAGCCCGAAGGTGAGACGCTCGGGCAGTGCCGCGCCATCGGGCAGATAGAGCAGTCCAAGTCCCCACGTGCCCAGATACCAGCCTCGTCCGCCGAATCCAGTTGCCGCGGCGGTATATCGGGCGGTACGGAGCCGGGCATCCAGCAGGATCGCGCTCGCGTTGGCCTGGAGCGATGGATTGGCACGGATCGCCTCGCCGACGCTCGGCGGATGAACGACGCGGCCGGGAGGCTGAGTCGGAGTTGCGGAGATACCCCCACGCGGCACGAGCAGCCAGCCGCTCGAGGTGCGAAGAAAGAGTCCTGCAACCGGCTGATCGAGATCGAATGCGATGTCCGTCACGGCTCCGGGCGCCGAGCCACGATCCCAGTTCTGAATGTTCGGATCGTAGTGCACCCAGCCATCGGTACGTGCCAGCCAGAGGGAGTTGTCAAGCGGATCAACCAGCCCGGCGAACACACGGTCGAGCAGTTGCGGGTCCGGCGGCGTGTACGGGCCTTCCCACTGGCGGAACTGCGGGTTCCAGATGAGCAATCCCGAGGGGGAGACGACGAACACGCGATCGACCGACGCCGCGACCGCTGTGATGTGCGTGAAATCGCCGAGTACGGTGCGATCCTGCGGTCGCCAGTCCCTCGACTGTGCCGGCAAAGGGCTGGCCGCGAGGAGCAGCCCGACAATTGAGCAGAATGTCTGCAGCTGATGCGATGTCATGCGGGGAATGTAGGTAGCACCGGTGGGATCGGTAAGGAGAAGTCTCGAGGTAGGTAGCGGATCCGAGGACATCCGGCGGGACTCGGCGGCCGGAACGTTCATCTCATCAGGTTGTCAGCGGGCGCTCCAGTTCGAGCAGCACCGGGGGCCTGGGGATCGAACGCACTCGGAGCAAGGCCTCCCAGGTCCGCCACAGGTCCGGCAACGCGGCGACGACATCCATCGGTCGAAGTCCACGCGCAGTGGTCCGGCGGGCGGCCAGCTCCGCCGCGCGCCCGAGGATCTGCGCACCGGTGGAGGCAGCGGCGACTGGATCGAGATGCTGACCGAGCAGTGCGCCGACGAGTCCGCTCAGGATGTCTCCACTCCCTCCAGTGGCGAGCCCGGGATTTCCCGCTGCAAGGGTCCAGATCGCCTTTCCAGTCGCGGCGACTACTGTCGGTACTCCCTTGAGGAGCACGACGCATCCGGCCTCGTCGGAGGCACTAGCTGCGGCCGCCCAGGGATCGAGCTCCATCTCTCCGGCCAGGTGCGGAAACAGGGCGCGAAACTCTCCGGGATGCGGCGTGAGCACGGCGAAGCGATCCTGTACCGCCGCGCGCAATTCCGGCAGGGCGCCGGCAAACGCGACGAGCGCATCGGCATCGATCACCACGGCACGTGCATTTCGGACGAGCGCATGCACAAACTCTCTCTTGCCCGGACCGCGCCCGAGTCCGGGACCGATGACGAGCGCATCGGCCTGCGTTACCAGAGCGCGCAATTCGTCCGATGGAGCACCCTCGATGCTGTGAGTTCGCACCTGCAGATCCGGTTCAGCGGCGACGAGTGCGTCCGCCGTTACTCGAGACGTGGCCGCGAACACGAGTCCCGCTCCTCCACCAAACGCGGCGCGACCAGCCAGACGGATCGCGCCGCTCATTCCTGCATCGCCTCCCACCACCACGACCCGCCCGCGTACTCCCTTGTGATCCGACGCGTGGAAACGCGGAAGCGTAGCCGCCGCGACCAGGTCCGTCATCAACGCGGGCCACTCGGGCATCGGCGGCGGATGACCGATGTCGATCACGATGAGGTCACCCGTTTCATCCCGGGCGAGTAGATGTCCCCGGCGTGGTCCCCCGAACGTCACGCTCAACCTCGCCCGTATCGACGCGCCGTGGCTTGCGCCCGTGAGCATGTCGACGCCGGTCGGACCGTCGATCGAGACGACCGGCAGCCCGAGATCGTTGATCCGTTCGACCAGGGCCGCCGCCGCAGCCCGGGGGGCACCTCGCGCGCCGGTGCCAAGAATCGCGTCGACGATCAATGCAACCGCCGGCCAGGGTCCGTCGGGAGCGACGAGCCGGACGCCTTCCTGTTGCGCGAGCGCAGACGCGCGGAGCTGGAGTGTCGATCCGGTTCCGGTCAGCGCCGCGACCCAGACGGGAAGGTCGAGACGGTGCAGCGCGCGAGCGATCACCCAGCCATCCCCGCCGTTATTACCAGTTCCCGTGGCCACCAGCACTCCACCCGCGAGCAACTCGGGAAAGCGTGCGGCGATTACCGTCGCCGCACCCCGCCCCGCGACCTCCATCAATGTCATTAACTCGATTCCCGCCGACTCGGCGAGACGATCCCACTGTTCGGATTGTTCTGGGGAGACGACGGGGAGGGGGGACATGGTGGTGAGCGGGCCGGTGGGCGGTCTGAGAAGGCAGGATCAGCGACGACAGCCAGTTGGAATTGTCCGGGATGCCTCTGCGCACAGCTCCCGGGAAATCGGCGGCTCAGTCAGCCGTCGTGTTCGCGTGCACTCATTTGTGCGAGGGACCGATGGTCCGGCCGATGGAGATCTCGCCGTTGTCGATTCGAAGATTGAAACCGCAGTCCGGATTGGTGCAGACCCACGCCTTGTACATGATCGGCGCGCCATCCCGTCCATAATCCGAAAGCGGAATGAGAATGCCCTGGGAGCACTTCTGGCAGGACGGCCATTCTTTCGCTTCCATACTGCCTCCCATCAAGACTCACGGCGCGCGGAACCGGATCAGTGACCGGAGACGCCTCGCCACACATAAGGTTCGCCGTAGGCGACGGAAAAATCGTAAATCCCGGCGAAATCCTCTTCGCGATCTCCCGGCTGGGTGCTCAAGAGGCCGGCACCCACGAGCGAAAAAACGATGCGCCCGAGATCTTCGGTCCGGTGAATGCCCCAGTACTCCAGCACGGTCGGGGCGAGAAGTCCAAATTGCTGCAGGGCAAAGTCGCGGCAGGCCCAGGAGAGCTCCGTGCCGGTGACGTGCCGGCGGGCGGGGAGCCTGGTCTGAAGGAATTCGATGGCGGCGAGAACGAAGAGATAGCCTCGCTCGTGATAGCCTCCGTCGCGTCCGCGGAGCCGAGCGAGGACCTCGTCGGAAAATTGCAGTTCGTTCATCGGCGCGGCTGGCCGGTAGTCTGGTGGCCCATGTGTCCGAAGCTTAAGGAAGGCCACCGGGGCGGGTCAAGCGACCCGAGGTCGCGACTCGTACAGCGGAAACGCCTCAGTGAGCTCACGCACTTCGCGCCGCACACGGGAGACGGTCGCATCGTCCGGGGACGTGAGCACCTGATCGATGAGATCGGCGACGCGCTTCATTTCCGGTTTTCCCATCCCTCGCGTCGTCAGTGCCGGGGTGCCGAGGCGGATGCCGCTCGTGACGAATGGAGACTGCGGATCGTCTGGAATCGTGTTCTTGTTGACCGTGATCCCGGCCCGATCGAGGACCTGCTCCGCCGCCTTGCCGGTGAGATTCTTCGGCCGAAGGTCGACCAGCATGAGATGCGTGTCGGTGCCACCGGAGACGATGGCGAATCCTCTCCCGACGAGCGCTTCCGCAAGTGTCTTTGCATTCGCGACGACCTGCTTCGCGTAGGTCTTGAAGTCCGGCGTCAGGGCCTCGCCGAACGCGACGGCCTTGGCGGCGATGACATGCTCCAGCGGCCCACCCTGCGTGCCGGGAAAGACTGACTTGTCGATCGCCTTGGCGAACTCGGCGCCGGAGAGGATGAGTCCGGCTCGTGGTCCGCGGAGGGTCTTGTGGGTGGTGCTGGTGACAACGTGCGCGTGCGGTACCGGCGATGGATATACTCCCCCGGCCACGAGCCCGGCGAAGTGCGCCATGTCGACGAGCAGATAGGCGCCGACTTCATCGGCAATCGAACGGAAGGCCGCGAAATCGATGATCCGCGCATACGCACTTCCGCCCGCGACGAGCAGCCGCGGGCGATCGCGGCGAACCTGCTCCCGCAGAGCGTCATAGTCGATCCGGCCGTTTGACGGATTGACGCCGTAGTGAGTGGCATGCCAGACCGTGCCACTGTGGTTCACAGCGGCGCCATGCGACAGGTGTCCGCCGTGCGGCAGCGACATCCCCATCAGGCTTTCGCCCGGCTTGATGAGCGCCATGAAGGCCGCAAAGTTGGCCTGCGCACCGGAGTGCGGCTGTACATTCGCGTGCTCGGAGCCGAACAGCTCCTTCAGTCGGTCGATGGCGAGCTGCTCGACACGATCCACCACTTCGCAACCGCCGTAGTAGCGCTTGCCGGGATATCCCTCCGCGTACTTGTTGGTGAGCGGTGTCCCCATGGCATCGATGACGGCGCGGCTCGCGAAGTTTTCACTCGCGATCAGCTCAAGCCCGTGCTGTTGCCGCTGAAGTTCCAGGTCGATGAGTTCCGCGACGGCCGGATCCGCGTTGCGGAGCGAGGCGTTGTGATCCAGCTTCATGGCGTCCCCTTTTCAATTTTCGCGACTCGCCGGCCGTGCCGGCCTCCCTCGAAGGGAGTTTCGAGCCAGGTCTTCAGGATGGCGATGCCATCCTTCTCGCTCACGAATCGCGCCGGCAGCACCAGGATGTTCGCGTCGTTGTGCGCGCGAGCCAGGCCTGCGACTTCCGGCGTCCAGGCCACGGCGGCTCGAACGCCGTGATGACGGTTGGCCGCGTAGGACATGCCGAGCCCCGTCCCGCACAGCAGGATGCCGCGGTTCACCTCACCGCTCTCGACGCGCTCGGCGACCAAGTGCGCATAGTCCGGATAGTCCGTCGAATCCGTCGATCCGGTGCCCAGGTCGAGTGGCTCGAACCCCATCGAGCGCAGTTCTGCAATGAGTCGGCTCTTGAGCGCGAATCCGGCATGATCGGCGCCGATCGGAATGACTTCACCCATGGGATCCGTAGATAATAATGTATAAAAATGCGGCGGGTAGTCGTACCCCGTGCCCTTCTAGTCCTGCCGGACCCAGATCTTCTGGACCCCTGCCACCGCGGCGATCCGTCGTTCGGCCAGCCGATCCGCCGCGCGATAGGAAGGCAGACCGTCCTGCTTGGCCATGGCGAAAATATTGAGCATCGTGTCGTAGATTTCGCCCGCTTTGCGCTTGGCACGATCGTGATCCCACCCCTGCAATTCCCCATACACACTGATCACGCCACCACCATTGATGACATAGTCGGGTGCGTAGGTGAGGCCGCGCTCCTCGAGAAGATCGCCGTGGCGTTCCTCGGCCAGCTGATTGTTCGCGCCCCCGGCGATGACCTCGACCTTGAGCCGCTTGAGCGTCTCGTCATTAATCGTGGCGCCGAGCGCATTCGGTGAATAGATATCCGCCTTCTGGTCGTAGATTTCATCGGGGGCCACAGGGCGGGCGCCGGTCTCCGCCACCACACGCTTCACCTTGTCCGCGTCGATATCCGTCACAATGAGATTGGCACCTTCCTCGTGAAGATGCTTCGAGAGGTAGTAAGCGACCTTGCCGGCCCCCTGCACCGCAATGGTCTTTCCAGTGAGGCTGTCGCTTCCCCAGCGCGCCTTCGCGGTCGCCTTCATCCCCATGTACACTCCGAAAGACGTCACGGGAGAAGGATCACCGGAACGACCCTGCAAGCCGGAGACGAATGCCGTTTCCTGGCGCACGTATTCCATGTCTCCCGGACTGGTGCCCACATCCTCGGCCGTGATGTACCGGCCGCCGAGCGATTCAATGAAGCGTCCGTGGGTCCGGAACAGCGCCTCGCGATCAGCCCGTTTGTTATTGCCGATGATCACCGACTTGCCGCCGCCGAGGTTGAGCCCCGCGACCGACGCCTTGTAGGTCATTCCGCGCGCGAGTCGCAACGCGTCGATGATGGCCTCGTCGGTGCTGGCGTACTGCCAGAAGCGGGTACCCCCAAGCGCCGGGCCCAGCGTCGTATCGTGCACCGCGACGATTCCGAGGTATCCACAGGAAGGCTCGTGGCACAACACGAGCTGCTCGTGACCGTAGGTCGCCATGCTATTGAAAAGATCCATCGGATTGTCGACTCCGACTGCGGTGAGCGGTGGCCGGCTATTTCCCACCATATGCGTAGAATCCCTGACCGGTTTTCCTGCCGAGCTGCCCCGCGGCGACCATTCGCCTGAGCAGTGGACAGGGCCGATACTTGTCGTCGCCCAGTCCCCGATGAAGCACTTCGAGAATCGAGAGACAGGTATCGAGCCCAATGAGGTCTGCGAGGGCGAGGGGCCCCATCGGGTGTGCCATGCCAAGCTTCATGACCGTGTCCACCGCCTCAGCCGTCGCCACTCCCTCCATCACACAGAAAATGGCCTCGTTGATCATTGGCATGAGGACCCGGTTGGAAACGAACCCCGGATAGTCATTCACCTCGACGGGCGTCTTGCCGAGTCGGCGCGTCCACTCGACGACCGCGCCGGTTGTCGCGTCGCTGGTGGCCTGCCCCCGGATAATTTCAACCAGCGTCATAACCGGTACCGGGTTCATGAAGTGCATGCCGACGACCTGGCCTGGCCGCCGCGTATGCGCCCCGATTTCGGTGATGGAAATCGAGCTGGTGTTCGACGCGAGCAGAGTCGGCGCGGGACAGATCTGGTCCAGCCGTTCGAACAGCGAGAATTTGAGGGCGGGATTTTCGCTCGCGGCCTCGATGACCAGCGCGGCCGAGGCCGCATCATCCAGCGTAGTACCAGGAATTACTCTCCCCGCCGCTGCATCCGCGAGGTCCTGGCTCAGCGCGCCCTTCTTGACCATGCGACCGAGGTTGGTGCGGATGGTACTCAGCCCGCGCTCGAGCGCCTGTGCAGAAACGTCGATCAGGGTGACTGCCGAACCCTCCTGCGCGAAGACCTGGGCGATTCCATTACCCATCGTTCCAGCGCCGACTACCGCGATCCGGCTCGTCATCAGGCGACTCTCCGCAGCGTCTCCGCCGCACCCGTTGAATAGTTATCACGTATGGCCCACCGCGCGGCGACGACAGATGCTCCGATCAGCGCGATGCCCGCGAGGATCCCGCCCTCGGGACCAAAGCGCCCGCCCGCGAGCCAGTCCGGATGACCCGGACGATAGTCGAGGAGGGGGATTGGAAGTGGCAGTCCGCTGACCGGCGCACCCGACGCGGCGAGCGTTGCGTTCCAGCCGAGATGGGCCCCGAACGACGCCCAGATGCCGCCCGCAGTATAGAACACGAGCCCGAGCAGAATGCCTGCCAACGCGATGTTGGCGATTGCGAGCGGAGTCACATCGGGGTTGCGCGCATGAGCGAGCGCGAAGACGCACGCTGAATAGGAAAGTATGGCAGCCCCTCGGCCGAGAGAGCGGTCCAGGAGGACAAGCGGCAGCCCGCGGAAGAGAATTTCTTCACTGAAGGCGGCCGGTGCGAGGAACAGAATGGTCTGAAGCACAACGAGGACATATGTGCCAATCGTCCCGTTACTCCGTACCCATGCGGCACCACCGGCAGCTGCGCCGAGGGTCAGCGCCGCCACTGCAGGCACGACTCCACAGAGGAGTCCCAGGAGAAAGCCGCGCCTTGCAGCGCGGCCGCTCGCCCAGCCGATCGTGCGGGCGCGAAGGCGCATCACCCGATGCGCAATGATCCACGTGGCCAAGCCGAAGCCCGCCAGAGTCGAAACCCCCTGCAGGAGCAGCAGCACAGGGAGATTGGTTCCATCCCCGATGCCGACGACTCCCGATCGCTCGAGAAGAAAAATGTTTCCGACGCCGAAAATAATGCTGAAGGAAACGCCGATGAGCAGGAAGGCGATCGACCAGCCGATCGCCTTGAAAAAAGACGTCCAGCCGCCGAAGGGATACGAGACCATCAGGCGCGAGGCCTAAGCGTCGCCGCTCCTGCAGTCAGGATGAGTGCCGCGATGACCGTCTTGAGCAGATCCTGCAGGAGGAAGGGAAGTGTACCGAGGGCCAGCGCATGTTTGAGCGACTGACCGAGCACCATCAACTGTGCCAGCCCACCCGCATGGATGAGCATCGTGCCCACTAACGCTGCGGCGAGACAGCGTGCGAGGTTCCCGCGAACGGCGATGCGCGCGACAGCGGTAGCCGCGACAGGAAATGCCAGCAGATAGCCACCAGATGGTCCGAGGAGCCGCGTGATGCCGCCCGTGCCCAGTGCGAACACCGGAGCGCCAAGTGCGCCGAGGGACAGGTAAAGAATCATTGCCCCACTGCCGGCGGTCGCGCCGAGAAAGCCACCGACCAGCAATACGGCCAGATCCTCCAGTGAGAGCGGCACCGGAGTGAAAGGGAGCGGGACCGCCAACCGGGCACTGAGGGCGACGATCGCCGCGCCGAGCCCAATGGCCAGAGGCCAGCGAAACGGAATCGAGATCCCGGGCTCGATCGGGAGACTCTGCGAGCCGCGTTCGTTGAGGGCCATCAGATCCGCTCCACGCTGAGGGCCACTGCGTTTCCGCCACCGAGGCAGAGCGTCGCGAGGCCGGTTTGGACATTTCGGTCCTGCATGGCGTACAGGAGGGTCGTCAGCACCCGCGCACCGCTCGCGCCGATGGGGTGTCCCAATGCGACCGCGCCGCCATTCACGTTCACCCGATCCCAATCCCATCCGAGCCCACGACCATCCGCAAGGGCCTGGACGGCGAATGCCTCGTTGGCCTCGATGAGTCCGTAGTCCCCGATCGTCTTCTTTTCCTTGGCCATGAGACTCTTGACGGCGACGATCGGCGCGAAGAACAGGTCCTTCGGCTCTCCGCCGCCCGTCGCATACTCAGTAACGCGTGCAAGTGGATGCAGGCCGTGGGCCCTGGCAAAGGCGAGCGAGGTAACGACCAGTGCGCTCGCTCCATCGTTGAGCCCGGGCGCGTTGCCAGCGGTCACCGTGCCTTCCTTCCGAAAGGCGGGCTTGAGCTTCGCGAGGGTATCGGGCGTCGTATCCTTGCGGGGCGCTTCGTCCGCGGAAATCGTGGTCGGACCGCCCTTGCCCGGCACCTGCACCGGGAAAATCTCAGCGGCAAACTTGCCGGTGTCCGCTGCCGCGACCGCCTTGCGGTGGCTCTCGGCGGAATAGGCATCCTGGTCCTTCCGACTGATACCGGCCTTCTCGGCAGTGTATTCGGCGTACTCCCCCATGTGATTTCCACCGAAGGAGTCCCACAGTCCATCATGAATCATCCCATCGACGATAGTCTGATTTCCCGCCTTGATGCCGTTCCGGTATCCATAGAGATAGTGCGGCGCGGAGGACATGGATTCCATTCCGCCAGCGACAATGCATTGCGCATCTCCCGCACGAATCGCCTGAGACGCGAGCATGACGGCCTTGAGCCCGGAGCCACACACCATGTTGATCGTGAGCGCCGAAACCTTGCCGGGAACGCCGGCCTGGATCATGGCCTGTCGCGCGGGCGCCTGCCCCGACCCCCCCTGGACGACATGCCCGAGAATGACTTCTTCGACAGCCCCGGCATCGAGACCTGCGCGAACCAGAGCCTCGCGGACGACCATAGCCCCCAGTTGGGGAGCGGTGAACGACGAAAGGCCACCGAGATAGCGGCCGATGGGGGTGCGGACGGCGGAAACAAGAACGGGCGTTGTCTGATCGGTCACGATGCGCTCTCTGCGAATGGCCTGGGTCTTCGGCTCGGGTTCCAGCCGCAGGAAAATAGCCCGGACACCGACGGAGTGCGGAGGGGGCAGGTCATGCCGGACCCGCCCGCACGGGCTTGGCGCGTGAACTCACCATGAAGAGGATCGCCGCGACGACAAGAATGCCGGCGAGGGCCTCGAATTCGGCGGCATGCGCCGTCGAAAAGAGGATGACGATCACGCCGCAGGCGAGCAACGGAATCGTGGGCCCGCCAGGCAACCGGAATGGCGGCCCATCGCCAGCAATACCTTTCCGCCGCAGCTGCAGTACCGCGAGGCACGTCGACAGGTAGATCACCAGGGTGCCAACCACGGAGAGGAGTGCGAGCTGCCGGTACGTGCCCGAGATCGCCATCAGCGCGGACAAGGTGCAATAGACTGCGATCGACACGTAAGGTGTGCGGAAGCGCGGGTGGACTGCGCCGAGCATCCGGGGGAGATATCCCTGATTCGCGAAGGCGTACAGCGCGCGGGGCGTCGCGAGAATGTCTCCACCCATGAATCCGAAGTTGGAGAAGGCCGCGGCGGCGAGCAGCAGCACGAAGCTCGCAGGACCGAACACCCGGCGCACGGCCTCCGCGAGCGGCGCATCGGGATATTTCGTCAGCTCGGCGCCGAGGATTCCCTGCGCGGAAAGCTGGATAGCACAATAAAGGAATGCCACGAAGATCGAGGCGGCTATGATCGCGCGCGGGACCGTTCGCCCGGGGTTTCTTACTTCACCGCTGGCCGTGAGCGCGCCCTCGAATCCGCTGAAGGCGAAGATGACGAGCAGCGCGCTCTCACCCAGGTGTGCGGGCGAGGGCATTCCGGTCCAGGTGAGGTTGGAGCGCGGAGCGGCGACCAGCGCGGCAACGATCACGAGGAAGAGCGGAAACATCTTGAGCACCGTGACCGCCTCGACGAAGCGAGTGCCAGTCCGGACACCGCGAATGTTCGTAATGGCGAGAATCGTGTAGACGACGAGCAGGACGCCGGTCCGGGCGAACCACGAAGACAGCGAGGGGACCAGCGTACCTACCGTTCCCGCAAAGACGGCGGCGATCGAGGCGTTGGCGAGGACGCCGTTCGATATCCAGAGCAGCGTGCCGACGAGGTAGCCCGCGAACGGACCGAACGCCGTGCTCACATAGGCGTAGGCGCCGCCGGTCTCCGAGACTCGGCTTCCGGCCTCTGCGAAGCAGAGTGCCACCAGGCCCATCGCGATGGCGCAGAGGATGTAGCTCACGATGGCCGCGGCGCCGAGTCCCTGCGCTACCAGCGCGGGCACGACGAAGATGCTGGCCCCGACCATCAGGTTCAGGCAATTGAGCGTCAAGCCGCGTACGCCGATCGCACGCACGAGTGCGGGCGGGCCATCCGTGGGTAAGGCCTCGGACATGAAATTCCAGGCTGAGGGAGTGCTGCGGGGCGGTTCAGCGGGTCAATTGTGACCCGACCGTGCTGCTGCTGTGGGAACTCCCTGACGGGCGCGTGATGTCGGACGCGTATCTATGCCGGAATGAAAACGCAATCGACTCGGTGGTGGTTCCGCACCGGCAATGGCATCAGGAACTGGGCGTTCCCCGCATTGGTGGTGGTACTGGCCGCCGCGACGTTCTGGCTGGGTGGACTCGGCGGCCGTGCCAACTGACTCAGGATGCAGTCGAGGTCAGTTGAGCTACCACTCTGGTTTCGCTGCTTCCGTGTCAGGGGGCCAGCGCGCGCGTCCGAACTTCGCCAGTGATACGCGCGATGAAATCTTCCACGCTCAACACCTCCTGTTTCTTCCCTGCACCGCGCACGCGCAGCGCCAGGCTTCCTGTATCCGCCTCGCGCTGACCGACGACGGCCATGTACGGCACCTTGGCGACTTCCCCTTCCCGAATGCGATAGTTGAGCGTTTCGTTGCGATCATCGAGGTGCACGCGCAGGCCCAGCGCCGTCAGGCGATCGGCGAGTGCCCGGCCGGCCTCGGTCTGACTATCGGAAATGGGAATCACTCGAACCTGTTCCGGCGCGAGCCAAACCGGGAACGCACCGGCAAAGTGTTCGATGAGGATTGCAATGAATCGCTCGAATGAGCCGTTCACGGCCCGGTGGATGACGACGGGCCGGTGTTCGGTGT
>JBDUEA010000077.1:0-13997 GCA_040002695.1 Gemmatimonadota bacterium | reverse complement strand
GGGCGGTGAACTTGCCATTCACCTCGTTCACCGACAGCACCGAGCATTTCCTGCCCGCAGACAGCCTCAAGCAGCTCTTCGCACGGACCGGCGCCAAGCCGGGTGGACAGATCGTCGCTTACTGTCATGTCGGCCAGCAGGCCACCATGGTGGTATTCGTCGGACGCATGCTCGGCTACGACGTCCGGCTGTACGACGGCTCCTTTACCGAGTGGTCGACGTTGCCCGACGCACCGGTCGAGAATTAGCGTACGCGGAATGAACACCCACGCGGATCGGTTCGAGCGAGGACTGGTGGTGGGTGGCGACCGGGCGGTACCGGTCGGGGAGGGGAGGATGCTCCCCTACGCCGGATTCGACAATGCTGCCAGCACGCCTCCGTTCACCGCGGTACTCGAGGCGGTCAATCGATTTGCGGGATGGTACGGGAACGTCCATCGAGGAACGGGCTTCAAGTCGAGGCTCTCGTCATGGGCGTTCGACGATGCCCGGGCGACGATCGCGAAGTTCATCGGTGCATCGCCGAGTGACGATGTCGTGCTGTTCACCAGGAACACGACCGAAGCGCTCAATCACCTTGCCGAGCGTCAGCGCCGCCGGGGACCGAGCATCATCGTGACCACGGCAATGGAGCATCACTCGAATGATCTTCCCTGGCGCGCGGCGGGGCGAGTGGTCCATGCGCCGGTACGCTCGGACGGAACTGTGGACGAGGACGTGCTTCGCGAGCTGCTGCGTCGGTACGCGGGTGAGGTGTCGCTATTGGCCATCAGCGGTGCTTCAAACGTGACGGGGGTCATCAACCCGATCCACCGGTGGGCGCGCTGGGCTCATGAGGCCGGTGCGAAGATTGTCGTCGATGCGGCGCAGCTGGTCGCGCACCGTCCCATCGACATGCGGCCGCACAATGACGTCGAGCACCTGGATTTTGTCGCGTTCAGCGCGCACAAAATGTATGCGCCGTTCGGTGTCGGGGTCCTGGCGGGATCGCGGGCAGCCTTCGAGGATGGCTCGCCGTCCGAAGTCGGTGGGGGCACGGTGGAGATCGTAGGTCTCGAGCGCGTGGCCTGGGCGTCACTGCCCGATCGGGAAGAAGCCGGTACGCCGTGTATCCTCGGGGCGATCGCGCTCGCCGAAGCGATTCGGGTCTACCACGCGCTCGGCTGGGAATTGATCATTGCGCGCGAGCTGATGCTGATGGATCGCGCGCTCGACCGTCTGGCGCGAGTGCCCGGAATCACGATGTATGGCCCATCCCACCGAACGGACCGGCTCGGCGTCATCGCGTTCAATCTCGGACAGCTTCCTCACGCGCTGGTCTCGGCGATCCTGAGTCAGGAATGGGCGATCGGGACCCGGAGCGGATGCTTCTGCGCGCATCCCTACGTGAAATCCCTGCTCGGAATCGACGAAGCCGCGGCTACGGCGCTCGAGCGGGCGATTCTCGCGGGCGATCGCTCCGCGATGCCCGGCGCGGTCCGGGTGAGCATCGGACTCTCGAATGCGCTCGAGGAGATCGACCGGTTGGGTGATGCGCTGGAGGCGATCGCGGCTGGTCGCTATCGGAACGAGTACCGGCTCGATCCGGAGCACGGTGATTACATCTCCGGTTCTGACGATACGAGTTATGCAGACTATGTGAACTCATGAATACCACCGCAATGCAGACATCCAGCCTTGGCAAGTCCGTCGGCGCCGCGAACCTTCGCGTTCCCGGGGCGTACTGGAGTCCCTACCTCGCGGGGTTCGTGCTCGGCCTCGTGCTTCTGGCCGCGTTCGTCCTGATGGGTCATGGAATCGGCGCATCCGGGGCGGTGGCATCGATCGTCACCGCAGGCGAGCATGCGGTAGCTCCTGCGCACGCGGAAGCGAACGGATATTTCGGAGCGTATCTGGCTGACAGCGACGGGTCACCGCTGCACAGCTGGATCGTGGTGGAAGTCGCGGGGATCCTGATCGGTGGCCTGCTGTCCGGACTTCTGGCGGGGACCTTCAGATTCACCATCGAGCGCGGTCCCGGGACCGGCGTTGGCCCGCGGCTGGCCGGCGCCTTTGGTGGAGGAATTCTGATGGGATTCGCCAGTCGCCTTGCACGAGGGTGCACCAGCGGTCAGGCGCTCACCGGCGGCGCGCTGCTCTCCGTCGGCAGCTGGGCATTCATGATTGCAATTTTCGTAAGCGGCTACCTCATCGCCCCGTTGATGCGGCGGAGGTGGACATGAACGCACCGCTCTACCCGCACGGCGTCTTCGGAGCCGGCGCGTCGCTGTGGATCGCACTGGCCATCGGCATTGCGTTCGGGGCATGTCTCGAGCGCGCCGGGTTCGGAAGCGCCCGAAAGCTCGTCGCGCAGTTCTACCTCACGGACCTCGCAGTCTTCAAGGTGATGTTTACCGCAATCATTACGGCGATGACGGGTGTGCTCCTGCTTTCTACGGCGGGGTTGCTCGATCGCAGCCTGCTTGCGGTCCCTCCGACCTTTCTGCTGCCGCAGGTCGTGGGCGGACTGCTGTTCGGAGTCGGCTTTGTGGTGGGCGGCTATTGTCCGGGGACGTCCTGCGTGGGTGCGGTCACCGGACGGGGTGACGCGCTCGTACTCTGGCTCGGCATGATCGTGGGCGTACTGATCTTTGGTGAGGCCTTCGCGATGCTGGAGACATTCTACAACGCGACGGACCTCGGTGCGTTGACGCTGCCGATGCTCTTCCACCTGCCTTACCCGCTCATCGTCGTCCTGGTCGTCATGATGGCGCTCTTCGGATTCCGTGTCGCCGGCTGGATCGAGCGGAAACACCGCGCGCCGTCGGCCATTCTGTGAACGGCAATCCGCTTCAGGGTCGCGCCGGCCAGTACTCCGCCAGGTCGGCGATCTCATTCAGCTCCGCCGCGGAGCTCCCGCTGCCATCGTAGCGCACGAAACCGCTGCCGGCCGGCCCGCCGTAGCTTCGAACCCAGGCGGAAGCGTGACCACCCTCGTCATTCGAGAGGATAGTGAGGGCAGGCGATGGAGCGACGCTCCAGCTGCTCGTCCGCCACCAGCGAATGCCCCACCGTTTCCCCGCGGCTGTCACCGTGGTACCGAGGCGATCGAAGCTCGCGCCCGCGTGTTCGACGCCGAGGAGTGATGTCGGGGCGGCGGACGTGATCATCGAGTATGGTCGATCCCCGGACTTATCTCGCGGCCACATGCGCGGTGGCACTCCCATCCAGACGATCTTGCCACCGCTGTTGAGATAGCGCCGGACGAGCGAAGTATCCGCGTTGGTGGCCGCGACGCTTATGGGAAGCACATCCTCTGCGAATATCACCACGCTTGGCGCGCGATCCCTGAGCCGTGCCTCGAAGAAGAGGCGCAGGCTGTCGGAATCGAGGGTGACATACCCGCGGGCGGCAAAGAACTGATGAATGGCCGCGTCGTCCGGCGCGCGTGACTCCCCCACCAGAGTTTTGTCCCAGAAGACCGCGCGAGTGAGCGACCTGGCGGCATCCGTCCGGATGGCAACCACACTTCCATCGACCACACCGAGATAGACGACTCCGCCATCCGCCACGGGGGAGGACAGCAGCATTCCCCCGGCGCCATACCGCCAGCGTTCCACACCTGTCCGACGATCGACCGCATGCAGGGTTCCCTGGGTCTCTGCGATCAGGACGACCTCACCGGCGATCGTCGGAGAACTCCAGACCGCCGAGGAGGTCGGCAGTCGCCAGCGTTGCCGGCCGGTTGCCGGATCGAGTCCGTTGGCGAAATGTCCGTCGGATGTGGCGCTGATAAGAGTGGAATCGGCAAGCGCGACCGTGGAAATGATCCAGGAGCCGTCATGATCGTTTCGCCAGCGCAGCGAACCGCGGGCGGCATCAATCGCGTAGAGGTAGCCGTCCCGCGCGCCGGCGTACACGATGCCGTTCTTGACTACGGGTGATGACTGAATCGAGCGCCGGTCGAATCCGAACTTGTGCGAATCGAGCTTGTGACCCTCGGTATCGAATCGCCAGCGGCGCGTTCCCGAGCGCAGGTCGAGCGCGTATACGCTGCCGTCGAAGCTGCCGACGAACACGGTTCCTGACTCCACCGCAGGCGAGGCGCGCACTCGGCCTTCCGTCTGATACTTCCAGCGCTCGGCGCCCGTCTCCGCGTCGAACGCGTACACCGCGCCATCGGGGCTTCCAAACAGCGCGAACCCATCGGCGACCACCGGTGACGCAGTGTAATAGTCGCCGGTCCAGTCGAATGGTTTGCTCACCCCCGTGGCCCGCTTCCAGCGCAGGCGCCCGCTCGCTGCATCGAGTGCGTAACAGGTGCCGTCGTGGCTTGCGAAGTAGACGAGTCCCCCCGCGAGTGCTGGCGAAGAATTGATCGGGCCGCCTGCTCGGTACTTCCATCGCACTTTCCCGTCGGCGCGGTCGAGGGCATAGAGGGCGCCGTCGGCGCTGCCGACGTAGAGGGTTTCCGCGCCGAGCGCGGGCGACGAACGCACCGGACCATCCGCGCGAAAGCGCCAGAGAATACCGCCGAAGGCGGTCGCAACTGCGCCGGGAGCGTTGCCGGTGTGGGCCGGGTCGCCACGAAACATCGCTACGGGTGTTACGGAGAGCGGCGCCGTGACAGGAGCATGACCGCCGCTCGCGACGCTGGCGACGAGAACGAGCGGACCCAATAAGTACTTGAGCAGTGCCGACACCTGGATCACCGCCTTCCGTGTGCGATCAGCGAATCGAGGTCGGCCCGCAGGAAAAGTCGCCCCTGGGTGAAAACCGCAGCGACCTGACGGGTGCGGTGAATGTCGAGCAGCGGATCGGCTTCGAGCAGGACCAGATCCGCGCGCTTTCCGATCGCGATCGTTCCCGTCGAATCGCCGAGGCCGAGGAAGATGGCCGCGTCTCTCGAGGCAGACTGCAGCGCTTCGGTGGGCGTGAGCCCGGCGGCGACGAGATTCGCAAGTTCGTCGTGGAGGCTCGCGCCCGGAAAGAGAAACGGGTCTCCGAAATCCGTCCCGGCAAGGAACCGGATCCCCGCGTGATGCATCGGTGCGATCAATGCCGCCTCCCGGCGCACCGCCTCGGCGAGCCCCGCCGGCGTCGGCGTCTCATCCGCGAGCCAGACCGTGCGCACCGTGTCGGGGAGGAGAGCGAGCCGAGGATCATCGCTTCGCGCGCCGTCCTGATCACGGAGCACGCGGTGCCACGCTGCGAGGGTTGGAGTCTGCCAGGAATCATTCTTCCGAAGAGTCTGAATCAGGCGTGCTGTGTCCAACGTTGCCAGGCGGTGCATTCGGCTCTGGCAGGTCGCATCCGAGCCGTAGGCGCAGTCGAGCGCTGTCCCGAACATGTGCTCGAAGCTGCGGAGGCCTGAGTCTGACGCCTCTTCCGGGCTCACCGCGAGCGGAAGGTGGCCGACGATTGGAACGCCCTTTCGACGCGCCTCCCGCGCCGCCCCGAAGAAGGCCGGTCGGGGAATGCCGGTCAGCACCTTGATGAAATCACCGCCCCATGACAGCACTGAATCCACGGCATCGTGTCCGTCGGCATCGCTTGCCACACCGATGACCGTACCGGGGTCACTTCGTCTTCCATCGAGAAATGGTCCGGCGGCAACGATGCGCGGGCCCGGAGTGTCAGGTGAGGAAAAGGCGCTGCGAAAATACCGGATGCGCTGGAGCGGAGTTCCCATGTCCCGTACACCAACAATCCCGTTGGACAGAAACCACGCGCCGAGTGCCGGCGCGGGCCAGGGCTCCCAGAGATGCACATGCATGTCCCAGAGCCCTGGAATCAGGAATCGATCGCGCCCATCGACAGTGACAGTTCCATTCGCGAGCGGGGACTTCGACGCGTTTTCGATGCCCGCGATCCGGCCATTTTCGATTCGGACCATCATGTCGGCCATCGGCAATGCGCCGGTGCCGTCGATTACCGTGACATGAGTGATGGTGACGGAGGCGGGCGCTCCTGTCGGCCGCTGGGCGGCGGCCCGACTGCACGTCCACAACACGAGGCCGCACGCAATCGACGAAAGACGAATCACGGAGAACCCCGAAGGTCTGAGACGCGGCGTGCCGCAGGTCCGGGTCACGACGTCCTGACCACGTAGAAGTTGCATGCGCGATGTCTCGGCTTGTGACGTGTGCAGTGCACGGCGTCACTCGGAACCGGAAACATCATGATGGTTCCTGGCGTCGGTGAGACCGACTCGTTTGAGCCGCGAATCTCGGCGTCGGCCCCCGCACGGGCACCATCCAAGAGGAGGATCATGATGTCTCGGATTTCATTTGCCTCACTCCTGCTCCCGCTCGCACTGCTGACCCTGACTGGTCATCCTCCTGCGCAACGCTCGAACGTCCCCCGGTGTGATACGCCGGAATACGCCCAATTCAGGTTCTGGGTCGGAGACTGGACCGTGACCGGAGCCGGCGGAAAAACCGTCGGCACCAACCGGGTCACACTCGAGGAAGAGGGCTGCCTGATCCACGAGCACTGGGAGGGAGCCGGTGGGAGCACCGGTCAAAGCTTCAATTTTTATGATCGATCCGACGGCAAGTGGCACCAGGTATGGGTGAGTAACGATGGCGAGACGCTCTTCCTGACGGGAAGTGTGGTCGGGAACGAACTGGTCTATACGATGGAACGGCCTGCGCCGGAGGGAAAGATCGTCAATCACCGGCTGACGTTCACGTTGAATGCGGATGGCTCGGTCCATCAATTGTGGCAGACATCGACTGACCATGGAGCGAGCTGGGAGGTTGCCTTCGACGGCCTCTACCGGAAGCAGAGCGCGCACTAGTGCGTGGACTCGAATTCGGTCGGCGCATTCGAGTCGATCATGCGAGGGCCGTGTGCACGCATCTGCGACCCGACGTCACCACTGCAGCGGTGCCGCGCGCATGCCGAAGACGCGTGGCAGCCGGGGAAATGGTCGTTTCAGGGCAGCGGGCTTCGCGAAGCACGGGATTCAGACATGCCTACGCCGGATTTGACAATTCCCGAACATCGTCCGGATTCCGGTGAGCCCTCGCCGTCGAGTCGACGTCGCGGGCTCTCCTCCGCGAGCGTCGCACCATGAGCGACGCCGACCACGCCCCCCTCTCCCGCTGGAATAAGAGTTTCTCCGCGATACGCCGGAGCCTTGCCGCCGCTCGCGGCGCGGCGCTGACCGGCCTGCTGATACTTGCCGCGGCACTGATCGTGGCAATGGTCATCGAAGCCTGGCGCTCCGATCGTGGCCATCGCGCGACGGCGCTCCGGGTTCTCCATGATCACGCCGCCGCTGCCGCCTGGAATTTCCGTCTCGCGCTGGTCGCCAGTCTGGACGGCGGCGCCTTACCGAAACTGGCGCCGATGCTCGCCTTTACCGACGACAGCCGCACCGATGCTCTGCCGGCGCTTCGGGCCATCGCGGCCGTCGGCGCGCCACTCGCGCGCTGTGACCAGCCAGCGCAGGATTCGCTCCGCTACTACTTCCGCTACGACGCGGACACGCGACGGCTGGAGACCACCGGAGCCGAGCTACCCGGCGTCGTCGTGCACGGCCTCGAGCGCGCGCTCAACGAGGCGCTGCGCGCGCACCTCGCCCAGAATGGCCAGGTCTTCTACGTGCCGCTGTTCCGCATGATCGAGGGCAGGTCACGCGCGCTCGCGGTGGTCGCGCGTTCGGATCGCACCGGACAGGCGCATCAGGCCTTCGGCTTCGAAACCTGTGCCGGTCTCCTCGGACCCGCGGTCTTCGAGCGCGTAATGCACGGCTACTCGCTGCTGCCGCCCTCTCTGGTGGGCGACGCATCGAATGACTCGGTGCTGAGCGTGAACGTCACCACCGCCGCGTACGGCGACACGCTCTACAGCTCCCCCGTGCAGTACGCCTCCACGTTCAGCGCCACCGACAGCGTTGCCGTGCTCGGGAGCGGACTGCTCATCGCGGTGACGCTGCATCCGGATGTCACCGATCGCCTTATGGTCGGCGGGTTGCCTCGCTCCCGACTCCCGCGGCTGCTCACGCTGCTCGGCCTCACCCTGACCGTGCTGGCGATTGCGACCCAGCAGGTACGGCGCGAACAGGAGCTGGCCGCGCTCCGCGGCGATTTCATCGCCAGCATCTCCCACGAGCTGCGCACTCCTCTCACCCAGATATTGCTCTTCACTGAGACGCTCCGGCTGGGTCGGGCACGCTCCCGCACCGAGCGCGGCTTCGCGATTCAGGTGATTCACCAGGAAGCCCGGCGGCTGATTCATCTCGTCGAAAACATCCTCACCTTCACGGCGCGCCAGCGGGAACCATCGCCACCGGCCCGGGAACGCATCGCGGTGAGCGCATTCGTCCTGGATGTGGTCGGCTCGTTCGCGCCGCTCGCCGCCGCCCGCCAGGTGCAATTCCGAACCGAACTCGCCGACTCGCTGGTAGTGCAGGCCGACCCGTCCGCGCTCCGGCAGATCCTGCTCAATCTGCTCGAGAACGCCGTCAAGTTCGGGCCTCCGGGTCAGGAAATCCTCATCGGGTGCCGGCGCGACGTCGCGGGGGTGCTCCTCTGGGTTGAGGACCAGGGCCCCGGCATCGCGCCCGAGCATCACACGATGATCTGGCGACCCTTCATCCGGGTCCGGCAGGACACCAACCAGGCTCCCGGCAGCGGCCTCGGTCTCGCCGTCGTTCGAGACCTCGTACTCGCCCACCAGGGACGCACCTGGGTCGAGACGGCCGAGAGCGGAGGCGCCCGCTTCAACGTGCTGCTTCCCGGTGATGTCATCGAGCCTGGCACTCCCAGCTTCAGTGGCGCGCGTCCTCGTCTGCTGCGCCGCAACCTGGTGCACGATAGGAGCGACCGGTCATGAAGCGAATCCTGATCATCGAGGATAACCTGAATCTGGCCCACGGACTTCGCACGAACCTCGAGGTCGAGGGATTCGCCGTGGACATCGCATCGGATTCCAGTCGTGGGCTCGAGCTTGCCCGCTCCAATGACCTTGGCCTCATCATCCTCGATCTGATGCTGCCTGGTCGCGACGGGTACAAGGTGCTCGAGGCGGTACGGGCCGAGGCGCGGAGCGTCCCGGTACTGATTCTCTCGGCGCGGGGCGAGGAGCATGACAAGGTGCGTGCTTTCAAGTGTGGCGCCGACGATTACGTGACCAAGCCCTTCGGTCTCATGGAACTGATGGCGCGAGTCCACGCCCTCTTCCGCCGCGCGCGCCCGTCGGCTTCACATCAGTACGTCGATACGCCCGTCGCGCTCCGCTTCGGGGAAATCGAAATCTGGCCGCTGAGCCGTCAGGTGCTGCGCGGCGGTGAGGTCGTGACGCTCCGCCCGAAGGAATTCGATCTGCTGATCGCGCTGGCGCGTCGCCGGGGCAACGTAGCCTCGAGGAATGAGCTCCTGCGCGAGGTCTGGGGATATCAGGACGGCGTGTTCAGTCGCACGCTCGACACGCATGTCGCGGATCTCCGGAGAAAAGTCGAACGGGATCCGGCGGCTCCCGAGCACATTCTCACCGTTCACCGGATCGGCTATCGACTGCAAGCCTGAGTCGTCACCCTCTCCGATTCGCACTCCCCGGCACCGGGGATTTCCGTCGTGCCCCTGCCTCATCTCACTCACAGATCACTCACAATTCACTCACCTCCCCTGAACACCGAACTTCCTTTCAGTTCATAAGTTGGGTTCGTGGGAATCAGCGCGGGGCCGCCGCCTGATCGCCACCGTTGGCGCGCCGGGTCTCGTCCGCACTGGGACGACCCGCCGCGCGTCATTGCGTTCTCACGTTGCTCTCCGGTGGCCCGCCGCTCGCGGCCGGACGCGTCGGGGAGGGACCGCAGGTTCGCAGCCGGCGAACCGACGTGAGCGGCAGCATCACGCGGCGGTTCACGTCGGGTTCATCCAATCACTGGAGGAGTATGCGCATGCAGCTACACCCTGTTGGTGTACTACGGCGGGCGCTGTCGTCGCTCGCTCTCGGACTCGTGCTCGCATGGATCGGGGTCGGCATTTCCGTCGGCTCCCTCCACGCCCAGGGCGCGACCGGTAAAATCGAAGGACACATCCGCGACCAGGCCGGCGCGCCGATCACGGCCGCGCAGGTCGTCGTCGCCGGGACCAGCGTCGTGGCCGCCACCAACGGTCAGGGCTACTACTTCATCAACAACGTACCGGCGGGAACGGTAACATTGCGCTCGGCGTATGTGGGTTATCGCCCCGTCGCCGTCACCGGCCTCAAGGTGCTCGGTGGGCAGACGATTACGCAGGACTTCGCGATGGAATCGGCCCCGGTCGAGATCGCTCCGATCGAAATCGTCGCGGAAAATGTCCTCGTCCCCCGCGACGCGATCACGACCCGGCAGCGAGTAGATGGTGAGCTGACGGAAAAGCTGCCGGTCGATCGCCTGAACGCGGTGCTCGCACTGCAGCCGGGCGTGGTCGCCAGCGCCTCCGGGAACACCCTTGAAATTCGCGGCGGCCGGGACAACGAGTCCGCCACTTATGTGGATGGGGTACCCATCACCGGCGGTATTCGGCCGAGCACTGTCGCCGGTGTTGGGATGTCTGCGGTGGGAGGTGCATCGTTGGGTGGTATCGGCGTACCAAACACCACGTTGAGCGTGGGAACGAATGCCATTACAGAAGCGACCGTGACCACCGGCGGTCAGGGCGCGGCATTCGGCAACGCGCAGTCGGGCATCATCTCGATCGAGACGCGTGGCGGCGGTACCGGCTATGCGGGCTCGATTGCATATGAGACCGATGAACCGTTTGGCGTGAATCACTCACTCGGATTCAATCGTGTCGAGGGCAGCTTTGGCGGGCCGATCTTCAAGAACCTGACCTTCAACGTTTCCGGTACACTCGAGGGCCAGAAGTCCGTCATCTCCGGACTCGGGGCGACCAGCGCGCCGATCTTCGTGCAGGCTGGCATCGATACGACCTACGCGATACCGAGCGCGCTCAACAGCCCCACCGCGGACACCACGATGGTGGACGTGTACAACTATGCGGTCGCCCGGGGCAACTGCGCGGACTTTTCGGGCAGTGCGAACCCCGGCATCGCCAGCAACTACGGCGTCAGCTGCCAGGGAATCCGCACTCCCGGTTCTGCAGCGACCCTGTACCAGACCCAGGGGAAACTCAGCTATAGCTATGGCCTCGGCTCGCGCATCTCGCTGTCGCTGCTCGGCAGCCGGAATCAGGGACGCGTGTTCAACTACTCCAACCTCAACGACGCCCAGGCCAACAGCGGCTTCAACAACCGGAGTCGGGCGCTGATTCTGAATCTCACGCAGAATCTCACCCACTCCACCGAGCGGGCGCTGGCGCTCGATGCGTCGTTCTCGCTGCAGCAGGACCGGGCGATCGTCTCGCCGCTCACGAGCCAGAGCGAGCAGGACAGCCGCAGCCCCTTCGGCGGTTTCCTGATCAAGCCGCTCAAGTTCCTGTACGACTTCAACAGCTTCCCCGTCGATGCGGCGCTGATCGCCAATTACCGGGCGAACAACACGTCAGCGCGTATTCTTCCCTACGACCTGAACAACATCGGGCAGTACGCGCCGGTGAATCAGTATCGTACGAATCCGTACGCGAACTTTTCCAATTCACTCTACTATACGTTTGCCCAGACCGGTGGCCCGTTCAACACGGCGCTCGCCCTCTTCAAGGAAAACCGGGCGCTCGGACGCGCCAACCTGGACTGGCAGCTCGACCGCTATAACCGGGTCAAGGTTGGCGGTGA
Organism: Gemmatimonadota bacterium; assembly: GCA_040002695.1. GTDB lineage: Bacteria > Gemmatimonadota > Gemmatimonadetes > Gemmatimonadales > GWC2-71-9 > JBDUEA01. The sequence continues at coordinate 2,288 of JBDUEA010000077.1, read as the reverse complement.
GTTCACGCATTACAACATCACGCAGTTCTCGAGCGCACTGAGCACGCTGTTCGGCTCCAACATGTATCTCGAGAAGCCGATCCGGTACAACGGCTACGTCGAGGATCGCCTCGACCTCGGCGACGTCGTGCTCGTGGGTGGGTTGCGCTATGACGCCTACGACAGCCGCGCGACACGCACCATGCTGCTGGATACGGTCTCGACGAGTGGTACCTTCGGGCAGTATCTGGACTTTCCGCGGGTGTCGAGCTACGGCGTGAACGGCAGCTTCAACGGCCAGCCACTCCAGCTCCTGCAGCGCGACCGCGCGCATACCTACCTGAGTCCGCACATGCAGGTGTCGTTCCCGGTGAGCGAGCGGACCAATTTCCGCCTTTCGTACGCCCACCAGGTGCAGGCGCCGGACTTCAGCCTCGTCTATGGTGGCATCAACACCGACCTCTCGGTTACCAATACCAATAACGCATTCGGCAGCGACCTCGACTTCGGCAAGACGGTCACCTTCGAGTTCGGTGTGCGGCACTCGTTCAGCCCCGACATGGTGTTCGATATCGCCGCGTACAACAAGGACAAGTTGTCGGATGCCACGGTCCGCCTGATCTCCCGGTTCGATCCCGCCTCGCACCAGAACACCGACCTTCGCGTGCTCACCAACGCGGACTTCGGCAACACCCGCGGCGTCGATATCCGGTTCGATCGTCGCATCGGCCAGGTGTTCAACGGCGTGCTTTCCTATACTTACGAGCAGGCGAAGAACACCGGGTCCGATCCCTTCACCTACCTCAACTTCGGCTCGCGCGTGCTCACCGGCATCTCGGGCACCAAGGCGCCGCCGGCGCAGGGCATCCTGCCCACGTCCACCAGCCGGCCGCATAATTTCGCCGGCGCCTTCAGCATGACGATTCCTCAGGACTGGCATCAGGGTTCCGCGTTTGGTACGGTGCTCAAGAATGTCAGCGCCTTTGCGACATTCCGTTACGCGAGCGGCACGGCGTACACGCCCTGCCCGGGCCAGGATACGGGCAACAGCGACGTATTGAGCGGACTGGTCTGCAACAAGGACAACGCCGGAAACGTGAACGGCTCACGCCTCCCGTCGTTCAAGCAGTTCGATCTCCGGGTCACCAAGGGATTCGCGCTGGCCGGTCTCGATCTCACGGCCTACGTCGATGCGCGGAATCTGCTCAATCTCCGGAACGTGCTCACTGTCTTCACGACCACGCGTGACGTGACCAATCGCGCCAGTCAAGCTCAGTACTTCGCCGCCGACAGTCAGGATTTCGCTCAGGAGGCCACGAACAACCATGCCCTCCTTGCCGACGGCTCGGTCGATCTCACCTTCGGGGTCTCGGGAAACCCGAATCCGAAGGCCAGCTGTGGCGTGTGGCTCACGCAGGGCGGCCTCCCCGCCGCACCCAATTGTCTTTCCCTCATCCGCGCCGAAGAGCGTTTCGGCAACGGAGACCACATCTTCAGCGTCGCCGAACAGGCCCGGGCGTCGGATGCCCTGTACCAGACCGCGCGCGGGCTCAACGTTCTGACTGGTCCGCCGCGTCTCGTCCGGCTCGGAATGGAGCTCAGCTTCTGATCCAAACGGTGGCGGAGGACCGTGTGCCTGCGGTCCTCCGTCACCGGTAGTCCGTCCTTCCGCGTTCTCCTCCAGCTTCCCCCCAGAATTGACTGGTGTGCGATATCGCCGCCGCGACGTCACCTGATGCGTTCGCTGGATGCGCTCGCATGGACCTCGGGCGCGCCAGTCCTGATCCAATCATCAGTCGAAGGGGGCCGCGTGAGCCGGAGCGTCGAGCAGGTGCTGCTCTGTGGAGTGACTTTACTGGCGTTCGCGGGCTTTCCGAACGTCGCTCGTCGCGAGGGAACGGCCGAACAGGACTCACTCTCTGTCCGCGCGGTGCGGTTCTATCGGGCGGAGCAGGGTCAGACTCGCGTCAAGGCGTTCGTGCAGATCCCCTATCAGATTCTCGGCGAGCCCGACCGCGGCGATTCCCTGAGCTATCGGGTCGCCGTGGATGTCTCGGACTCGACCGGCCTCTCCCTGTATCAGACCAGCTGGCGCAATCACCCCAGCGCGGAAGCAAGAAAAGCCGGCGGCATGGCGGTCGAGATGGTGGACTTCGCCGTGGCGCCGGGTGACTATCGCCTCAAGGTCACTGTCGAAGATTCCCTGACCGGACACAAGACCGCGTCCCAGGTCGATGTCCGCGGATTCTCCTCACCCCCGGCGGCCTCGGACCTGATGCTGGCGCCGGGGATGCGGCTGGCAACGGGCG
>JBDUEA010000076.1:0-14077 GCA_040002695.1 Gemmatimonadota bacterium | reverse complement strand
ATGCCGTCCACGGTCAGCTGCCGATCGACAGAAAAACCGCCGGCGTTGTTGACCAGTACGTCCAGACGGTCCGTCCGGGCGTGCACCTCCGCCGCCAACCGCCGGATATCCGCCTGACGGGATAGATCGGCGAGCAGCAGCTCCACCCGCACATTTCCGCTCACAGACCGGATCTCCGAGACCGTAGCCTCACCCCGCTCCCGGTCGCGCGCGACGATCAGCACCCGAGATCCCGCTTCCGCCAGCGCCCGCGCCGTGACTTTCCCTATTCCATTCGTCGCGCCCGTGACCAGGCAGACCCGGTCACCCATGCGATGACTCTTTCGACAGATATGCGATCAGCGCCGCAAGTGCCCGGCCGCGATGGCTGACACGGTCCTTCTCTTCGGCGGTGGCCTCACCGAAGGTCTTGGCCAGATCATCGCTCAAGAAATACGGGTCATAGCCGAAACCACCGGTCCCGCGCGGCTCCTCGAGGATCACTCCGGTGCACGCTCCTTCGAAGGGCACTGGAATTCCGCTGACCCGATTGAGGAGTACGAGAACACAGCGGTACCGGGCGTGGCGCCTCGCCGCTGGCGCGCCGCGAAGGCGACGCTGCAATTCCGCATTGTTGGCCGCATCGACCTGGGCAGGAGTTCCCATGGCTCCGGCCCAGCGTTTCGACTTGATGCCTGGGGCACCACCGAGATTGAAGACTTCGAGACCCGAATCGTCGGCGACTGTGGGGAGCCCGGTGAGACGCACGAAATGTTCAGCCTTAAGCCGGGCGTTGGTCTGAAAGCTGTCACCGACCTCGAGCGTCTCCTCCGCGCTGGATTCGGCGACTCCGGCATCGTCAGGAAACAGGACCTCGTGACCGGCCGCCTCGAGCACGCGCCGCACTTCGCGCTGTTTGCCGGCGCTTCGGGTGGCGAACAGCAGTTTCATCCGGTGAGCACCCTGGCCTGGGCCTCGAAGAGCTGCCGGATGCCGCCGTCGGCGAGGCCGAGGATGATGTCGAGCTCCGCACGGGAGAAGGTGCCGTGTTCGCCGGTGCCCTGCACCTCTACGTACTGATCGGGATGAAGCATGACCACATTCGCGTCGACGCCGGCATCGCGATCCTCGAGGTAGGCGAGGTCGAGCCGCGGTTCTCCGTCGACGATGCCGACTGAGATGGCGGCGACGAGGCGCCCGAAGGGATTGGCGATTCCTGTGCGCTTCGCGAGCCAGGCGCAGGCATCCGAGAGCGCGACGCAGCCTCCCGTGATGCTCGCCGTCCGGGTACCTCCGTCGGCCTGAAGCACGTCGCAGTCGATACGGATGGTGTACTCGCCGAAGGCCATCGTGGCCATTGCGGCGCGAAGCGAGCGCCCGACAAGACGCTGAATTTCCTGCGTGCGTCCCCCGGGACCATTCCGCTCGCGTGAGGTCCGCTCGACAGTCGCGCGGGGAAGCATGGCATATTCGGCCGTTACCCAACCCTGTCCGGTGCCTTTTTTCCAGCCGGGCACGCCGGAATCAACACTCGCGGTACAGTGAACCAGCGTGCCTCCCATGCGAATGAGACAGGAACCCTCGGCGTAGGGATTGGCGCTGCGCTCGAGGACTAGCGGACGAAGCTGGTCGTTGGCACGACCGTCAGGACGAGGCACGGAGACGCTCCACGATCTTGGAAGTTGAGAAGCCTGCGACGAGTTCGACGTGGCGGACGCGACCGCCCCGGGCCACCACGAAATCGGCGCCGACCGTTTGCGCGCGCGAGTAGTCGGCGCCCTTGACGAGTACATCCGGTTCGAGAGCGGTGATCAGCTCGAGCGGCGTGTCCTCGTCGAACAGCACCACACAGTCCACCGCTCCGATTCCGGCGATTACCCGGGCGCGCGACGCCTCGTCCACGATGGGACGCGCGGCGCCTTTACCGAGTCGCCGAACCGATGCATCGGTGTTGAGTCCGACGATCAGCGCGTCGCCCTCGGCGCGCGCGGCCTCGAGCAGCTCGATATGACCGGGATGAACGAGGTCGAAGACCCCGTTGGTGAACACGACGAGTCCCGATTGCGCCTGTCGCCACCCAACCGCGTCGGCGGTGGATCGAATTTTCTGGCGACTCGAGGAACTCACGTGGGCACGGGAGAACGGGGGACGATCAGCTTCCGGCGACACTCTGGCATGCGGTCACAGCGGTTCTTCGGTGCGTGGCCTGAAGAGGAATGTGTGCTGGAAGAGCGGAAGATCGACACTCTCGCTGTATTCCGTTTCGATGGTGATGCTTCGCGGGCTGCCGGAGCGGGTGATGTTGAACTTGTTGGCGTCCGCCGGCAAACCAAGATCCTTGACCTTCTCGACGAGGCGTCGCTTGATCACCGCATCGGTCAGGCTGGGCGCGAGCCTAGCCGAAACTCGCATTTCATCCATCAGCTGGTAGTAGCGGAACCACGGCTGGCCGATATGGATGCCGTAGTAGACCGCCGCCACGAAGACGATCAGCGAGAACATGCAACCCACCGTGCTGGCACCGGCTCTGCCACGACCGCGCGCGTTTACCATTGGGATTGAGCTCCGTCGACAATGTTGGTCACGAGCTTGTCCAGGGCCTTTCGGCGGCCGTCCCGCTCGGTTTCGCTCGCAGGATCGTAGTCGCCTTCGAGCGTGAGGCCGCTGCGCTGCCACAGCGTCTTCCCTTCCCGCTGGTTCAGAATCTCGATAGTCACCGTCACCTGCACCAGTCGCTTGGTAACGACGACCTGATTCGTCTGATTGGTGCCGGTATACGCGACGGGAAGGTCGGGCTCGTACCGCGTGATCTGGCCGCGGACGATTGCGTCCGCGCTCGATTCCCCGGCCTCGCGCAGCCCAAGACGCCCGCGCACGGCGTCACGCACGACGGCGGAAATTTCCTGAGTGAGGGAAGGTTCGGGAGTCAGGTTGTCGAACGGAAGGACTGCGACGGTCTTGACCGTCGACGGCAGCCCGCCACCTGCAAATCCATACAGGCAGCCGGAGAGCATGAGAGCGCTAAGGCTGGCGAGGGCGCCAGATGTCCGGAGGAAATGCCGCAGTTGGAACACTCGAATAAAATGTGACATCCAGCCTGGCCGGAACGCTCGGTACCGTGAGCCGGGACGAGAGCGGCTGTCCGTCTGCCGCCAGCGATGTTTCGACCCGTCCGACGACTTTCCCCGCGTGCCGTACTTCCGCGAAAAACCGGCTGCGTGAACCCGGAGTGCGAGCGTAGGAGACGGTATCCGGACCATCCGCGTATTCCCACGAGATTCGTCCGGCGCCTTCATCGAGGCCACGCAGTGTGGCGGCGGAATCAGGCATGCGCGCGGTTCCGAACATCGCCCAGAGCAGGTCATAATCGGGGACGAGGTCGTGGATCGACTTTTCCGGATCCACCCAGATCGCCGAATCGCCAACTACGACCGCTGCCGACCGTCCGGTGCCCAGCGGCCCGGCCACGTCGAAGCGCAGTGAATCGGGGACCGCGATGCGCGCGCTGCCTCTACCACCGGCAGCCGAGCGATCGTCCTGAAACTGCCACTTGAATCGGTGGAGCACGTTGTTTCGCGGCTCGGTCGCGAGCACCCAACTCCGCACGGAATCTCGTTCGACCGCTACCGCTGTCGCCGGAAGGAGGCTCGGCGGGGCCCCGGCATGACACGCAGCAAGGATGAGCGCAAGATAGACCCCGACCCGGGGAGGGTCAAGCAGAAATCGTTGCCGCATCAATAGTTATATCCGAAGAAGAAGGCGACGAAGTTGCGTTTGGTCTGTCGTGAGCTCAATCCGTACCCCACATAATCATTGTCGGTGAAACGCCGTCCCCAGTCGAGCCGCAGCACGGCGAGCGGAGTGAGCGGCCAGCGGAAGCTGAGGCCGTAGCTGCCCAGCAGCGCACGATGCTCGGCGCTGTTGAAGGAAGCCTTTCCTGCGTCCACGAATAACGCGCCCTGCACTCCCGGGAACCGGACGGAGCCGAACGGTGCTCCGAGCGTGAAGAAATCCAGCAGCGGGAAGCGCAATTCCTCGTTCACCATGAATGCGCGCGAGCCGAGAATGTATCCGTACAACGGATACCCCCGAATGCCCAGCGTTCCTCCGATATTCACGCGCTGGGGACGATCCCCTCCACTGTAGAATCCGAAGAGCCGGGTCGCGAACCCCGCTCTCCGCGCAATCCTGGTATACAGGCGATAGTCGCCACTCAGAAGGTAACTGTCGAAACGGGAATTCGAGAAATCGGTGGAGGTGCCGGCCGTAAAATTGACCCGCATGCCATCGATCGGTCCGGCGTCATCCCAAATTGTGTTGTCGTGCACGAAGCTCAGGTAATGAGACGCGATCCACCCCACGCGCCGGGGCTGGTCCACGGGTAGCGTAAAGTCGGTGCGATCGGAATGCTCGACGACCATCTGGCCTTCGAGGCGGGTGTACCGGGAGAGGGGATAGCGGACCAGGCCGAGTACGCCGTCCGCCTTTTCGGTATACGCGACCGAGAGATCGCCCTCGAGAAAACTGCCGCGCGAGCGGAAGGCGCCGATCCCCCAGTTTACCCGATGCGTCTGATTGATGTAGATGCCGAAGATGTTGATGTTGTCGAAGATGCTGCCGAACCGTTTGCCCTGAAAGGTGAGAAAATTGAAGTAGAGCAGATTGTCGCTGAGCAGATCGCTCGCGAAGAGCGTGACGCCCTGGGAGCCTCCGACGCGAGGAATGAAGACGGCGTCTCCAGCGAGAAAGTCGACGGTATAGTGCCGGCGATACGGCGCAGACGCGGAGCTCGCCTCGGCCATCGCAGTGGTCGCCGGCCAGTCCCACGCCGGCTCCGGCGCGGGTGGCGTCAGGGCAAAGGTTTCGCGCTCAGCCGCGCTGTCCGCCGGATAGTAGTACACGCTCAGAGCCAGCTCATGGAATCCGCTCACCAGCAACGCATTTCGCTCGGGGACATACTCCTGGCCAAACGCTCCGGTCCAGGCGGACGTTTCCCGGCGGCCTTCACCGAGTGTATCCACGGAAAAAATATTCAGCACCCCGTCACGGTCCGAGGTGAAATAGATCCGTCCGTTTGCCTCCCATCGTGGCGTCTCATCCACCCAGTGTCCGGAGGTGAGCTGCGTAGTGGTGCCGGTCGCAAGATCACGCACGAACAGGTTTACTGCACCCTGGAGACCGCCTTCGGTCCGGTCGGAGGCAAAGACGACGCGGCGACCATCGGGGCTCGGGCTCGGGTCGATGTCCTGATACGGATCGTTGGTGACCTGCTCGAGCGAATCGGGATTCAAGTACAACCGATACAAATCCGACGTCCCCGATTCCGAGAGCCCGCTGAAGAGGATGCTCTTGAAGTCGGGAGACCAGACCGGCGAGATAATGGAGACGAGATGGGGGAACTGATATCTCCCCGCCTCCTTGCCCTTCCGCATGTCCCACATGATGAGCGCATCGCGGTCGTTCGCCTTGGACGTGAAGAGGACGTAGCCGCGCCGGGAGGCGTCGATCCGGGACTCAAAGGGATGGAAGGATTCGAGCTGCGCCGAGCGACCAGCGGTCACCACCGCGCGGGCGCGGCCACCGTCAATATTCTTCCGATAGATGGTCATGTAGCCGTTGGCCGGCGAGACGTACAGCATGTCCGGCGCATGGTCGGTTCCCGCACTGTCGTTCGGCAGGAGCGCCGGCTGGAGGGCGTATCGCGCGAGCGTGCGGGCCGCCGTCGAGAGCGGTGCGTGCCCTTCGGTTGCCGGGAAGTAGGCACGCTGCATCGCGACCTTCCACTCCTCCGAGAGCTGATCGAGCGAGCGCCCGTAGACGCCACGGATGGCGTCGTCGAAACTCTCGTAGCGCCAGGCATCCTTGTAGAAATACGCCGCACGCCAGTCGCCATACGTCTGCGCCAGCCACCGATGAATCCGCCCGCCGATCGGGTACACGATGCCACCGGACGCGTACGCCAGCTGCTTGAATGAAGGGATGTTGCCCGACAGCACGAGATCGCGCAGGATCATCTCGTCGCGCGCGTCCTCACCGGCGGACCAATACTCGGCGAGACCTTCGGACCACCAGAGCGGCTGGGGAATCTGTGCGGCCCGCGGCGATCGATTGTAGGTGTCGGTCGCCAGGCTGAGCTGGAAGACGTGCACCATCTCGTGGCGCATCGTGTGACGAAATTCCGAGACGTTGCCGCGGAAGGGGAGCGTGACCCGACGCTTGAGGAAGTCAGTGACGCCGAGGAGTCCCTCGGGCGGCGTGAAAGGGAGGACGTTGGTCTGCTCGAAATCGTTGAACGATGCGTAGATGATCAGCGGGATGCGGATGCTCACCGTATGCCCGAACTTGAGCGAGAGGAAATCGTAACTCTCCTCCGCATAGCTCAGGGCCTTCGGCGCCAGCTTCGCTTCGGCTGGATAAAAGTATAGATCGACGTGTGGGCCGTGGATCACCCGCCAGTCGAAGCGGCGATACTGAATCTTGTTTTCGCCGAAGCTTCCGACCTGCGCGTGGAGACCGGCCGCGAATCCGAAGAGCAGAATGACTCCGACGGCGAGGCGCGCAAGGATGGTGCGTTTCATCGATGAATCGTCCTGATCTGGTCGCCCTGGGTGATGCGATTGAGCACGGAATTGCCGTCGACAACCTTGCCGAACGCGGTATAGCCCCCGTCGAGGTGGGGCTCCGGACTGAGCGTGATGAACCACTGACTGCCGCCGGTGTCGGCGCCCGAGAGCGCCATGCCGAGCGTATTGGTGTCGTAGCGGCGCTGATTGATTTCATCCCGGATCACGGTTCCCGGTCCGCCCCATCCGTCGCCGCGCGGGTCGCCAGTTTGAACGACGAAATTCGGCACGACCCGATGCCAGCGCTGGCCGTCAAAGAAGTGCCGGTCCACGAGTCGAAGGAAATTGGCGACGGTGACGGGTGCTTCGGGGCCGAACAGCTCGATCTCCATCGTGCCCAGCTGCTCGACCTCAACGAAGACATGCGGTCGCGTATCCGGACCGGTGGCGACCAGAAACTTTCGGGCGAGGTCACGATAGTCCTCGCCCGTCCGGCCGGTACTGAGCGGGACCGAGCCGCCCCAGTGTTCGGCGGCCGCAGGCCACTGATCTTCCGCCCAGCGCCGGAGCAGGTAGTTGTCGGGCCGGGGAGTGACGGCAAGAAATTTCTGGTTGACCTGGCGTTCAGCGGCGTCGGACGACCGCGAGATGGCGAGCAGGGCGCCCAGCGTGGAGAACGCGGCATCGGGAAAAGAATCCCGGCCCGCGCGAGCGAACGCCGTGACGAGCGCGGGAACGTCGTCCACGGAGCCGGCTCGCGCAACCGCGTCGGCTGCCACACTGCGAACGGCGGCGTCCGCGTGGGTCAGCAGCCGGCGCGCCGCGGAGCCGAGCGACGAATCGGGACCCGTGACCTTATCGGTCCAGGCCTGAAGCGCCGCCGCGACCACGCGTGAATCCGGATCCTTGAGGAACGGCCTGGTACCGAGAAGGACCGACGGCGCGAGGTGCGCCCACGCTTCGGCAGCCGTCGCACGCAGGCGCCAGTCTCCACTATTGCTCCAGCTCTGCTCCACACTCGCGAATGCCGTCGAATCGATGCGGGCGAGACTCAGGAAAGCGGTACGCCGGAGTCCGAAGCTACGGCGACCCGAGGCGAGCTTCGCAAGCTCCGGCGCGCCCTGCCCCTTGAGCTCGCCGAGGGTGGCGGCGGCCTCGACGGCGACATTGGGAAACTGATCTTCGAGCAGCGGGAGCACTGCACCGCTCGCGGCCGCAGAATGGAAAGTCCCCAGGCTGTGAAGTGACTGGATCCGGACACCTGGATCGGGATCGATCAACCCCCTGGTGAGCAGCCCCTGCACTGATTCAGACTTGAGGCCGCTGGTATCCGCGAATGGCTTTGTGAGCGAACGCGCGGCGGCAGCACGCACATACTGGCTGGCGTCGCGAAAGGCGGCGATCATGCGTTCGCCCGAAGCGGGCACGCGCAACCGTCCCAGCGTATACAGTGCGTACCAACGCGTGCCGGTCAGCGAGTCCTCGGTGAGCGGGAGAATCCGGCTGGTGGGCGCGAATTTTCCGAGTCGCCACGATTCGAGCACCGCGTGTTGCACGAGCAGCCGCCAGTCGGCCCGGTCCCGGAGCACGCTGCCGGCGATGAGGTCATCGAAGAAACTTCCGGCTTCCTGGCCCCCCGTTTTCGCCAGCGCCGTCAGCAGCTCGTCGGCCGTGTCCATCGTCAGTACGGCCGGATCCTTGAATCGCTGAAGAATCGCCGGGACCACGGAGCTGTCTTGGATCAGACCGAGGGCGAATGCGGCGGCGCTCTCCACGGTGGTGTCCGCATCGAGCAGCAGCGGAACGAGCAGCGGCACGCCGCGGGGGTCCCTGATGCGTCCGGTCGCAAACGCCGCAGTCCGGCGAACGAGGGAATCCCCGGAGACCAGCCCCTGCCGGAGCACCGCAGCGTCGAAACGACGTGCGTCTTCCACCGCGAGGAGCGGTCCGAGCGCGGCGACGGTCCCTTCGGTCTGAGCGAAGAGCGGTGCCGCGAGGAGGAACGGAAGAACGAAGTGTGGCAGGCGCGGGAACCGGCGCCGAGGAGAGGATCCAGCCGCGAAATTGGGCGAGCGAATCATGGTATCCTGTGCAGATTGAATCCTGGGAACGGTCCGGACCCGAGTTCGGGGGTCAAAGACGGACGGGATCGGGTACTGCGGTGAGCGTCCCCCGTACTCTATCGGGAAGCCGGCTGAGCCGGTGCGTCTGGTCGAGGCAGATCAGGTCGGTGATTGCGGTCGCGAACAGCGCCCCCGATACCGAGTCCTCGATCGCGTAGCCGAAGACCACCCGTCGCGACGCGACGTCTTTCACCCAGCAGCGAATTCGGACGAGGTCATCGTAACGGGCCGGCAGACGGTAGCGCACCCGCAGGTCGGTCACCACGAGACGAACCCCCTCCGCTTCCAGATCCTTGTAGCTGAAGCCTGCATGTCTCAGATGTTCGGTCCGGGCCACGTCGAGCCAGACCACGTAGCGTCCGTGGTAGACGACTCCCATCTGATCAGTCTCGGAATAGTTGACGCGGACCAGAGTCTCGGAGACGGCCGGGGCTTCGTGCACTGGTAGACGCTCGTGGGGCGGTTTGGGGGCACAGCGGGCGGCGGGACAACCCGGTTCGGGCCCGGCGGGAACGGGAAGTCGTTCAACTATGCCGGCCCTGCCAGTGAAAGTCAAACATGGCATACGCTTGCGGCGTACGCGGAGGAGTCTCTATTCTTCCGAACCGTGCTCGGTCATCAACTGGTCATCGTCTCGGACGCCCACATTGGCCGGCACCACACGGCCATCGAGGAGCGTTTTCTCGCCTTCCTCGAGTCGGTCCCTGACCTCGGCGATTCCCTGCTCATCAACGGCGATCTCTTCGACTTCTGGTTCAGCTGGACCAGAGTGATTCCGCGCACCGGCTTTCACGTCGCGGCCGCACTGGCGAGCCTGAGGAAGCGAGTTCCCATCGTGATGATCGGTGGGAACCACGATCGGTGGGGCGGCACGTTCTGGAAAGAGGACCTCGACATCGACTTTCATCCGATGGAGACTACCGTGCAGGTCGGGGATCGCCGCGTGCTGGCGATTCATGGCGATGGCATCACGGAGAGTCACTGGTCGGCCAAGCTGATGCACCTGATCACCCGGCACCGGGCGACTATCGCCGTCTACGAAGCGCTCCACCCCAACATCGGGCTGTGGATTGCGGACCGGCTCGGACACGAGCTTGGCAATACCGAACGCGAGCAACAGATTCTCGATCGTGCCGCAATTCGTCAGCGCGCGTGGGCCGAAGCTGAGTTGCAGCGGCGGCCCGACGTGGGGCTCGTCGTCATGGGCCACACCCACCGGCCGGCCGTCGCCGAGTTTGCGCCGGGCCGCTCCTACCTGAATCCCGGCGCGTGGATGGACGGCGGGTGCTATGCGATCGTCACCGCCACCGATGCGGCCCTCCGGCAGTTTCCCATTTGACTCGCGGATCGTCATGACCTCGGCAACCGATTTCCGGCAGACACTCGACACGGCGCTCGAGGGCCGGTACACGATCGAACGCGAGCTCGGCCGCGGCGGCATGGGAACCGTGGTTCTCGCCCGGGACCTGACCCTCGACCGGCTCGTCGCGATCAAGATCCTGCCGCCGGAGATGGCCGTCCGGGAAGAGCTGCGTGAGCGATTCCTGCGGGAGACCAGGACCGCCGCATCCTTCTCCCACCCGAATATCGTCCCCGTGCACGCGGTCGAATCCACCGCCGGACTGCTCTGCTTCGTGATGGGTTATGTCGACGGAGAAACGCTGGGCCAGAAGGTGGCGCGGAGCGGACCGCTCGCGCATGCGGAGCTCGTTCGCATGCTGCAGGAAGTCGCCTGGGCGCTCTCCTACGCGCATGGGCGTGGCGTGGTGCACCGGGACGTGAAGCCGGACAACATTCTCATCGAGCGCGCCACCGGCCGAGCCCTGGTAACCGACTTCGGCATTGCGCGATCGGTCGCCGCATCCCAGCTCACGAGTGTCGGCGAGGTCGTGGGTACACCGCAGTTCATGAGCCCCGAACAGTGTGCCGGCGGCGCCCTCGACGGCAGGAGTGATCTGTACTCGCTCGGCGTCGTCGCCTTCTTCGCGGCGACGGGCGCGTTGCCCTTCCAGGCCGAGAGTACTCAGGGACTTCTGGCCATGCATCTCACGCGGCCGGCGCCACTGGTGTCGTCGCTGCGCCCCGATCTTCCCGGCACACTCGCCGCGGTCATCGATCGCTGTCTGCTCAAGGAACCCGGCGACCGTTTTTCCAGCGGCGAAGCCCTGGTGGAATCGCTGGAAACGCTGCGCTCGAAGCACGTCGAGGTGGCACCAGCGATCCGCATCTTTCTCGTCAAGACCGATTCGGTCATGCGGGGCATGCTGATCTTCACGCTGCTCACCCCGAGCATCCTGCGCCAGGGCGGGTACGATGCGGATCGTCTCATCTTCGGTACCATTTTTTCGGCCGCCGTGATCGCGCTTGGGGCGCAGGTGTTGGTGACGGCGCGCCTCCTCGCCCGCCAGGGTTTTCGCTACGAGGATCTTCGAGACGGTGTTCTCGCCATCGATGCCGAGCGGAATCTCACGCTTGCCCAGCTTCGTGCGGCGCCGGGAGCGGAGCAGCGGAGACGGAGGTTTTTGATGTTGCTGGCGATGACAGGAACACTGGCCACCGCCTTCATCGTCTACGGCTTCAAGCAGCGCGTACGAGTCGGTGATCTGTACCATATCTCGGCCTGGGGGCTGCGCTCGATTGTCCTGGGCGGTGTTCTCGCGATGACGACCTTCGTCTTCTTCGTCGCTCAGCCTGGCAAGCCGAATCGGTTTGAACGACTGGTGCACCGGATGTGGACGGCCGCTCTAGGTCGGTTCATCTTCCGGCTGGGTTCGCACGGAATCGGCAACCCCACTCCGGGTGCGGCGGGTACCGGCGGCGCTTCGACGGGAATTCCGGGAGTTTCTACCGCATACGAGGGGCTGCCGCGTTCGCTTCAGCGGCAACTGCCCGGCATGCGTCCCACGATCGAGCGGGTGGAAGGAGCAGTGGAGAGCCTGCTGCGCCGCGAGCTGGAGCTGGAGGGAGCCATTGCCGAGGCGACATCAGGAGGCGTGGGTGCGGCCACGGCGAACGAGCGTCAGCGGGCCCTGGTGACCGAACTCGAAGGCGCGCGTCGACAGGCGGGGGAGCGCCGGGACCTGCTCCTCGGCGCACTCGAAAATGTGCGGCTCTCGATGGTTCGGTTGAAGAGCGGGCTCGGAACACCGCAGGATGTGGAGCAGGAACTCGATGCGGCCGCCGCCCTGATTCAGCTACCGGCGGCCAAAGCATAACGCAGAATCATCCGAGCGGTACCACTTCCGCGCGCGACAGGCGCTCACCGATGAACCGGGCGCCGACCTGCCGGAATCTCGCTTCATCATCACTCACCACAAACCGATGTGTCACCGGCGTTCCTGGTGACGCGAGACCGCGCTCGTGGAGCGTCTGGGAAACCACGCGCGCCGTTTCCTCCGCGCTGTCGATGAGGGCAACGCCGGACCCCATGACCTGGCTCAGCAGCGGCTTGAGGAGCGGGTAATGCGTACACCCGAGCACCAGCACATCGATGCGTGCATCGCGCAACGCGTGCAGGTACTCCTCGGCGATGAGCGCGGCAGCGGGATGTTCGAACCAGCCTTCTTCGACCAGCGGGACAAACAGGGGACAGGCGAGCTGCTCGACGCGCACGGCGGGAGCCAGGGCATGGATCGCGCGGGCGTAGGCGTTACTTGCGATCGTACCGGCGGTACCGATCACCCCGATGGGACCACCCCGCGTCGCCCGGACGGCCGCCCGTGCACCCGGTTCGATCACCCCAATAACGGGGACGGGCGACTCGGCCTGGAGCGCCGGGAGGGCGTGCGCCGTGCTGGTATTGCACGCGACGACCACGAGCTTCACCCCCTGCCCCACCAGCCAGGCGAGGATCTCCCGGCTGTAGCGCGTCACGGTCTCCGGGCTTTTTGGACCATAGGGCACGCGCGCGGTGTCGCCGAAATAGATGGTCGATTCGGCCGGTAGATTTTCGTAGATGGCGCGAGTGACGGTGAGCCCACCGATGCCGGAGTCGAAGATGCCGATCGGGGCCGGATTCATCGGACCCGGATCGGAATCGAGAGTCCGGTCCCCATGCGTCCGCCGGGAAGCGCTTCGCTGTGCAGGTCCGCGGGAAAATCCCAGAGGTGCGCCGAGACGAAGGCTTCGAGTCCCGAGAAGAGATGGTTGAACGCGAGCAGGACAATCCAGTCCTGCCGCTCGTTTCGCTTGGCCGTCACTCTTCCCGACCCGGTGCGCTTGAGAAAGGCGAGCTCATGTGATGCCTTGAGTGCCATGCCGAGGGTTACGCCTTCCCAGGCGACGAAGATTCCACCGGTGAGCCTTCGCTTGAGTTTTGCCTGGCCCCAGCCGGGCACGAGCAGGGAGCGGAAGAACGCCCCCATCGGCCGGACCGGAGGATGCGCGAGACTGTCGGCCGAATCAGGCAAGGCTGCGACGCTGTCCGGAACCGCTACGGGTGCGGGGACCGAGTCCTGTGCGCTGGCCTTAGATGCGGCGAGCAGCAGAAATCCGAGGGACGCGATGACGCGCGTGAGGAGGCGGAAGCGGTGCACGCGTATAAAGTAGGTCAGGCCTGCACGCTCTGCCACTGTGCGCTGGGTCGCTTGCCCGCGATCATCACGGGTAGCCGGCCTGGCTCGAGGCGCACCTCCATGCGTGATCCGGCGGATCGCACCTCACCGTCGAGCTGGGCCACGAGCGGGCCGTTCCTCGACTCGATCGACAACGATGTCGCCTGAAAAGTACGGACTTCCTTGAGCCGGGTGTGCCAGCCGAGCATGGCGAGCGGCAACCTGGTGAAGAACCCGAACGGGCCGAGACGTCGGATGGCGCAGACATCGAACAGGCCATCGTCGGGACGTGCAGCTGGCGTCAGGCGAAAGCCGCCTCCGACGGTCGAGCCGATCCCGATTTCCAGCAGCAGGAGATGGTCGGTGAACGAATCGGTTCCGGAGCTGACGACCGCGTCGAACGGCCGGAACCCGGCGTAGGCCTGCGCGACGCCGACAAGGTACGCAGCCGTTCCCCTCAGTTTCTTCTGATCACCGACCCGGCGTGCGACTTCCGCATCGAATCCGATGCCTACTGAATTGAGGAAATATTCGTCCCATGCATGGCCCACGTCAAACCATGCGGTGTGGCCGTGCACGAGCCGGAGAATCGCCTGCGTGGGCGAGAGCCCGTGCGTGCCGAGCAACTTGGCGTAATCGTTGCCAGTTCCGCAGGGAACAATGCCGACCGGAGGGAATCGTTCGACGGCCGCGGTGAGAATACCGTTCGCGGCCTCGTGCATGGACCCATCACCGCCGAGCACGAGCACGCGCGCCACGCCCTGCTCGACGGCGGCACGAATGCGTGCGACGGCCTCCCCTGGAGCCCGGGTTTCAATGAACCGGATGTCACGCCAGTGGAGCTCGGCGACCTTGAGCG
>JBDUEA010000075.1:0-14084 GCA_040002695.1 Gemmatimonadota bacterium | reverse complement strand
CCGCTCATCCTGCCCGTTGGGACCCATGCGGAAATCCAGAGCCCGCCGACGCTGGGCAGTGCTTTCATCTCGGTGGTGGTGCCCGTGCTGCCCTATGCCAACGGCGCACTGCGCCCGGGCGATACCATCCCTTCGATTCGGAAGCCCACCTCCCTCGACGCGATCAGCCAGGTGGCGGACTCCCTGCGCGACCAGATCAAGCTCGTACTCGATGACACCCGGCAACTGATCGCGCGACTTGGGAAGACCACCGACCAGGCCAACGCCCAGCTTGCGGCCACGGCGCCGGCGTTCCGACAGACATTGGCCGAGGTCAATTCAACGCTCTCGGAATTGCGGCCAGCGATCGCGCATGCCAGTACGCTGCTTGCGAGTGCCGACGACCGGGTGGGATCGTTACACGACTCCGTGACCGTTACACTCACGCAGGCACGTATCCTCATGTCCCACCTTGATTCGCTGAGCGTCACCGCCCGCTCGCTGGCCGTCGACAATCAGCAGAGCATCCACACGACAGTGCAGAATCTCGAAGGGTTGAGCCGCCGCATGGATTACTTCTTCGACCAGGTCAGTCGTCGACCGCTCCGAATGATCACGGGCGTGCGTCCGGCGCGCCGCGACAGCACCAGCGCCATCCCATGAGATTGCTCCTGCTCCATACCGCGACCTGGGATCCCGCGATCGTGCGCGACGCCCTGCAATCCGACCAGGTCGAGACCCGGCAGATTGCCTCGCTGGCAGACCTCGGCCTCGATGACCGCCCCACGGTCTTTATTTTGGATCAGGATGCCCGCGAAAGCGTCCCGGCCCCAATGCTCGGCGCCATTGCCGACGCCGGCGTCTCTATTCTGGCGCTCGGGAAGCCCGGGGAAGATGACATTCCAGGAGACATGCCGGCCGAAGCGCTGAGCGGTTTTCTGAAACCGCCCGCTGGCCCCCGCCAACTGCTGGTGTCGATCCGCGGCGCGTTCCGCATTTCGGTGGCTCGGCGAGAGGCCGCCAAGGCTCGGGGAGACGCGGCCGCCAGGACCAGTGAAATCACCGATCTCACCGAAATCGGCATTCGCCTGACGACGGAGAAGGATTACAACACCCTTCTTGATTTGATTCTCATCCAGGCACGACGAATCACCCAGTCGGATGCGGGGAGTCTGTATCTGGTCGAGACGGACGATCGGGGTAAGCGCCGGCTTCGATTCAAGCTCTCGCAGAATGACAGCCGTCCCGACATCCCGTTCGTGGAATTCACGATTCCGATCGACCACACGTCCCTCGCGGGGTACGCGGCCTTCGAGGCCGAACCCTTGGTGATCGAAGACGTGTACATGCTGCCGCCGGACGTGGATTACTCGTTCAACCGATCGTTCGACGAGCGGTATGGCTATCGCACCAAGTCGATGCTGGTGATCCCGATGCAGAACCACGACGGCGATGTCATCGGGGTCCTGCAGCTGCTCAACCGGAAACGCGATTTCGCCGCGCGGATCGCCACGCCGGCGGACGCGGAGCGGCTCCTCATCTCGTACAGCCCGCACTCGGTGAAGATCGTCCGCGCGATGGCAGGCCAGGCCGCGGTCTCTCTGGAGAACAGCCAGCTCTATGAATCGATCGAGCGGCTGTTCGAGGGGTTCGTGCGGGCGGCCGTGACCGCAATCGAGCAGCGCGACCCGACGACTTCGGGGCATTCCGAACGAGTGGCCACGCATACGGTCGGCCTTGCGGCGGCAGTCGACCGGGCAACGGCCGGGCCCTACGCCGCCATTTCATTTTCCCGCGAACAGTTGCGGGAGCTCCGGTATGCGGGCCTGTTGCACGATTTCGGAAAAGTGGGCGTCCGGGAGCAGGTACTGGTCAAAGCCAAGAAGCTATATGAAGGCGATCTCGCGCAGATCCGGACGCGACAGGCCTTCATCCGCAGGAGCGCGCAGTGGCGATTCGAGCGTGACCGCGCCGACTTCCTGCTGAATCATGGCAAGGAGAATTACGAGGCTTTCCTGCGGGAGCTCGAGGCGCGGCATGCGGGGGAGCTTGGCACCGCAGACCGTTTTCTACGAATCGTGCTGGAGTGCAACGAGCCCTCGATTCTTGCGGCGGGAAATTTCGAACTCCTGCAGGAATTCGCGGAACAACGCTACGACGATATCGACGGCCTCTCCCAGCCTTTTCTCACGGGTAACGAAGTCAAGTTTCTCAGTATCCGCAAAGGCAGCCTGGACGAGCGGGAACGACTGGAAATCGAGAGTCACGTCACCCACACCTTCGGGTTTCTGCGGCGGATTCCCTGGACCCGTGAGCTCAGCCGCGTGCCGGATATCGCGCATGGGCATCATGAGAAGCTCAATGGGAGAGGCTATCCACTCGGCATCAGCGGCGCCGAGATTCCGATCCAGACCCGGATGATGACCATCGCGGATATTTTTGACGCCTTGACCGCGCAGGACCGCCCCTACAAACGCGCGATTCCAGTCCCCCGAGCGCTCGACATCATGACGGACGAGGTGAAGGGAGGCATGCTGGATCCGGAGCTCTTCAACGTATTTGTCGAAGCAAAAGTGTTCGAAACCGTCTCAGCGCCCTCCTGAGGTTTTTGCCTCACCCTCCCGACTCTCAAAACACGCAAAGATGCCCAGCCCACCGGTCGCCAGCAGGACCATCAGCCCTACCCAATCTCCCCATCGCACATAGAGCGGAATCACGTCAGTAGTTTCAATCGGCTGGACCAGTGTCCGTCGCGTATTCATGTCCGTATGCACAGTCACGACGCCCAGTGGATCGATAGTCTCGGAGATTCCGGAGTTCGCCACCCGGACTATAGCGGCCCTCGTCTCGATCGCGCGCATCACCAGGTGGGCCGCATGCTGCGAGGCGGCGGGTGTAGAGCGGAGCCATTCGTCGTTCACGATATTGACCAGAAAATCAGCGCCGCGGCGGCGATAGCTTCGCGCGACGGACTCGAACGTCGATTCAAAACAGATGAGTACTCCAAAGCCACCCGGCGGAGCGTGGAGAATCGGAGCGGTCAGACCTGGCTCGAAGGAGCCCAGGCCATGGATTCCCTGTGTCCACCTGGCTGGCAGAAACGGGATCTGCTCGACCAGCGGAACGAGGTGGTTCTTGTGATAGACCGATCGGACACCCGTCGAATCGTAGAGAAAGGCTGCGTTGTATACGTCAAAGCCGGACTTGCCGTCGAGAATAACGTCCATTCCACCGAGGAGCACAGAGCGATGGTAGCGCCGAGCGAAGGCGGTGACACCGCTCGACCAATCGGGATGCGCGCCGAGATAACCTGGAAGCGAAGCCTCAGGCCAGATGATGAGCCCGGGATCGCCGGTCGCGAGCGAGGCCCGGGACTGCTCCAGCAGCGAACGAAAAATCCCGTCCCCTGCCTCGGGGGCGCTGCCCCGTTCGAGGCTGACATTCGGCTGAACGAGCGCCACGGCGCCCAGGGGACGAACGGCAAGCGACGATTCCCGCCAGACGCCGTAGGCCATTGCGACCGCCACTGAAACGGCGACGAGGGCCTGAGCGCGCCGCGCCTTCGAACCGGTTGTCGCGAGCAACGCGTTGCACGCCGCAAGCCAGAAGGTCACACCTCTCGCGCCAGCGATATCCGCCCACTGCACAAGAATCGGATATCCGGTCAATGACGTGCCCAGACCGAGCCATGGAAAGGCCAGATCGCCTGAATGTCCGACCAGCCATTCCATTGCCGTCCAGCAGCAGGTGAACACGACCCAGCGGGGCACGCCGGGTGTGCGCCGCCAGATCAGCACAACGGCCCAGGAGGTGACCCCCCACCACGCGGCGATTACGCCAACGGCGAGAACGTAACCGATGGCGCTCAGCGGAGAAAACCGATAGAGCGCGACCGCCATCCACCAGAGGCCCAGGCCATTGGTCAACGCGCCCGTGCAGAAACCAATGAGCGCGGCCCGCCGATCCGGGTGTCCTTCCTGGCGCGTGGACTCGAGCAGCCAGATGAACGGTACGAGCGCGATGAACGAAGGCAGAATCAGATGAAATGGCGGGTACATCAGAACGCCGAGGACGGCGACCGCGGCCGCTTGGACCCACTGTCGGGGCGAGAACCCCGGATTCACGCTCGCGCTGTGCTTTCGGAGGGAATACGCAGACCCAGTAGAATGCCGGCGAGTACGGGGAGGACGAGGGCGATGATTTCACCGTTCACCTGTGCCGCGCCGGGAATCAGGTGCAGCAGCAAGCCGAATAGACTCAGCAGCATCAGCACGAATGCCATCCGCGGTGCCGCATTACCTCCCGGCGAGCGGTTGACGAACCAGGAACGCAGCACCACGAGGAGCACCGCCGAGAGTATGCAGAACTGCAGTGAATTCTGGTTTCCGCGAACGATCACGTGATCCGTGAATGCCCACATCGTCGCGAGCACCAGACCGGCGACCGTGGAGACAGACGCCCACAGTCCTACGGCGACAAGGAAAGTCCCTCGAGCCCAACGACGGGAGGCTCCTGCTCGTCCGAGGAGGTAGAACGCGGCTCCGACAATCGCACCGGCCGCGAAGTAGTAGCCGACGAGATTGGGTGGCGCATCCGGCACAGGGTAGCGGTCGCTCAGGTAGAGCGTTCGTTCCGCCTTCACGAGCGAGGTCTTCCGGCCGTCGGCTCCGGTCAACGAAACGCGGCGAATGTGCTCCTGAAGTTTCTGGGGCAGAAACATCTCTTCCCAGGCAGAGAGCGGCCGGTCGGAGCGGGGACCGAGGAGCAGTTCGAGTCCGGTATAAACGGGCAGACTGGACGCCGTGAGCCGGCGCGTGTGCCAGCGATACGTAACGGGCAGAATCGTATTCTGCGTCTGGCGCCTTAATGCCCCTCCGGTGACGCGATCGAGAGCGTCGCGCACGCGAGTGGAGCAGTTGTCCCGGTAATAGTCGTAGCGGTAGAACTTGTTCTCGTCGAGTGCGTTCCACTCGAGGAATTTCTTGAGCTCGAGTCTCGACGCGGGCGGGAGATCGAGTTCCTGCGCCCAGATGGAGCGGTGCGCGGCGACGTAGCGATCGAGATCCTCCCGCGCGTCCAGACCGGCCATCCAGTAGAGCATGCGCCCCTGAATGAACCGGAGTACGAAATTTTCCTGGCGGAAGGAGAAGAGGCCATAGTTGTACGCGACCCTGGTCCCAAGTGAGTGGTCTTCCACCTGGATCGCGTTGTGCCCGAATCGCTCCCAGACTTCTTCTCCCGGACCGATCGTAATCAGTGAAATCGTGAGGTTGGATCCGGCGACGGAATCCATAGCGGCGGATCGAACGCTCTGCCCGCGCGCATCCGCCACGAGGAGACAACAGAGTAAGAGCAACGCCGCGACGCGACCACAAATGACAGCCGGTCTCAGAAGGCTGACACTCACAGGATCACGTCACGACCATCTTCGGCCGAACGGTAGATTGCATCGATGATCCGGTGCAACGTGACCTGCTCTTGTAGATCCGGCGCCTTGGCCTCGCCTCGCACGGCGGCCAGAAAGTGGGCCCACTCGGCTCGATAGGATGCCGTAAAGGCGTTCTCACGACTTACCGAGCCGGTCGGGGCGACGTCGGTCGGAATGCCGTTCAGATCCTTCCATACGTGCAGTGGATTGATGCCGGCTGTTCCTTTGGAGCCTCGAATGCCAACCCCGAAGCGCTCGCCTTCCCCGATGTGACGCCAGGTAACGTCGATGAAAATCGACGCGCCACCCTCGCACAGCACCAGCGCGCTCCCGGCGATCTCGACACCACGGTCCGGCCCGACGAGCGCGGCGCTCACCCGGACCGGCGCTGGATTGTTCGCGAGCCAGAAGCCCAGGTCGAGAATCGCATGGCCGAGATCGAGGATGGCCCCACCTCCCGCTTCCTCACGGCGTTGTCTCCAGCCGAGTTGTGCGCGGCGGGGCCGGGAGACGTGCCAGCTTCCCCGCACGCTCTCGATTTTGCCCAGCTCCCCGCTCTGCACGAAGCTCCTCACGATCTGAACGTCACTTCGGTACCTGTGGTTCATGCCGACCATGAGTACGCGGTCCCGCTTCTCCGCCGCGCGGATTATGCGTTGCGCGCTCGTGGCGTTGAGGGCGAGGGGTCGCTCGACAAGGACGTGGAGATTGGCGGAAAGGGCGGCGAGAATGTGTGGGTCGTGGAGGTGGTTCGGCGTGCAAATCACGACGGCATCGAGCTCGTCGTACTCCAGCAGCTCTTCGATGTCTGCGAAAGCATCCTTGACCTGGAACCGGGTGGCGAGCGCCCGGGCCTTCGGCAGGTCGGTATCGCAGATGCCGACGATTTCGACGCCCTTGATCTTTCGAAGTACGGGGAGATGCGCCACCTGGGTGATCGCCCCTGCTCCGATGATGCCCATGCGCAGCGTCGCGGTCATGCGAATTCTCCGAACCGGAGTGCCTCTACCGTCGGGACATTCCCGCTCGGCATGATCAGTAAAGTTGCCGGACCTCGGCGGCGGCGAAATAGGCCGCGAGAATCTGACGATAGCCCTGCCCCGCCCGGGCTCGACCCACTGCCCCCCACTGACAGAACCCGACGCCGTGACCTGATCCCATGCCGTCTGCAGCGAGTGCCGAGAGCCGTCCGGCGACGCGGGTCTCACTGAGCACGAACGTACCGCTTCGGAGCACCTGATCCGCCGCTGGCCGAAGGACGAGACGGATGGCCGGTCCGGAGACTGGAATCGAACCGGACGAGGTGCCAATCAGAATGCGGGCGACGCGATCCGACGCAGTGCGGTCCGTGATCCTCACCGATTCAATGTTGTCGAGACGCGCCGGTACTGCGACTGAAGCGGCCGGCAGTGACTGCTGCAAGATGGTCCGCAATCGGTCGACCGTCCACTCCTCGTGCCAGTGATACCGGGGAGAAAAGCGACAGTAGACCTGGCCGCTCGCGTCCACGTCGCGAATGGACCGGAGGTAGGGACGTTCGGCGGCGGCGAAGACCTCGGCGCCGTCGGCGGTCCGCCCTCCGCAGGTGGAAAAGAAGAAGGCGTCGATCGGCGCGCCCTCGAACGCCAGAATGTTGCCGGACGTTTCCCTGACGGCATTCCAGCCGAGCGGGGTTTCGGCGCGCATTCCGCCATAGACCTGATCGACCACGGTGGCGTAGAGATCGAAACCGTCCGCATGTCGCTTACCGAGATTTCGGATCGCGTAGGTGCGCGAAACGACGGCCTGAGCGGCCAGCGCCTCGGTTTCATTGGAATCACGACGACCCATCTCCGCAGATACCACGCCGGCAAGGTAGCTCTCGAGTCCGACCTGATTGATCGCGGTGAGGCCCGTGCGGTCGCGCAGCAGGTAGATCCGGCCGCGGTACGGCCGGTCGTCAACCGAGAGACCGGTACCTCCGGGCGGAGGGTCGAAGCCGGCAAGATCTATCCGGGCGGAGCGCCATCCGTCGGCAGCGACGAGCGCAATTGCGCCGCCATCGGCGACGATGGTCCAGGAGAGCGCTGAGGGCGAGCCCAGCACCGGAGTGCCGTCGGGGCCGAGCGGCCGCACGGCGATTTCACTGGACACGCGCACGGAAACTGCACCCACGGTAAGGCCGATGCGCAGCTGGGGATCCGATCCGAGCAGCGGAAGGTCGGGGTGGGGCCTCAGAGAGTCCAGACCGACTCGGGGCAGATTGGCGTCCGGGATCGGAATGCCTTCGCGGGGAACGGCAGGGCCAGACTCGGGGGCGGGCGTGACCGCGGGTTGCGACGGAGCGCAGGTGACGGTCGCGGCGATCAGGAGCAGGTGGAACAGACTGCGACCGACTCTTCGCGCGGCGGCGACCGACCAGATACTGCGGACGATTCTCAAGTGCTCAACTGCGAAAGTTGCCGAAGGTGAGCTCGAGCTCGAAATCGGCCTTCCTGAGGTAGGCGATGACCTCCTGGAGCTCGTCCTTCGAGGGGCTGGTCACCCGGACCTCCTCGCCCTGAATGCTGGCCTGCGTCTTCTTGAATCCCTGCTCCTTGATTCCCTTGACGATTTTCTTCGCGGTCTCCTGCGGAATACCCTGGGTCAGCGAGATCGTACGGCGAACAGTGCCCATCGTTCCGGTGACGGGATCGCCGGTCTTCAGGTTCTTCACCGGCACGCCGCGCTTCACCATCTTGGTTCGGAGCACATCGAGCAGCGCCTCCATTCTGAAATCGTCATCAGCCGACAGCCGGATTTCATTCTTGGCGCGATCGAACTCTATTGTGCACTTCGTGTCCTTGAAATCGTAGCGCTGGCCGATCTCCTTGAGGGCCTGATTGACGGCGTTATCGACCTCCTGGAGGTCCGCGCCAGTCGAGATATCAAAGGAAGCATTGCCGGCCATGGGACACCCGACGGGAGGGTAGACTGGTGACGTGAAGACGCCCAAAATCTAAGCCCCGCCTTCCGCAGGGACAATCGAGGCCAAGGCTCGCAGGACTCAAGTTTTTGAGTCCAAATTCCGATCTAAGGGAATAGGTAACCCCCACGAGCGGACTATGAAGAACCGGATCGCGCATCTCCTGAAGGACTGGGCCCCGGTGGTCCCACCGGCTCCCCCGGTGCCAGCGACAGGCGACGAGGATTATCCCCTGCCTCGCGGCGTCAACATGCTGATCCCGGTGGAGCTGTGCATCAACCGGGAACTGCTGATCACCCTGCTGACCGCCAGCATTCAGGAGATCAACCAGCACCGCTCGACGAAGCCGCATCCCGGCACGACCCGGGAGCTCGCCGAGCTCGAGGCGGTGCTGCAGCAGCAGGTCATGTTCCGCTCGTGGGTCAGGGAACATCCCTCGGGCTACATCTCCATCGCGCTCTACCCCGTGACCGAGTTCGAGTCGGTCGAGGATCCCGACGAGGACGCAGACTTCTGATCACGAGCTGACGAAATCGCCCCGGTCGACTGCTTGACAGCCGTCCGGGGCTCTCATACGTTATCTGCACGGCGGTGCTTTAAGGCAACTTGCTCCCGCCGGGATCAGTCGATCCGAACCAAAGAGCTAAAGCGCCGGAGCTTTGATCCCGCGCTATCTGTCGCGGGATTTCTATTTTCCACCCTCGGAGCTCGAGCCCCCGTGTTCCTTTCCTCCATGTGCTGTCGAGTCCTTAGCATGTGCCGCCCCGGAATGGGCGGACCGTGACCATGGCGCGCAGCGGTTGGGGATGATGCACTGAGTCCCGACTCGAGAGAGCCACCCAGGTCCGGTTCACCCATCGTGAGCCGGATTTTTTCTTTTTACCCCTTCCGTGGAGAGTCCGATGCCCTTACGCCCAGACACCCTCGCGGTGCACGCCGGTCAATCGGTGGATCCGGCCACGAACGCGCGCGCCGTGCCGATCTACGCCACTACCAGCTACGTGTTCAACAATTCCGATCATGCCGCCGACCTGTTCGGACTCCGCGCCTTCGGGAACATCTACACGCGCATCATGAATCCCACCAGCGACGTCTTCGAGAAGAGGGTGGCCGAGCTCGAGGGCGGCATCGCTGCGGTCGCGGTGGCGAGCGGCCAGGCGGCGACCCTGCTCACGATTCTCAATCTCGCGAGGGCCGGGGACAATCTGGTTTCCTCGCAGACGCTCTATGGCGGGACCTACAACCTCTTCGCGTACTCGCTCCCCAAGTGGGGAGTCACGACCCGGTTCGTGGACATCCACAATCTCGAACAGGTCAGGCGCGCGGTCGATGCCGGCACCCGGCTTCTCTTCGTCGAGACGATCGGCAACCCGCGACTCGACGTTCCGGACTTCGCCGCGCTCGCCGAGATTGCGCGAGAGGCCGGGATCCCGCTGGTTGTCGACAATACCTTCGGTGCCGCGACGCTCTGCCGTCCCTTCCAGTTCGGCGCCAATATCGTGGTTCACTCCGCTACCAAATGGATCGGTGGTCATGGAACCGCGATCGGCGGCGTCGTCGTGGACGCCGGGACATTCGACTGGACCAGCCCGTCCGCGCGGACCCGATTCCCCGAGTTCTCGAGTCCGGATCCTTCGTATCATGGACTGGTCTACACCGAAGCGTTCGGCCCTGCGGCGTTCATCATCAAGCTTCGCGTGCAGCTGCTTCGTGATCTCGGTCCTGCGCTCTCGCCGTTCAATTCATTCCTGTTTCTGCAGGGGCTCGAGACGCTGCCACTCCGGATCAGGCGGCACTCGGAGAATGCACTCGTGGTCGCACGCTGGCTGCAGAGTGACGCACGCGTGGAATGGGTCTCCTACCCCGGACTCGAGAGTCATCCGGAGCACCGGAACGCCACACGGTACCTTGAATCCGGGTTCGGCGGAGTTCTGACATTCGGCGTCAAAGGCGGCAAGGAGGCGGCGCGCGCCGTCATCGACCGGGTGAAGCTCTTCTCACTCCTCGCAAACGTCGGGGACGCGAAGTCCCTGATCATTCATCCGGCATCTACGACACACGAGCAGCTCTCGCCGGAGCAGCAGAAGGCCACGGGCGTCACCCCCGAGCTGATCCGCCTTTCGCTCGGCCTCGAGGATGTGCGCGATCTTATCGCCGACCTCGACGAAGCGCTCGGCGAAATTCGGGAGGGGCTCGCGAGCACGAGGTCGTCTTCAGAAGCGGCCGGCGTGAAAGCCGGTGTCTGACCGGTTCTGCAGCCCGGCTTTAACGCAGATATTCATTTCTTGAGCACGGGATGGCGCACGCCGTTCCGTGCGGGAGTAAGGGATGGCGGCAATCGATGAAGTAGTCGAGGCGAACCACCAGTACGTACTGACGCGAGGAATCCGCCAGCTGCCTCGCGCGCCCGCGAGACGCCTCGCGGTGGTGACCTGCATGGACCCGCGAATCGTGCCGACGGTGGCCCTGGGCCTTGAGGAGGGGGACGCGCACGTCATCCGGAACGCGGGCGGCCGGGCACGGGACGCGCTGCGCTCCCTGGTGATTTCGCAGCGCCTGCTCGGCACAACGGAGGTCGCTATCATCCATCATACCGACTGCGACAGCCTTACGTTCACGAACGAATCGCTTCGGGAGAAAGTACTGATCGACATCGGCGCCGACTGTCGAAGCATGGATTTCCTCCCGATCGTCGATGTACGACAGAGCGTGCGGGATGATATCGCCTTCCTGCGTCGATCCACTCTCTTGCACGAGACTACCCCGATTCGCGGTTTCGTCCTGGACGTAGCCAGCGGACATCTCACCGAGGTCGAACAGCCGTGACGCGCTCTGGAGGTTTCGTTCAATGACTTCCCGCACTGTTCCATCGACGGGCGCGCAGGACTTCTCGCTGGGCGATTTCAGGACGAGCCAGGAGGAGGTGCTGCCAGGCGCGAAGCTCCGCTATCGGGTCTTCGGGGATCCGGCGGTCGGCAAGCGCGATGGCTGGGTACTTCTCTTTCACGCTCTGACTGGCAGCCATAACGCGGATCAGTGGTGGGGTCCGATGATCGGGCCGGGGAAACCGCTCGATCCCGCAGTCCACCCGATTCTCTCCGCAAATCTGCTTGGCAGCTGCTACGGCTCCTCCTCGCCGGCGCCGGGAAGCGGCCGTGCGCCGGGGGCATTTCCGGATCTGACGCCGAGGGACCTGGCCCTCGCGCACGCGCCATTGCTCCAGCACCTCGGGATCGATCACCTGGTGCTTGCCGCAGGAGGCTCCCTGGGTGGAATGGTCGCGCTCGAGTGGGCCCGGGGAGCGACGGTACCAACCGACACGGTCATCGTGTTCGCCGCGCCAGCCGCGACTTCCGCGCAGGCAATCGGATGGAACGCGGCGCAGCGGATGGCGATCGAGGCGGATCCGGGGTGGAAGGGTGGTCACTACGCTCCCGGCGCCGGCCCTACCGCCGGGCTGGCCACCGCGAGAGCAATCGCGATGATCACCTATCGCTCCGCGGTCGAATTCTCATCGCGCTTCGGACGGGCCAGCACCCGCGCGCAGGGTTTCTTTGACGTCGAGGCATACCTGCGAGTGCAAGGCGAGAAACTGATCGCGCGTTTCGATGCCGCAAGCTACATCGCGCTGATGCGCGCAATGGACCTGCATGACATGGGGGGGCTGGCCGAGGCCGGGCGAGCCTCGGCCGAACGTATCAAGCGGATCATCGGCGTCGGAATCGACACCGACATTCTCTACTATCCCGCCGAAGTGGCCGAATGGGTGAATGAGTATCGCTCGGCCGGTCTTGATGCCAGCTATCGCGAGATCAAGAGCATGTACGGCCACGACGCATTCCTGATTGAGTGGGATCAGGTGGAAGCGATTCTGCGGGAAGGGCTGGGCCTGACACGGTGAGCGGGAAGCGGTGAGGGGTGAGCGGGAGCTGGGCGAAACAATGCGAATCGAAACCTCGAACAAAAGGAAAGGCCGTGAGCGAAGTGCTCACGGCCTCGGTGTTTTAGATATCGGTCACCGGTCAGGTGAGGAAGCTCTCCAGGGCGCGGGCACGGCTGACATGACGGAGGCGGGTGAGGGCCTTTTCCTTGATCTGCCGGACTCGCTCACGCGTGATGCCGAGGAGGCTGCCGATTTCCTCGAGGGTCATCGGCTCGGGACCGTCGAGCCCGAAATAGAGACGCAGAATCTTGGCTTCCCGTTCCTTGAGTGTGGACAGCACCTCCTCGATCGATTCCGTGAGCGCGTGCTCGAAGGTTTCGGAATCGGGGCCCGGATTCTGAGTGTCCGGGAGGTAGTCGAGCAGCTTGTTGTCCTCGCCGGGAGTGAGCGGCGCGTCGAGCGAGAGGTGATTCTGGGAGATGGAAAGAGTCTTCTGTACCTCTTCTATGGTGATGTCCATGCCTTCGGCGATCTCTGAAGGCGTCGGCTCGCGGCCGAGTTCCTGCAGCAGCGCGGATGAGCGCTTGCCGATCCGGTGCAGTGTGCCGGCGCGGTTGAGCGGTACCCTGACAATGCGGCTCTGTTCGGCAAGGGCCTGCAGAATGGCCTGCCGAATCCACCAGACCGCGTACGAGATGAACTTGATGCCCTTGGTCTCGTCAAATTTGTGCGCGGCGCGGATGAGGCCGAGATTGCCTTCGTTGATCAGATCGGAGAGGGATACGCCCTGATTCTGATATTTCTTGGCGACCGACACCACGAAGCGGAGATTGCTGCGGACGAGCTTATCGAGCGCGGCTTCATCGCCGACGCGAATGCGTTTCGCGAGGGACACTTCTTCTTCCTGCGGAATCAGCGGATACTTGCTGATCTCCCGCAGGTACTGGTCGAGCGAGCCCTCGTCAAACGACGGGCCGCGCTTTGCAGTGCCGACATGCATGGGCCGCATGGGTCTCGACCTCGAGGCGGGGATGGTGACCGGTCCGGAAAATTGGACCGGTCACCCTGACTGTATGTGTTAACGTGGGGACGACCCCACCAGAAAACTCTGAGATGTTCGACCGCGGAGGCGGACACATTGGCGGTGAGTACTCATCGCGCGCCATACCTGTACAAACCTTACCCACGCGCCCACCACGGCGCAACGGGTGTGCACGCCCGCTTCAGTCCTGGTAATTGTCGATCTGCGCGCGCTGCAGAGTACCCGAGTAATCGACGTAGCAAACCTTGGTCTCGGAATAGAATTCGTACACCTCCCACCCACCCTCGCGGTGTCCGTTGCCGGTCTGTTTCACTCCTCCGAATGGGAGGTGCGCCTCGGCGCCGATCGTCGGGGCATTGATGTACGAGATACCGTTGTCCAAGTCCTGCATCGCGCGGAACGCGCCGTTCACATCGGCGGTGTAGAGCGAGCTGGACAGTCCGTACTTCACCCCGTTATTCACGGCAATCGCGTCCTCGAGCGAATTCACCCGGATGACGCTGAGCACCGGTCCGAAGATTTCCTCCTGGTCCAGCCGGCTTCCAGGTTTAACTCCGGTGAAGATCGTCGGCTGATAAAACCACCCGCGGGCGTGCCGAGCTCCGGCAGGCCGGCGACCACCAGTAACCAGCTCCGCGCCCTCGGCCTGACCGATGTCGATGTACTGCTCGACCTTGGCGCGCGAGCGCTCATGAATGAGCGGTCCCACCTGCGTCGTCGCGCTGCGGCCGTCACCAAGGCGAAGCTTGGCCGCGGCCTCCGCGAGGCGACTCACGAAGCGATCGTGGATCTTGCGGTGGAGGATGAG
>JBDUEA010000074.1:0-14119 GCA_040002695.1 Gemmatimonadota bacterium | reverse complement strand
GTGCGTGACCCAGGCGGAGCTGGACGTGGGGCTGATCTATCCCCCGCAGGCCGAGTTGCTGGAGACCGAGTTGCACGCCGCGAAGCAGGTGGCGGAGGTCATTCGGCGGCGAGGGCTGGCTGGCGTGGAGCTGCCGGAGGACCTGGACAGCTTCATTCATGCGAAGGCGTATCGACCGACGTATCGGAACTGAAGGGGCGGAGAAGTCGGAGAAGACGGAGAGGGCGGAGTAATGGATGCGAGGCAACTGAATCCGTGCAATCAAGCGCCAGTCAGGAGTCGTCCGCGATGACTCGAATGTCGGTTTTGCAGCGCTCGTTCTGTGCAAGCCTGTTATGCGGGGTGGGGATTGTCGCTGGATGCCGGCCATCGGGTCGTGATGCCGAAGCCCACTCCGTCAAACATCCGGTGTCCAGCACGGTTGCCTGGAGCGATTCGTCTCCGCACAAGGTGCAGTTCGTCACTGTGGCACCCGGGGTCTCGCTCGAAGTGCTCGACTGGGGCGGCTCAGGTCCGCCGCTCGTCTTTCTCTCGGGGCTCCAGGACGTGGCGCATGGGTTCGATGATTTCGCCCCGCGCTTCACGGATCATTATCACGTCCTCGCGATCACGCGCCGAGGATATGGCGCATCCAGCAAGCCCGCGGAAGGGTACGACGTGGCGACGCGTGTCGCGGATGATCGCGCCGTGTTCGATTCGCTGCGTCTCGACCGCGTCATGCTCGTCGGGCACTCGATCGCGGGAGACGAGCTCTCCGGCTTTGCGGCTGCCTACCCGAAACGGGTGACCAAGCTGGTCTACTTCGACGCCGCATACGACCACAGTACCGCCGGTGAGCTGATGGGCGTGTATCCCGCGCCGCCACCCATGACCGCCGTGGACTCCGCATCGCCGGCCGGGGTGCAGGACTACATGCACAGGGTCGCCGGGATGCGGATACCCGTGGCGCAGCTGCGAGCCATTGCCCGCTACGATTCGACCGGACACCTGGTCTCCGATGTGACGCCGCCGCGCATCGACTCGCTCATGCTCGCGCTGTGCGGTCACCCGAACTACCGCGCCGTGCACACGCCCGCACTCGTTATCTATGCCATCCCCGATTCGGCCGTGCAGATGTTTCCCCAGTATCCGACCATGGCGCCCGCACAGCAGGAGGCCGCGCGACGATTCACCACCATCATTCAGGCCTGGGGTGAACGCGGACGCAACGTGGTACGTCGGGAGTTCAAGGGAATCGAGGTGCTGGAGCTGCATGGCGCGAATCACTACGTGTTCGACTCGAATCCGAATGAAGTGACGGCGGCGATGCGAGGGTTTCTGGGAGAACAGAAGAGGTGAGAAGGACGAAGTAAGTGAGACATCGGGCGTGGGGTTGGAGGAATGTCGGGGTGGGGGTCTGGCTTCCTAAACGGAGTGGGCGTCTGGAATTTCTGCCGTTGATTCCGATGGTTGCGGCTATGGGGCTGCTCGTCGCGACGGTGGGAGGGACCGCGTTGGACGGCAGAGAAAAATTTCCTGGGGTTTCGGCGGATGTCGTACCGCAATACCGCGCGGCCCGCGCGAGTACTATCGCTCGGCGCACCGGTGGGATCGCCGGCACCAGGTAACCGCTCCACCGGTCCCGGCTATTCTCAACACCAAGTGAAATTGTCACAGAGTCGAAATCCACTCTGACTATTCACGTGGTCATCTCGCCTGCATTCCCGTCGCATGCGAACGCCGCACTTCGGCTCGTCTGTTTGACACTCTTTACACCGCATCCTAGCTTGGCGACCAGTCCGCTCATGCATCGGAGTGAACGTGGAGCCCTGGCTTGCCAAGCTGAATGTGGGCCAGGGTCAGGAGGCCTGGGACCTCTTCGCGGAACGATATCGTCGCCTGATCCTCGCGACGATCCGTCGTCTGGTGGATGATCATGACGATGTGATGGATGTCTTCTCGTCCGCCTGTGAGGCGCTTTCCGCGGACGATTTCGCCCGTCTTCGACGGTACTCCGAGCATTCCTCCCGCGGCGCGACCGTCGCCACCTGGCTCGTCGCGGTCATCCGCAATCTCACTGTGGACTGGCTCCGCCGCCGCGACGGCCGTCGCCGTCTCACGGTCCCCGCCACTCTCACGCCGCTGCAGCAGAAGATTTACGCCGCCATCTGTCTCGATGGCGCTTCCCACATCGAGACCTACGAACTGATCGTCGCGAGCGGCGCGTTGCTCACCTTTCCGGAATTTCTCCGGGAAGTCCGGAGTACGAGCATCGCCGCCCCTTGTCCCGGCGCGACTCACGTCCGCCGACAGCTCTCGATTTCGCGTACTTCCGAGGCCGCGGAAGCGCTCGAGCGCGCGGAGACAATCGAAGCAACTATATCGACAGACACGGCTCGAAGACTGGACCTGGCCCTCGCCGCGCAGCCTGATGACGTCCGGCTCGCTGTCGAGCTGTTCGTCATCGATGGCCTGTCCGCCGCCGCAGTCGCGGCCGCCGTCGGCTGGCCCAGCGCCAAGTCGGTCTACAACCGTGTCTATCGTGCGCTCGCATCCCTTCGCGCGAGCCTCGAGCGAGAGGGAATTGGTCCGACCGACCTCTGAGCAATTTCGGTCCCCGTGTCCGTACCACTTTCCGGCAACACCCCAATCGACCCCTCGCCATCTATTCCGGACCGGTCCCAATTGTTTCTTCGCTGTCCTTCGCCCGCGGATCTGCTTGAGCATGCGCTGTCAGGCCCCAGTACATCGACTGACCGGGTCGCCAGGCACGTGGCATCCTGCCGAAATTGCTCGATTAGTCTCGCTGACGTTCGCGGGATCATCGAGGGAATTGCCTGGTCCGCCGACGGCACTTCGGCGGAGGACGGGCATCTCGATGAGCTGGCACTCGCAAGCTTGGTGGAGGGAAGGGTCGAGGCTTCAGAACGGCAGACAGCCATTGGACATCTGGCCCGGTGTGGTCAATGCCGGCAGGCGTTCGCCAGCTTGATGGAGCTGGTATCGGACGCCAGTATCGCCGAGGAAATCCGGGCCCTCGATCCGGCGATCGTCCGTCGCCCTGCCCGGCGGCGGTTGATGGGATTGGCGGGCCTGGCCGCCGCGGCCGCCGTCGTGCTCCTTCTCGTGCGTCCGCATCCAGCAACCGACGCCGATGGGCATCGCGGCGGCCCGACTATTACCGCGGGCATCGCTCCACGTCCAGCGAATCCGTTGGGTGAGGTGATCGATGCGCATGAATTCCGCTGGACTTCGGTCGATGGCGCCGATCGCTATCGCATCACGCTTTTCGATGCCACCGGTAAGGTCCTCTTTCAGGCGCAGGTGAGCGACACCACCGCCACCGTTCCGGATTCGGTCTCCCTGCTTCCGGATCAGTCCTACCTGTGGAAGGTCGAAGCGCGGACCACGTGGGACCGCTGGACCGCGTCGGAGCTGACGGAGTTTCGGCTCGAAGCGAACAGTTCGCTTCTACCGCCGAGTCGATCGGTCACGCCGGCGCAAGATGTTTCGATCTCCGATTCGCTTCGATTTCTGGCTCCCCACCTCTCGGATGCGGCTCTGGCCGAGGCGGTTCGCCTGCGTCCTCTCGAGGTACGCGAGGCGGTTGGCGGCTCCCTCGCACGCTCTCTCGTGGGCGACTCTCTCCAACGCCATCAGGCGCTGGCGACCGCTCGGCGGATCGCGACCGCGTATGCCTCCACCTGGCATGACGATTTTCTCAATCGCGAGGTCGGTCGATTCATCGGCTGGAAGCAGCGGCGCCGCGCGGCGAAAGTGGAGGTCGACAGTCTCCGTCGGATTGGCATCGCCGCGTACAGCCGAGACGGCGCGTCGACTGCGACGATCATCTGGAATCGCGCCTATGCGCGCGCGGCCGCTAACGCTGATTCCGCTGGCATGGCGGCTACGCTGGGGAATATCGGCGCGGCACTCTCGCGAGACGGCAAGATCGACAGCGCGGCCGTATCGCTGGAACGCTCACGCGCCATCGCCGCGGCAATCGGAGACCAGCGCGTCGAGGCGAATGCGCTGGCCGAGCTGGCCGGTGTACGAGAGGCGCGGAATGACCCGAGCGGTGCCCGCCAACTTTACGCGCAGGCCATTGTCTTGCGTCAGCGGATCGGGGATTCGCGGGGCCTCGCCGCCGATTACAACAATCTCGCGAGCCTGGCGCGCTCGGCCGGAGATTTCGACGAAGCCCGCCGGCAGCTCGAAGCCGCGCTGGCGCTGAACCGGCGCGATGGGCGAGCAGAGGTCGCGGCCACGAATCTCGTGAACCTCGCCAGCCTCGCGAGCCTCAACGGAGAATTCGGACGCGCCGCTACGCTGTACCATGACGCCCTCGCGACCTGGCGGAAGGCCGAAGCGTGGGCCGATGCGGCCGATGCGCTCCAGGGTCTAGGGGCGCTCGAACTCCGACGCGGCGACTATCTCGCTGCCGGGGCCGACCTGCAACAGGCGCTGGTGATCTACGATCGCACCGGACCCCTAACCGATGCGGTGTCCGTGCGGCAGCAGCTTGCCGCCGCTCGCGCTGCATCGGGCGATCTCCAGGGCGCGCTCGACGAACTCCGTCGAACGCAGCGGCTCGCGGATTCCGCCCGCGTCTCCGTCGACGTCAGAGGGAGGATCACCCTCGCGCGCGCAGACCTCGCACGGCAGCTCAACGCGCGACCGGAGGCGGAGCGACTCTACGCCGGCGCCGAACAACTGTACCGCCGGGCCGGAAATCAGAACGGTCAGGCCGAGGCACAGCAGGGACGCGGCATGCTGCTGTTGGAAGAGGATGACCAGGTCCGAGGCCAGTCGCTGCTCGCCACCGCGCTGCGGACTGAGATCGCGAGCGGAGATGCGCGCGCCGCGTCGCTCACCCGGCTCATCCTCGGAGGTGTTTCGCTCGAGCTCGGGGACACCGGCACCGCACGGAAACAGATGGCCCGAGCCGCCCAGGATCTCGAGCGGCTCGGCGATCCGATCGCCACTGCCGCCGCGTTGGGCGAGCGAGGTTCACTCGAGGCTGGCGCGGGACTGCCGGTCGCGGCGGAATCGCTGTTTCGGGCGGCTCTCGCGCGGGCCGGAGACCGCCTCGCTCCCGATGTGACCTGGCGGCTGCATGCCGGACTCGGAGCGGTGCGGCAGCGACAGGGTGATACCGTCGGTGCGGTGCGGGAACTCGGCGCCGCAATTACGGATATCGAACGGGCCGGCCGATCGCTCTCGCTGGCCGAACGGCGCTCCGGATATTTCACGGACAAGTGGGAGGTCTACGTCCGGCTCGCGATGCTCGAGCAGGCGCGCGGACACAGCGCGACCGCTTTCGCGGTGAGCGAACGGGTGAGGGCGGGCGAAATGCTGGACATGCTGGCGCAGGGACGGGTCGCGGCTCCGACGGACACCGCGGCTGAACTGGTGGCGCAAGAGCAGGATCTTCGGCGGCGCATCACCGAACTTACCCTCGGCGCGGAAGCGCCGGCCCCGGCCGGCACGCTGGTGCGCGGACCAGACGTTTCCGGCTCGAGCGTCGTCAGACGGGAGGCGCTGCTCCACGCGCAGGAGGCCTACGCCGAGCTGATGCTCGAGATGCGCGAGGTGGCGCCGGGGCACGCGGCCCTCGTCTCGCGTGCCGGCTTCGATTGGCATGGCATTGCCCGCCGCCTGGCAGCAGATGAGGCGATGATCGAGTATCTCGTGAGCGACTCTGCCTCGCTCGCGTTCGTGGTCACACGCGACACTCTCGCGACCATCGATCTGCACGTCGGAGGGCGCGAACTCACCCCGCTGGTCGATTTCGCTCGCGGAACGCTGCAGCCTCGCGGCTCGTCACATCTCGACTCGCTCTGGCGCGCGCCGCTCAGGCAGCTGTATAGCGATCTGGTGCAGCCCATTCAGCATTCCGGGCTGCTCGAGGGGAAGAACCGCCTCACGATCGTTCCGCATGCCGACCTGCATTACCTCCCCTTCGCTGCACTCCTCAACGGCGATGGACCCGGCCGAGAGAAATTCCTGATTCAGGAATTCGAAATCGCCTTGACGCCATCCGCTTCGGTGTGGCTCGCGCTCGGCGCCCGGAGAACCACGCACGCTGCCGAAGGAACGCTGGCGCTCGCGCCTCGGACCGACGCGTTGCCGGCTTCACGCGCGGAAGTCGCGGCGATCGCCCGAATCGGCGGGACGAATACGCGGATTGTCCTCGATGCCGAGGCGACCGAGGCGGAGTTCCGCCGCGTGGCCCCGGCCATGCGCGTCATTCACCTCGCGACTTATGGTGTGCTCAACAAGCAGAACCCGCTGTTCTCGTTCGTCGAGCTGCGCCCCGGCGGAGGCGAGGATGGACGGCTCGAGGTGCATGAAGTCTTCGGATTGGACCTCGCCGCCGATCTCGTCGTGCTGTCGGCCTGCCAGACGGGACTCGGCTCCGGTGCGCTGACCGATGTGCCGGCCGGCGACGACTGGATCGGGCTCACGCGCGCCTTTCTCTCAGCGGGCGCGAGCCATGTGATGGCGACACTCTGGCCGGTCCAGGACCGCGCGAGCGCAGAGCTGATGGAGGGCTTCTCGCGTGAATATGGGAAGCATCACGATCCGGCCCGCGCGCTCGCGACGGCGCAGCGATCACTCATCGGAAATCCTCGGACATCCAGCCCCTATCTGTGGGCCGGCTTCGAGGTTGTCGGCGGACGGTAGTGGAGCGAAGCACCACGGATCAAGTGTGCGGAAGGTGTCGGCCACTGACGAAATGAGGAAGCAATGCGTATCCAGTCTGGCGGGCGCACGAGGACCAGGGTGAGGACCGACCGACGATTCGCCTCTACTCTGCTGGCAGTCCTCGGAGTATGCGCCCTCGGCGGCTGCAACTCCTCGACTTCCCGGCTGACCCCGGTCAAGGTGGCCGGGCAGCCATGAGGTTCTCCCGGCTGTCGCCATTCGGCGCCTTTGCCCTCGCGTTCGCCGCCGTGAACCTGAGCTGCAATTCTCCAGCGCAGCCGGGTCCTGGTGGACCGGCTGCATTCGCCACGGGCCCCTTCATCGTCTCCAGCCCATCCACAGTCCAGGCGGCGCAACCCTCGGGCTCCAAGCATGCCACCGCTTCGCTCGGCGCCTCCACTATCTATGTCTCGCTTCCCCCCGACTCGATTCCTACCGGCGTGGCGGCGAGCATTCGGGATTTCCGCACTGGCGCCAGTATCACAGTTCCGGTCGTCGGAGGCGGCTTCGATCCGACACCGCTCGTCGCAGCGGTTGGGGACACGATTGCCGTCACCATTCAGGCGGCCTCCGGTGCGGGAAAATCCTACACATTCCTGGTGCCGGCGCACGCGCCGCCGATCGTGGTCCGGACCAGCCCTCCGCCGAACAAGCGCGATGTATCGCTCAACGCCCTCATAGTCGTGGTCTTCAGCGAGCCGATGGATGGCGCGAGTCTGCCGGCGGCGATCACGCTGGTCACGGGCGGTGCTGCTGTTTCCGGCAGCGTGACGATGCCGTCCAGCGTCCCGATCATCCAAGCCACATTCGTCCCCGCCACAGCGCTGATAGGCGTCACCAGTTATCAGCTACAGGTGAGCACCGCCGCGAAGAATCTAAAGGGGATACCAATCGGATCGCCGGTGCAAATCGATTTTACGACCGGAACACTCCCGCCCGACACCACGGCGCCGCTGCTCAACATCATCAGTCCGCTGGACGGTGACACTGAGCCGGTCGCCTTCCCTAATTTCCGGGCCGTGATTCAGGATGATCGGGGCGCCACCGAGGTCTCGTGGGACCTGGTAGACTCCGCGGCAGGGAACACGATCTCCAACACAATTGTTACCTCGGCGCCCACCGGTTTCATGCCGGACGGAATGTACAACCTCTGGCGCCCGCTCCATCCCGGAACTTTCACTGTTGACCTGACCGCTTACGACGATGCGGGGCACTCCGCTTCGGCGGCACCGATGCGAGTCGTGTTCGTGGACCCCGACTCCCAGCCCCGCATCGTAGTGCGCAACTTCACGATGGTGGAGTATGAGGCGTATCCGGGCTCGGGCTATATCTACGCGCCGCAACTCGTCGTAGCGGATGCAACGGGCCAAACCGGTGTCGACATCGTCGGATTCGAGATTCTCAACATTCCAGGAATGCCCCAGATGCAGGGGAATGGGGATAAAGCCTGGGCCCGCTCCCTCGTTGTTCCGCCTGCTCAAGATATCCAGCTCTTCGAGCCGCTTTACGGAGACTACCCTTTCGCGGTATCGAACCCGAGCCTTCCTCGCTCGACCGGCGGTCTGGCCACGGCCCGACTCACCTATCGCGACCTCCCCGGCCACATCTACGCGACAACAATTCAGGGGCTGATTGTGCCGGGAGGATTGCCCACCTCCTACACGAGTGGCTGTGGTCACTGGTACCCCGCTGGACTCTCGGTCGGAGATCTGTCGTACTGCGGCTGGAGCGCCAGTCCCTTCCGGCTCCGAATGTGAACGCATCCGCGAAGCACGACTCCCTGATGCGCCGGGTGCATTAGAAGAAACATGGCAGGCGCCGGCGCCATTTGAATCTCGAAACTCTTCAACGTCGGCCGTCACCCTTAGATGGGACCGCAATATGCGCACACACTTCGATCGTTCACCGTGGGTCTTGCTCGCCTCGCTCGGTACCCTCACGCTGCTCGGCGCGTGCGCGAAGGAGCCGCCAACGGCCGTTCCGGAGGAGCAGGCCAGCGCTGCGCTGGACGATTCGGTCTCGGTCTGCCATCGATCCGGCTCGGCCGGCACGATCACCAGGATTCATCGCTCACAACTGGCCGCCGCGGCCAGTCATGGCGATTACGCTACGGGCCTCCTGGTTTCGCATGCCGGCGGTCAGCCCGAGGATGGCATCCACTTCCGGCGGATCACCGATGCCGTGGCTTCCGCCCGCGCCGGACGACTCGCGCGCGGAGAACGAAGCTCCGCGGCCTGCCGCATCACGATCAACATTGCGGATGGGGTATATGCCGGGACGGCATTGCCGACCACGAACCGAACCCTCGAGCAACTGCCGTTCGTCGTCGACGTGCCGGATATCACGCTGCACGGCAGCTTCGTCATGCAGCTCGATGCCACGGGCCGCGCCACTGGAAACGGAGTCGGAACTGTCGCGACCTCGGTAGTGCCAGTCGAACCCGCGACGTATGCGGATGATGGCGCCTCCGCCCCGATCATCTTCGCCAACGGCCACCTCAACGGGCCGGCCGGCAACGGACTCGTCGTCGAGGGATTCGTCTTCCGGGCCGGGCAGAATCCCGAGACTGCGTTCTGGGAATTCGCCGTCTTCTCGATTCGGGTCACGGGCTTGGTGGTTCGCGGCAACCGCTTCGAGGGACCGTTCGAT
The DNA here is from genome assembly GCA_040002695.1 of Gemmatimonadota bacterium. Classification (GTDB taxonomy): domain Bacteria; phylum Gemmatimonadota; class Gemmatimonadetes; order Gemmatimonadales; family GWC2-71-9; genus JBDUEA01. The sequence continues at coordinate 4,783 of JBDUEA010000074.1, read as the reverse complement.
GTCCCATTCGATTTACGGGAGAGCCGTGCGATCATCGCGCAGAATCAGATCGCCGGCACTTCGCTCTGTGACATGTGTCTGGCCGGCCCCGGCGCCTACCAGGTCACCGGCAACCGGTTGCTGGCTGGTGCTCTCGAGGGGATCCTCACGATTCCCATCGCAAGGCTTCCCGGCGCCCCCGGGATGCAGACATCCGAACTGCCCGCGACCGCCGAAGTCTCGGCCGACATCCGCAACAATGAAGTCGACGACCACGATCTCCTGCCGATCGGCGCCGGCATCCGGTTCGGTGCCGTCGGACTAGGCGCGCCGAATGTGCTCGGCTCCGGGCACTACACGGTGGAGAACAATCTCCTGGTGCACAACCGATTCGGCATTGAGGTGGACGCCGCGTTTCCCGTTCCCGAAACCGCGCTCAAAGGCGACATGGACGTGTCATTCAGCGGCAACCAGATCCAGCGAAGCTGTCAGACGGATCTGCTGGTGGCGTTCACCCGCCACACGACGGCCCTCAAGCTGACGAACTTCCCCTATCTCCTGCATTCGACCTACGCGCTCTCCCTCAATGGCAATATTCCCTGGGACCGCATCTGGTACAGCGACCCTGCCGGGTATGGCAATTCGTTCATCGTCGACGGGCTTGCGGTTCCTCCCGGCGAACGCCAGTTCTATGACGCGGATGAATGCCCGGGATCGAAAGCTCCTTGATCATGAATCCGGATGGCAGCTCGGTCTTCCCCATCGTATGGCGCGCGCATGAGCGGCGGCCTGGCAACCCCGATCTGAATTGAAACCGGTAGGGAGCTGACGGAGGGCGACAGCGGCCGGCATCCGTCCTGGGTTTCCGGTACCGCCGGATTCCCGCATTCGCGTCGCATACCTAGTCCGGCGGACGCGCGGTGTTGACGAGCAGGACCCCGTTTCCTCCGGTGCGCGTAGTGGACTCGCACCGGCGCCATGCCGATCGCGGGATGAAACCGACACCGGCCCCGGTGTACTCTTCAGGCAATGCCGTTTACTCTCGCCCATCCTGCCGCTGCTCTCCCGATCTGGTATGCCAGCCGTCGTCATCTCCGGCTCGCCGCGCTCATCATCGGCGCGGCGACACCCGACTACGAGTATTTCCTGCACCTCAACACGGTCGGCCACTTCGCGCACACGCTCCCCGGACTGATTACCGTCTGTCTTCCGGCCGGATGGCTGAGCCTCTGGCTCTTCGACCGGTACGGTCGAATGGGCGCCGAACGACTTCTGCCTCCCCAGTGGAAGCTGCGTCTCCCTTCTGGAACGCCATTCTTTTCCACCTCTTGCGCGATTCTGCTCGGTGCACTCACTCACATCGCATGGGACGGACTCACGCATCCGAATGGCTGGGGAGTCCGCCTCCTGCCGCAGCTCGAGTGGCCGGCCTACATCGGTCCGCTGATCGTGCCCTGGTTCACCGTCCTTCAGCACGTGAGCACCATACTCGGCCTCATAGTCCTCACCGCCGCCACCCGGCGCTGGGTGCGCCGGCAGCCGTCCGTGCCAACCCCGGAGCTCATTCGACGCGCACTGCTCCCGGTTCTTTTTCTCATCCTCGCAGGAGTGCTCACAGGGCTGCGATTTTTGCCTCGTGATACCTACCAGTTTGTTTCATCGGGTGGAGTAGGTGTAACGCTCGCCTTCGGCGTCGGCCTGGTGATCCTCGGCTTCCTCGAGCCGGAAGGCGCATCAGAGTCACGCTGAGTATTTCCAATCGCACCGGATGTCCGGTTTCTCCGCCGTTTTACGCTTTATATAGCGAAGAAGCCCGTGAACCATCCTCCCCGCACTGATTGTGAGTCCTGATGTCAGATCAGACGCCGCCGCCGGCCCCGATTGCGCCGCTCAACGTCAGATGGCCCCTCCGCCTGATTCTGGGGATCGACCGGATGCCGATGCCACGGTCTGAGAAGATGGACAGCGCCTCAGGTGATCCTCGTCACGCACCGTTGGTCGAAACCGCCCGCCCCGGCGAGAATGGCGGCTGAACCTCCGGGCTTACGCCAGCAGTTGGTCTGAAACCAGCAAGAAAAAAGGAGGCCCGAAGGCCTCCGTCAGGAATTACTCAGGGCACCCGCGAACTCACAGCATCGCGAACTTCGCCGTGAAGTGCCGCAGAAATGGCGCCTGCTCCAGGAACCGGTACCCTCGCACGGCCTCCCGCCGCTCCCACACGTTGAGAATCGATTCGACGACATAGTCGATGTGGCTCTGGGTGTAGACCCGCCGCGGAATCGCGAGTCGCACGAGCTCCATCGGTCCCGGCGTCTCCACATTGGTGACCGGATCACGCCGGCCAAACATCACGGTGCCGATTTCCACGGCCCGGATTCCCGCTTCCAGGTACAGTTCGGCAACCAGCGCCTGCCCCGGCAGCTCGAGCGGCGGGATCTGGGGGAAAAATGCCGCCGCATCGATGTAAACGGCATGGCCGCCCGGCGGCTGCACGATGGGAACTCCGGCCTTCGAGATATGCTCGCCGAGGTAGGTGGTCGAGGTGATGCGGTAGAGGAGGTAGTCCTCGTCGAGCGCCTCGTGCAGTCCGACCGCGATCGCCTCGAGATCCCGTCCGGCAAGCCCGCCGTAGGTCGGAAATCCTTCCGTCAGAATCAGCAGATCCCGCTCGCGTTGCGCGAGCAGGTCGTCGTTGGTCGCCAGGAACCCGCCGATGTTCGCCATGCCATCCTTCTTGGCGGACATGGTGCAGCCGTCGGCGAGACTGAACAGCTCGCGCGCGATCTCGATCGGTGAGCGCGCCGCGTACTCCGGCTCCCGCAACTTGATGAAATACGCGTTCTCGGCGAATCGGCACGCGTCGATATAGAGTGGAATCCGGTGCTTCCGGCAGACCGCGCTCACCGCCTTCACGTTCGCCATGGAAACCGGCTGCCCGCCGCCGGAGTTGTTGGTCACCGTCAGCATGCAGAGCGGAATGCGCTCGCGTCCCACTTCGGCGATCAGCCGCTCCAGCGCCGGCACATCCATGTTGCCCTTGAACGGATGGCGCACCGCCGGCATCCGGCCTTCCGGAATCACCAGGTCCACCGCTTTTGCCCCCACGAATTCGACGTTCGCCCTCGTCGTATCGAAGTGGGTATTGTTGGGGACCACGTCTCCCGGCTTGCACATGACATTGAAAAGAATCCGCTCGGCGGCGCGACCCTGGTGCGTCGGCAGCACGTGGCGGAAGCCGAAAATATCCTGCACCGCGGTCTCGAACCGATAGAACGAAGGGCTGCCGGCGTACGACTCGTCGCCACGCATGATCGAGGCCCACTGCTCGGAGCTCATGGCCGAGGTGCCGCTGTCGGTCAGGAGATCGATCAGCACGTCCGCGGAGCGGAGGAGGAAGACGTTATAGTCGGCGGCCTTGAGCCTCGCCTCGCGTTCCTCGCGCGTAGTGAGGTGAATGGGTTCGACAGATTTGATCTTGAACGGTTCGATGATCGTCTTCATGACGCCGGCGATGTGAGGGTGAGGAGAATATAAGGAGGTCACAGGTGACAGGTATCAGGTGACAGGAACTCCCGGAGATGGACCCGCGCAGGGCGACCTGCCGCGGCATCCAGTTGTCGTGATCGGCGCCGGAGCGGCGGGAATCCTGGCCGCGATCTTCGCGACGGGCGGAGACGCGCCTGTGCTGCTTCTTGAGCGCACAAAGGACGGCGGCCGGAAGATTCTCATCAGCGGCGGCGGACGCTGCAACGTCCTCCCGTCGAAGCTCGAGCCGGAACGATTTGTAACCGACTCATCGCCCCACACGCTCCGGAACATGCTCCGCTCCTGGCCGCTCGAAGAGCAGCGCAAGTTCTTCGAGGAGGAGGTCGGCGTTCCGCTCGCGCTCGAAGAGGAAACTGGCAAACTCTTCCCGGTCAGCAACAAGGCGCGAGACATACGCGACGGACTGCTCACACTTGCCAAGGCGCGGGGCGTGGAGCTGCGCTTCGACACCGTCGTTCGCGATCTGATTCGCGCTGACGATGGACACTGGCGCGTCACGTTGGACGGAGGCCAGGCCCTCGATGCGAGCCGCGTCGTCCTCGCCAGCGGCGGACTGTCCGTTCCCGCCACCGGCAGCGACGGTGTCGGGCTTCGGCTGGCCCGGTCCCTCGGCCACGTCATGCACGAGACATATCCAGCGCTCACACCCCTCACCGCTGATCCCGCGGTTCATGCCGAGCTGTCCGGGGTTTCGCTCGATGTACAGCTCGAGTCGGTGTCGGAGGGACGGCGAACGACCACGCAGGGCGGATTTCTCTTTACCCATCGAGGATACAGCGGGCCGTCAGTGCTGGATATCTCCCATGTCGCTGTCCGGTCGCGCAGTGCCGGCATGCACGCTCCGATCACGGCATGCTGGACCGCTCTCGATGCCGCCGCCTGGGAGAATCTGCTGACCGAACGCTCCGCCGCGCACGTGATCACGATTCTTCGCCGGGAACTGCCCGCTCGACTCGCCGGCGTGCTGCTCGAAGCTGCGGCGATCCCCGCCGACCGCACGCTCGATCAGCTCCGGCGCGAGGAGCGTCGCGCACTGATCGACGTGCTTACCCGGTGCGCACTCCCATGGACGGGGGACGAGGGTTACAAGAAGGCCGAGGTGACAGGCGGAGGCGTGGCGCTGGGTGAGGTCAATCCGCGCACGTTCGAGAGCAGGAAACATCCGGGCCTCTACTTCTGTGGCGAAATACTGGATGCATTCGGGCCGATCGGCGGGCACAATTTCGCGTGGGCATGGGCGACGGGGCGGGGGGCGGGG
>JBDUEA010000073.1:0-14263 GCA_040002695.1 Gemmatimonadota bacterium | reverse complement strand
CAGTTCGAGAAGGATGGCGCGGAAGACGCGGGGCTGGTCAAGATCGATCTCCTCGGCAATCGCTCCCTCGCCGTGATTCGCGATGCGATCGCATCGGTGCGTACGCGGACCGGTCACCAGATCGACTATACCACTGCGGATCCTGAGGACGATGAGCCCACCCGCGCGCTCTTCCGGAGCGGCCGCACCATGGGCGTCTTCTACACCGAGTCGCCCGCCTCACGCCTGCTCTGCGCCAAATCGAAGGCCGATACCTTCGAGCTGCTCGTCCTCAACACCAGCATCATCCGGCCCGCGTCGAATCGTTTCATCCGCGTCTACCTCGAGCGCCTGCACGGCAAACCGTACGAGCCGCTCGACCCCTCGCTGCGCGATACACTCGCGAGCACCTTCGGCGTCATGGTCTATCAGGAGGACGTCGTGAACGTCGCCTCGGTCTTCGCGGGCATGCCACTGGCTACCGGCGATGGCCTCCGGAAGGCACTCTCCAAGAAGCGGCCCGTAAAGCAGCTCGTGGCCTACGCCGAGGAATTTTTCGCCGGCGCCGATCGACTGCGCCGGGATCCCGAGACCGCCAAACGGGTCTGGGAAATGATCATGTCATTCGCGGGATACAGCTTCTGCAAGGGGCACTCCTGCTCCTACATCCGCGTCGCGCAGCATTCCTGTTACCTGCGGGCTCATCATCCCGCGCATTTCATGGCTGCGGTGCTCGCCAACGGCGGTGGCTTCTATCATCCGTTCGCGTACGTCGCGGAAGCGATGCGGATGGGACTCACCGTGCATCCGCCCGACGTGAATGCGAGCGCGTATCGCTGCGAGGGGCATGATCGGGAAGTCCGGATCGGCTTGCAGTTCATCAAGGGACTCTCCGCCGATGGCTGCCGGCGCCTGCTCGAAGCCAGGGACGGGTCCGGCCGGCCGGTCCGTCAATTCACCTCGCTCGCCGACTTGCGGCACCGGGCGCGACTCTCCGCCGAGGACCTCCGCACGCTCATCAAGGTCGGCGCCTGCGACACGATCGCCGGAGAGTGGACTCGCCCCATGCTGCTCTGGATGGTGGACGCCGAGTCGGTTGGCGCGAAGGAGCGCCGGAACGGCGACCAGATGGAAAGCTGGCTCGATCGGGACACCGGGGAACTCGCCGCCGAAGTAGAACGCTCCGTGGAAATCGTTCCGGCCCAACGCCCCGCACAGTCGGCGGACGAACACTACCTCGCGGTGCCCATGCTCCGCGAATATCCCGCCGAGCGACGACGGCGCGAAGAATTCGCCGCGCTCGGCTTCACTACCGACTGTCACCCTATGGACCTGTACGCGGAGGAGCTGCGACGCTTCCGGATCTGCCGCACGCCGGAGTTGCATCGGCATGTCGGAAAGACCGTGCTGCTGGCGGGGATGCTGACGACCGCGAAGCCGGTGCACACGGTCACCGACGAACCGATGGAATTCGCGACCTTCGATGATGGAGAGGGACTCGTCGAAGCGGTGCTGTTTCCCGAGATCTATCGTGCGCGGGGACACGTCCTCTTCGACCAGGGGCCCTTCATCTTTCGCGGCCGGGTGGAGGAAGAATTCGGCGCGATCACGGTGACACTCACCCATCTCGATCGCCTGGAGCGTATGCTCGACAAGCTCGGTGCCAGACGCCCCGGACGCTGACGTCTCCGACATATTCGGTCCTGGAACGCGTTCGGGGTAAGATTCGTCCGACGGACATTCAAACCGTCCGCGGAGCCCCGGCATCCCAACCGGACACGCTCACAGGGGCCGAAACCGTGCCGTTCCTCGCAATGTTACTCGTTTTTCAGCATGCTGGAGCCTCGATGCTATTCCCCCGCTGGCCTCTGGCACTCCTGTCCCTGCTTGTCCTGAACCCCGCCTGCGCGGACCACGTTACCGGAACGACACCGCCGATCGCCACTGACACGACGCTCACCTTGCAGGCTGTCTCCACGGCGCTGTCGATGCCGGTGTACCTCACCGCCCCTCCCGGCGATACTGCTCGGCTGTTCGTCGTCGAAAAAGCCGGCCGGATCCGGATCATCGAACACGGCGTCCTCCTTCCCACACCTTTTCTCGATATCAGCGCCCTCGTCTCCACCGGTGGTGAACAGGGATTGCTCGGCATGGCCTTCTATCCCGATTACGCCACGAGCGGGCGGTTCATCGTGGACTATACCAGCCCCCAGGGCGCCATGGCCGGCGGCACATCCATCATCTCCAGATTTCACGTGTCCGCGGATTCCAGCGTGGCCGATCCGGCCGAGCAGGTATTGCTCACCGTTCCCCAGCCGTACGAAAATCACAATGGTGGCATGGTCACGTTCGGTCCCGATGGATATCTGTACATCGGTCTCGGAGACGGAGGAAGCGGCGGTGATCCTCAGGGGCACGGCCAGGATCTGACCGACCTGCTCGGCTCGCTGCTCCGCCTCGACGTCAGCGGCGCCGGCGCCTACGCGATTCCGCCCGACAATCCCTGGGCGACGAGTTCCACCAACGCCCACGAGCTGTGGAATTACGGCCTCCGGAATCCGTGGCGCTACAGCTTCGACCGGCAGACGGGAGACCTGTATATCGCCGACGTCGGACAGAACGCACACGAGGAGGTCGATGTCGCGCCGGCCGGAAATCCTGGCGGGCAGAATTACGGATGGAACCGGATGGAAGGAAACGTGTGCTTCGGCAATCCCTGCGACACCACGGGACTCACACTGCCCGTGCTCGACTACACGCACAGTGCCGGCGCCTGTTCCGTGACCGGTGGGTACGTTTACCGGGGGGCCGCATTGCCGAGCATACAGGGGACCTATTTCTATTCCGACTACTGCGCGGGCTGGGTGCGGAGCTTCCGGTGGCAGAATGACCAGATCGTCAGTCAGCTGCAATGGCCCGGGCTGGCACCCGGCGGCAACGTCACCAGCCTCGGCGAGGATGCCCTCGGCGAACTGTATGTGCTCACAGCGGGAGGCGGCGTCTACCGGATCGTTGCCCGCTAGGACCGTAGCGACCGAGGCCCCCACGAGGGCGACGACTCTTTCTCACCTGTCCGGCACTTCCTCGAGCTGAGCGCCGATGTCCGATTCCGAAGACGCCCCACCGGCGGAGTTCACCCGTCTCGCTGAGACGGTGCCTCCCGACATTCGCTTCGGGACCTCGTCCTGGACGTATCCTGGCTGGACGGGGCTCATCTATCATCGCGAGTATCCCAAGACCGGCGCCGCCGCGCGCATGCTCGACGAGTATTCGCGCTTCCCGCTCTTCCGGACCGTCGGCATCGATTCGAGCTTCTACACGCCGCCGACGCCCAAGACACTGCTGAGCTATGCCCAGCACCTGCCCGCGGGATTTCCCTGCGTAAGCAAGGTCTGGGACCGTATTACCGTGCATACCTTCAGCAAGGCGCGGGAAAAGACTCGGGGCGGCGAAGACAATCCCGATTTTCTCAACGCCGATCTTTTTCTCGCGGAGGTCTACGCACCATTCCAGGAGCACTTCGGGGATCACGCTGGTCCGTTCGTCTTTGAATTTCAGACGATCGGCCGGGCGTCCGGGCTCACCGCGCAGGCATTCGCCGATCGTCTCGACGCATTCTTCTCCCGGTTGCCGCGCGAAGGCCGGTATGCGGTGGAGCTCCGGAATCAGGAGTTTCTCGCCCCGCCGTACTTCGCGGTGTTGCGTGAGCATGGCGTCGCCCACGTGTTCAATTCATGGACCCGCATGCCGCCGATCGGAGAGCAGCTCGAACTCCCGGGGTCCATGCCCGCCCTGTTCACGGTCGTCCGGGCACTGTTGCGTCCCGGCCGGAGTTATGACGAGGCAGTCGACGCCTTCGCGCCATACGACCGCATACAGGATCGGAATCCGGAGCTTCGCCTCGGCATCGCCCGCATTATCGAGCAGGCGCTCAAACTGCGGATTCCCGCGTATATCATCGTGAACAACCGGGCCGAGGGCAGCGCGCCGCATACTATCGCCGCGGTGGCGCGGCTGTTGACGGAACGCGCGATGGCCTGAAATACAACGGCGGCCCGGATCCATGCTCCGCGCCGCCGAAACATTGTCGCTTCCCCTGCGCAGTACCGTTCATCGATCGTTCGCTACTCGTTTCCTGCCTGCCTCCCGACCGGCTTCCGTCGCTTCGCGCTCGCCCGTCGTTTCCTCGGTCCCTCGCGATCAGGCGAGCGCGCGGCCTGGTGCGCGAGTTTCGTCAGTTCCAGTACCCTGCCTCTGGTCTCCTGCGCACGAATCCCCACCTCGACCCACCGACCGAATGCAGGGTGATCGCCTGTGAGAAAAGGACGGGCGATCCGCTCCGCCAGCACTTCCTGTCGTGCCTGCTCGGGAAGTTTAAGCACCACCGCTTCTTCCACGAGGAATGCGAACATCCGGTCCCGTGTAAAATACGCCCGCGCACCGAACATCCGCTTCGACGTCACGTCGGGCAGCGATTCGAGTGCGGCGTTCACGAACGCGTTGGCATCGTGTCTTGAGCGCATGAGTCCAGGGCTGGATTTGGGAGCGCCTATAGTACCGCGCGAATGGGTTGGGCGCTAATCAACGGCTTCCCGAAGAGCGACCGTAACCGTCCACGAGCGTGCCTCGCCTACCCGCAGTATCGAGGCCATGTGCCAATCATTGACGGCCCGATCGAGGCGATCCGGAGCGCCGATACACGGTTCCACCCCGATGTTTTCGTATGGGCGCATTCCCGGCGGCGCCCAGCCCTGCGCGTTGATCCATACGCCGATCTGCGGGACCGCCGAAGCATCTACGGTCATTTCAAACTGTTCGCCTTTCAGGGGATCCGTGAGAACCATTCGCCCGCCACTCGTTTCGGCGAAAACCTTTGCTGCCCATCCGCTTCGGCCGCCGTGCAGGTATCCGTCACTGTCGCCGTCGAGCGGCCACTGTATCGTCATTCCGGGCGCGATGTCGTCGCGTCCGTGCACCGCGTCCACACGCACCCGCGACACTCCTGGAAGCGTGAGCCGCGATCCCGGCTGAATATTGAACAATGGATGGGCGGACCAGAGGAACGGAAAGTCAACGGGTCCGAGGTGCTCGAGCTGATACCGAAGAACCATTTCGCAACCTGAAGCAGCAAGCGTCAGGTGACGCGTGAACGAATACGGCAGGCGTCGTCCTTCCACGCGGCTCGAGAGGGTCGTGCCCCCATCATGGTCGTACACCTCGCTCGTCCAGAGGGAACTCCACAACTCACCATGATCCGGAAGCAGTGCATCGTCCGGATCTCCGCCGGGCATCGGACACGCACCGACGGTCGGAAAGCATTCATCCCATCCGCCGCTGTCGGCGGTCTCGACATACGAAGCGCCTTCGCGCGGCAGCGAGAGCGGAATCTGCGGGTTGCGCCACAACCATTCGCGCCCGCGCAACCGCCGAAGATTGCTGATCTTCGATCCGAGCGACGGGATGACGATCGCTTCGATTTGCTCCGAGCGAAGCGCGATGGCGGGAAGACCGGAGACGGTTATCTGGCGGAAGGACATTGCGGAGAAGGCAAAGAGGAAGAGTGAATGCTGCCGGAGGGATGTACGACGACGCGTGCGTGGAGCGGTGTCGGCAAGCTGGATAAACTACGGTTGTCTGTCGGCCGCGGAGTTGAGGTCAATGCCGGCCGCCGCGCAGATCCGCGCGATCGTCTCGCCGATCTTGTTGTTGGGCGTGGATGCGCCGGCCGTAATGCCGATGATCCGTGAACTGCCAAGCCAGTCCGCTTCCGCGAGTTCGAGTTTCTGTCCGGGGTGCCGGTGCCTGATCACGCCGGCCTCGACATCGATCCCGGCCGCATCTTCAATATGATAAGTCGAAACTCCTCTCGACCGGCACAGCTCGGCCAGGTGCGTCGTGTTGCTCGAGTTGTAACCGCCAACCACGATCATCAGATCGGGTGGCTGCTCGAGCAGCGCGACCATCGCGTCCTGACGTTCCTGCGTCGCCGAGCAGATCGTGTCGAAACTGCGGAAGTGATCGGCGAGCGATTCTTCCCCATACCGCCGTGCCATGCTCATCCTGAATTCCCGCGCGATCGCGAGCGATTCCCCCGAGAGCATGGTCGTCTGATTCGCGATGCCCACCCGCTCCAGGTCCGTCGAGAAATCGAAGCCGGGACTCACTCCTTTTGCGAAGTCCCGCGCGAGCGACTCGGCATCGCCCCCGCGTTCGATGAAATCGCAGACCCGCTTTGCCTCTTCCATGTTGAAGACCACCAGATAGCGGCCGCGGGGATACTTGGTGACCTGGCTCGCTGTGGCCTTGGTCTCCTCGTGATAGTGCTTCCCGTGGATGATCGCCGCGTATCCGTCACGTGCGTATCCCTCGACGCGTTTCCACACGTTGAGCACCGAGCCACACGTCGTGTCCACCATCACGCACCCGACCGCACGGAGCCGCTCGAAGTCCTTCACGGTCACGCCGAATGCGGGCATGATCACCACATCCTCTGCCGTCAGTTTCGTGAAATCGAACTGGCCGCTCGCATCGTGCTGAAGAAATTCGATTCCCATGTCCCTGAGCTTGCTGTTGACATGGGGATTGTGAATGATTTCGCCGACGAGGAAGAGTCGCCGCTCGGGGAACTTGGTGCGGGTCTCGTATGCATAGTCCACGGCACGATCGACGCCGTAGCAGAACCCGAACTCCCGCGCGAGCCGGAAAGTCAGATGCCCGGCGGTCAACGTGTAGTCGTTGGCCCGCAACGCATCCACGATCGTGCTGTGATAGTCGGCGGTCAGCCGCTGCTCGATGTCGGCCTTGAGGCCGAATCCTTTACGGAAGTAGGTGGACTCCATGATCTAACTTACACTCGAATCTTTGACCGGGTGCAGTGAGTCGGCGACGCACCCATACGGCAGCGCCTTCTGCACCTCGAGGTCCGAGAAGCTGCCTCGCATGCGTCCCTTCGTGAGACCGGGGACGCCCAGCGTCGCGGCGGACACCGTTCCTGAAAGTCTTCCGTTGCGATCGGTCTCGAGTGTGACCGTGCCCGAATCTCCCTGCGCCCCTCGAATCGCTGTCTCCGTGAACCAGCGCGCCGCGATTGCGGCACCGGGACGCAACGCCGCACCCGTTGGATTGAACACCTTGTAGGTCCCGGAACGGACCGAGTCCGTCGGGTAGACGACGACACCCACTCCCGTGTCTCCGAGCACGGCGGTCACCTCGAGACGGTGGCCCGGGGCGCACCATCGCGCGACTGCTGGAGCGCTGATGCGACCGGTATCCGGGCCTCCGCTCCAACTCGCCTCGAGCCGGCCACCGTCGGACCCGGTGCCGCACCCCACAAGCTCCAGTGCAGCCGTGAGCAACAACCAGGATTGCAACTTCACTCGGCGAGTCCCAGCTGGGCCCGGGCATCGGAGATCGACAGCGCAAACGGACGCAGCAGCTCTACGAGCCCTTCCGGAAGCACTCGTGACTTGAGATCGGTCCGGTCGGTGCAGACCAGGACCAGACGTCCATCCGCGCACAGCCGGCCCGTACCCGGGTGCACGACATCGAAATTCATTGTCAGGGATTTGTTGCCGATCCGACCGAAGTACGCCGCCACTTTGAGATGATCATCGAGCCTCGGCGGGTAGTGAAATTCGGTGTGGACCTGCACGCGAGGAAGAAAAATGTTGTACGTCTCGAAGAGCGTCCCGTAGGGGAGCCCGGCCGCTCGGAACAATTCGGTCTCGGCAAGCTCGAAAAAGCGGACGTACGACCCGTAAAAAATGATGCCGGCCATGTCGACGTCTGACCAGCGAACATATTCCTCTATAATGAACGGGCGTGGCTGCATGGCGGGGAAGGTACGCGGGTGGCGCATCCCCGCGGTAGGTCGATGCCGCCGGCTGGATCACGGCGGAGTAGCGGCCGAACTTCGGGCGCTAGCGTGGTGCCCTGAACACCAGATCGAAACGCGCCTTGCCGCCGCTCGGCGTGATCGGATGACTCACGTCGAACCGGATCAGCCCACCGAGGAAGGACAGGCCGACGCCTCCTCCTGAGAGCACGCGCCCCGGAAACAGATCACTGGTGGAACCGGCCTGGCCCGCATCGGCGAAGATCACCGGGCGCACCCGGCGATGCCCAAGAGCCAGATCGGCCTGCAGCGACCAGAACGCCTGGCCCTGAACCACGCCGTATTCAAAACCGCGGACTGTGTTGAGCCCGCCAAGTCGGAACGCCATCTGCGAAAGTACCGGTTGAGTGGCGAGCCCTGCCTTCGCGTCGACGACGAGACCGGCGCGGCGAGGACCGAGCGGCTGTCTCCACTCGCCGAAGAGGCGTCCTGTCGTCCCGGGAGATCCGCCGAGCACATCGGCCCCGATCGACCACCGCGCTCTGCGGGAGTATCCGTCGAGTCGCCCACCGATTCCCGAGAGCGTGCCCTCGCTCACCTGCGGATTGAGCGGAAAACGACCTGAGCCGCCGAGAAAATCGTTGATGCTGGACTTCGCTTGGCGCTGAACGCTTGACGCCCTTTCGACCTGGCCGACCAGGGTCAGCTCGAGTCCGCGAGAGAGCGATTTTTCCAGCCCCAGCGAAGCGCCGGCTCCGAGATAGTAGTCGCCGTTGTCGTGCCCGGCGAAGATTCCGTTCAGCGAATTTCCGATCGCCTGGCCGCGAACGAACGGGTCGATCTCGCGGATCTCGGAGTAGCCGTTCAGGCTGATCCTTCCCGCGGGTGCGTCTCGAACGATGCTCAAACGCCCAGTGATCCGGTTGTCACTGAACCCATATCGCGCGGTGCCGGTGGCAGTAGTGAAGGAGGTCCATGGGACTCGCACCTGGTATCCCAGTCCCAGGGAAAGGCCCTGCACCCGGTTGTATCGCACGATGTCCGCGACCCGGTCATAGGCGATTCCGGCGCCCCGCCTCCCCGTCAACTCATCCGGAAGATGCTCGGCGAGCCCGGCCAGATCGGCCTGAACCTCGCGAATGCGACGGGCCTCTTCGGGGTCGGTCTCGAGCCGGAGGCTGTCGCCCCATTGCGAGTAACGAGAGAGCGAGTCCGCGGGCGACCGGTGAATTTCGAACCGCCCTCCAGTCCAGTGACCAGCAAAATTTCGAGGTCCGATGGTATCAGGGTGTTCACCGCCCTGCTCACCCCTTTTCCTCCGCTCGGCACGAACGGAGTCTCGATGCTGTCGCGTTGAGGTCTTGATGCTGTCTTGATTGGTGCCCGAATCCGGAAGCGGAGTCGTGAACGCGATCCGCTGCCCGGTGTTGATTCGATACTCGCTGAAGGTCGTTGTCGCTTCGAACGGTAGGACGAAATCCCCGATGATGGGGACCTGAACCTTCCCGGAAATGACTTGGCGATACGGCATCCAATACTTCCCGTCCTGCAGCGAATACTCGAGATCAGCGTCCACGCTCACTATCCGGTTGGCCCAGGTGTTGGCGCGCCGGGCCTCCGAAGAATCCCTACGCGAGGTCCCATCGGGAGTAACCCAGAGTTGCGTCCCCACATATCGGAACGAGAACCGCACCACTTCAGCACTTTCCTGATCCAGCCACATTTTCCCTACTATGAGCGACGGCCCGTCTCGCCTCGGCGTCACCTCGACGGCGATCAGCCGGAGCGGAAGTCCCGCACTGCTCTGCACCCTGATGCTGTCCACGATCTCGTAGTGGTACCAGATCGGTCCATCCGAGGCGAGCGGATGAAGCGCGGCTCGCTCGGGAATTTCATTGCCGAAGATGCGCACCGAGTCGCCCAGAGCCCGGGGGACGAACCACGGGCGGTCGAATATCGTCGAGAGATTGAATTCTGATGCGCGCGCCGCCGCGCGGCGTCCCTGGATCTCCAGCCGCAGATCGTTCGGTGCCTGCCAATGGACGACGCCTTCCTGCTCCTCGACGGCTGCAACCGGGATGAGAGCCCACCGCCGCCGGCCGAGAGAGAAGGAAATCCGGTAACGCAGCCGAGCGAAATAGTCGGCGACCGCGCCGTCCTCCGTGTGGTGGCGCTCCATGGCACGCGCCACCAGCCGCATGGTGGCGGAGTCGGCGTAGGTGGGAAGTGTGTCCTGGGAAGAAAAGGCGAGCGCGGCGAAGACAGCGATCAGGTGTGGGCCCATTTGCTGCGCCCATCCCGGTGCAGGCCATACGCCTTTAGTCGGCGCCAGAGCGTAGTACGACTGATCCCGAGGTGTTTTGCCGTCTCGGCGAGTTTCCAGCTGTGCGCGTCGAGCGTCTTGACGATCGCTTCCTTCTCGCGATCGGCCAGGGTCGTGGGGCCTTCGATTCCGGGGATGAACATCGCCTCACCCAATTCCAGCGCACCAATCCGGAGCGGACGGAGGCGCCCGCCCATCGCGGCGAGGCGAGGCATCAGGTTCTTGGCGTCTTCACCGGGTTCGAGCATCAGGCTGAGCGCTTCACGCGCCTGCTGATTGGTATAGAGGATTCGGCCTTGAGGATCGAACACGACGACCCCTTCACTGAATCCGTCGAGGAGGCTCTTCGCGAGGGGCGAAAAAACCGCAGGGAGCTGGCTGGGAGGCGATGTATCCGGCATGGCTTGAGTACGTTCCACTCGGCAGAAGGGTTTCAGGAAGTTACGCCCTTTGGCGGTCTGGCACCACCGTCCAATTCAGCCAGCACGATCCGCTTGTGGGCCTGGGGAAAGCACCGCCTCCCAATGCCATGGAGACGTCGGATGACGTCTCAGAATGGACAACGGCTTATTCACCCACCAAGACAATTGGATCCGTCAGGATGCGCGGTGCCACGACGGCGGTCAGGAAAGGCCACAGATAGTTGTTGACCGCCACCGTGTTTGAGGACACTCGTTTCAAGGCCCAGGCGATCACGAAATAGGCAGGGAAGTTCGAGGAGTCCTGTGGGCAGTGTTCCTACGGCGCCGAACAGCATGACGCGCGCGTGGACAAGGATGAGAACCAGGTGGACGGCAAGGCGCGTAGTCGCTAAGATTGATTTCCTGACTGGACGGCCAGCCATCCCGCAACGTGATAGCATCCAATGGTTAAAGAAATCGCGCGCGCATCGATCAAGGTCTTGGCTAAAGAGGGCATGGACGATTGGTCGATCGCGGCCGCAGCACGGGAAGCTGGCTGCGCCAAGGGCCTCGTTCATTACTATTTCCGAAGTCGCTCCGAGCTTCTGGCCGAGATGGCCCGGACAATCGTCGCCGATCGTCACGACAGAAAACTCCGGTCTCTCAAGGCCGGAGGAGCTGCTGCCATCGACGGGCTCTGGGACAACCTTCGAGCCGAAGTAAGTGAAGGCGCCTATGGTGCGTGGCTGGGTTTGTCCGCTCTGAACGATGCAACCGTGAGGACTGCGCTTCGACCGCCGGAATCGGCGCAGACTGAACTCGGTCGTGCAGCCGCGTCGGCTCTCGGAATAGGGGTAGATCCTCTGGAACTGGGGGCGATAGTCGAAGCCGCTCTCACTGGTTTCCAGATGATCCTGCTGCAGAACATCGAGACGCCCGCCCTCGAGGAGGCCCACCACCGTTTCTGGCTCTCTCTGCTCGACTAGTGTCCGCGACGGCGCCTGCCTCTTTTCGGCGGTCCCGGTTTTCTCTCCCGGCGCTCCTTCGGTTGCGCCGCGAGCTGGGCAGCGAGGGACTCGAGGGAATCGGCGCGCATCGCGGCTCCGCTCCCTCTCACAACCGTGAATCGAATCGGCCGGTCGAGCCTCGGTATGTCCTTCTGCACGAGCCGCCTCGCCTGCCCTTCCCGGAGCCGCAACCGCACGACTCCGACTCCCTCCTCGATCTCATAATCCAGCGGAATCGCGTCGCCCAGCAATCGAACGGAGTGCGGCAGCATGCGCAGTCTCTCGCACGCGGCAGCCGGAACCAGGGCGTTCGGGTCCAGGTGCAGCCTGGTGGAGAGGAATGAACTCCAACCCGTGACAGCGTCGAGCTGCTCACGTACGATCGCGCGAAGCGCGTCCCCGGAAACGGCGGAGAGAGTTCCTCCCGACCGCCGCCAGAGTTCCCCAGCCTCCTCAAGAGCGTTGCGAATTCCGCCCTGATTCGGGTGCACCGACTCCCCCGCGAGCAGCGCGTCAGTGAGCGCCTCACGGAGCGCGGGCTGCATCTCTTCGGGTGCGGGATCCGCCAGGTCTGCGGTCGTGCTGTCGAGATCGAAACCGAAATAAGCGAGGCGGCGGACCACGATCGGATGCTGGCGCTTTCGCGGGCCGGTCAATTCGACTCGCGGCGGACCCTGCCGAGCGTACCGGCGAATAAGATCGTATGAGATGGTCGTGCCTTCTATGCCGGCGCGAGGGACCCCGAAGCGATCCGCGAAGAAGCGCAACGTCCCCGCGACGGCTCCCCAGTTGCCGGCGACCGAGGTCCGTGAGACCCGGGCCTCCTGTCCGTCGCTCGTCCGCTCGTCGATGACCAGATCGAACGGCATGAACCGGGCGAGCAAGTCGACGAACCGCTGGTGTAATTCCCGCGACGCATAGGGCAGCTGCTTCGGCAGCTGAAGCTCCAGACCGCGATACACCGACGCAGTCCCCAGCGCGATGTCTTCGATGGATTTGACCAGCACGCCGCGCTTCTCCGCCCATTCTTCCAGGCCAGGTTCGAACAGGTGGCGCGGCAAGCCATACACCTCACCCAGCACACCGTGTTGATTCACCGCCTCGGCATAGAGGTTGTACGCGGTCAGGTGATCGCTGCCATTCACACGTACGCCGTGCAGCTCCCGCTCGTCCCGCGTCATACGGTGGAGGGAATCGATGTTCGATGAGACCGCGACGACCGGCAGCAGTTCTTCCTCCGCATGGACGAGCAATTCACCCCATGGCCGTTCGACAGGCAGCGCCTCGACTTCACGACCGTACGCAGTCAGTCGTCCATTCTCCACGAGCCCGCGATCGGTCAGCGTTTCCAGCGCTCGCCGGTACGCCGTTCGATCGAGTGGAACCGGCAAATCCAGATCCCTCGCATCCACTCCCATGGCAGCACAGGTAATCGCGACGCGCTCAGCGTCTCCCGCCAGCTGAAACTCCGGTGGTGTCGGACGAAGGTTTTCGAAGACCAGTTCGCGGTCGGAGAGAATGTAGACTTCGCCGCCTTTCACGCGTCCGTGCACCCGGCCCGCCATCTGGAGAATCTCGTTGGCGCCGAGGTAGAGACGATGAAGCACGTTGCGCCCGCGAGTGACGACGTTGCCGTACCTCGCGTCGTAGATCACGACGGTATCGAGGCCTCGAACGTTGAGGGCGGACTGCCCGGCGGCCGTCATTGCAAGCAGGAAGGGACGTTGCGCCTCCCCCTCGAGAAAGGGCCGGATCACCCTGATCGGCTCGCCCCCGTGATAAAAGGCGGCGTTGAGCCGTGGCCACCGTTCACCCAGCCCCTTCGCGAGATTCTCAACCTCGGCACGTGTGGGGACGAAGACTGCGACTCCCCGTTTCTCCCGCATGACATGACGAAGGAACCGGTCATCGAGGAATTCGTCGGCTTTTTGTGGCAGCACCTTCACCTTGGCGCGAAGCGCAGGGTCGAACGCCGTAGTCTCCAGTACCTCCGAGCTCCCGAGGTAGGTGGCGTAAAACGTGGGATCCACCGTTGCGCTGAGCCAGATGAACCGGCAGCCAGCGCGTTTCCCCAGAGCGAGACAGAGCTCGAGTTCCGCGGACGTCTGGTGAATCTCATCGACGATCAGCGTGTCGCGGCCTGTGATCAGATCATCCTGGAACCATCGGCGAGCGATGCCGGTCGTTACGATGACCACATTCCAGCTCGGCGTTTCCGGGGTAGCTTCGCGCTCCCGATTGACGACTCCGACCTTGAGCGGCTCAGCGAGTATCGCCTCGGCGATCGGCCGGATGCCGAGGGTCTTGCCGGTGCCGGTGCCGGCGACGATCCCGAAAGCCTTGCCAGCGCCGGCCCATGCCCGGAGTTCGGCACCATGCTCGCGTTCAAGTACGGTGTCGAGATGGAGACCGAGCGCCAGCTCGATCGTTTCGCACGCAGCGCGGGTCGGGGCGATCACGATGATCCGCCCTTTCGGATGCGGTGCTCTTCGATATGCCTCCGGATCAGGCGGCAGCTGGTGGTTTCGCGTGGGGATCACGCCGGGAATGAATACATCCGGGGGTACAAACGCAAACGCCTCCGCCGGTGGGCGGAGACGTTGCTCGAAGCTTCGACTCTATAAGTTCAGGCGCTTGAGCGCTCTTCTATGATCGCATTCCCGCGAGCCCTAGTCGCGGTCGTTATGATGGCCGTGCCCACCATGTTCATCGCGATCGT
>JBDUEA010000072.1:0-14266 GCA_040002695.1 Gemmatimonadota bacterium | reverse complement strand
TGCCTTCGTGGTTTTACCGGTCGCTGCAAACCGATTCACCACAGCGGCACAGAGGAATACGGGAGGGACCGAGCATTGTTTTCGTTTGCTCTGAAGGAGTTGAGACAGACGTGCAGGCAGTATTCTCCGTGCCTCTGTGGTGATTGTTAAACACGAAGGCACGAAGGACACGAAGGTATCGTCGAATCGTGAGATCTCAGCGCGCTCACGCGAAGCTCTGCAACAGTTTTCAAACCTGCACGGATCCTTCGTGTCCTTCGTGCCTTCGTGGTTTTACCGGTCGCTGCAAACCGATTCACCACAGCGGCACAGAGGAATACGGGAGGGACCGAGCATTGTTTTCGTTTGCTCTGAAGGAGTTGAGACAGACGTGCAGGCAGTATTCTCCGTGCCTCTGTGGTGATTGTTAAACACGAAGGCACGAAGGACACGAAGGTATCGTCGAATCGTGAGATCTCAGCGCGCTCACGCGAAGCTCTGCAACAGTTTTCAAACCTGCACGGATCCTTCGTGTCCTTCGTGCCTTCGTGGTTTTACCGGTCGCTGCAAACCGATTCACCACAGCGGCACAGAGGGATGCGGGTGGGACCGAGCATTGTTTTCGTTTGCTCTGAAGGAGTTGAGACTGACGTGCAGGCAGTATTCTCCGTGGCTCTGTGGTGATAGTTAAACACGATTCCCGTCCGAGCGATGACGACCTGGCAGCCGACCAACCCCGACTATGAATCCGCCGTGCGCGAGAGTCTCGCACGCCAGGCGCTGATGTCTACGCTCGGCGCGACGCTCGCGCACGTCGCTCCGGGCGAGATCGACCTGCGCGCGCCATTTGCTCCTCAGTTCGGACAGCAGAACGGATTCTGGCACGCCGGAGCGATCGCGAGCCTCGCGGACTCGGCGAATGGTTACGCGGCCTTCACTCTTGCGCCGCCGGAGACCGATGTGCTCGCGGTCGAGTTCAAGATCAACCTGCTCGCCCCTGCCCGCGGCGAAGCGTTCCTCGCAGAGGGACGGGTGTTGCGCCCGGGCCGGACGCTGACCGTCTGTCGCGCCGACGTGTATGGAATCGAAGGTCATACACGTACAATGGTCGCCACCATGCTGTCCACGATCATCATTCGACCCTTGCGCTCCTCCTCGCTGTCTCCCCGATAGGATGCCGATTCATGACCCAAGCCACATCGTCCACCCAGACCCCCGCGCAGGTTTACGTCGCCGGCCTCTTCGCCGTGCTGGGCTCACGCAATCCGCGCGAGGTGCTCGGTGAGACTGCCGCGCTTCTGCGCCAGGCCGTCGCCGGTCTTTCACCAGCGCAGCTCTCCATGCCTGAGGCCCCCGGCAAATGGTCGGTGCGACAAGTCGCCCAGCATCTCGCTGACGCCGAACTCGTGGGCGCGTTCCGGTTCCGGATGATCCTCGCGCACGACGGGCCAAATCTGCCGGGCTATGACCAGGACCTGTGGGCGAAGAAGCTGCGCTATCAGCAGGCGGACATCGAGTCCGCCCTCGGGGATTTCGAGATGCTCCGGCGCTCAAACCTGCGCATCTTCGACGGTGCGACTCCGGAGGAGTTCAAGCGGGTGATGAGGCACGAGGAAAGGGGTGATGAAAGCCTCGAGCACATGCTCCGCATGTACGCGGGGCACGATATGGTTCACCTTCGGCAGATCGCGCGGATTCGCCGGACGCTAGGCCTGGCCGAGCAGGGCTAGCGGGAGGCGCAACGGAGTAGGTTCGAGCTCAGTCGCCGCGACGATGCTGCCTGAGCACTGGCAGCTGACTCGGCGAGCTCACATATGCGGAGCGCGGGATGGCCAAGATGCGGGCGGTGCAGGTTCGCGAGGCAAAGGGTCCGTTCGAGCTGGTGGAGCGGGACATTCCGGAGCCGGGTCCCGGTCAGGTCCGGGTGAAGGTGCAGGCCTGCGGCATCTGTCATAGCGATGTCTACACGAAGGACGGACTCTTCCCGAACATCCGCTACCCTCGCGTGCCGGGGCACGAGGTGGCCGGCGTCATTGACGCCCTCGGGCCGCAAGTCCCCGCGTGGCGCACGGGAGATCGCGTCGGGATCGGTTGGCACGGCGGGCACTGCGGCTATTGCGACTCCTGCCGGCGAGGAGACTTCCTGATCTGCCGCGTCTCACCGGAAGTTCCGGGCATCGCATACGACGGCGGCTATGCGGAATACATGATCGCGCCGTTCGGTGCACTCGCGGCGATTCCCGATGTGCTCACGCCCGCCGAAGCCGCGCCGCTGATGTGCGCCGGCATCACGACGTTCAATTCACTGCGGAACGCCGGCGCGCGCGCGGGAGAGCTCGTGGCGGTGCATGGCCTGGGCGGACTGGGACATCTCGCGGTCCAGTTCTCCGCCCGCATGGGCTTTCGCACTATTGTCGTCGCACGCGGTGCGGAGAAAGAGGCACTGGCCAGGAAACTGGGCGCCCACGAATACATCGACAGCACCACGCAGGATGCGGCCGCGGAGCTGACCAAACGCGGCGGTGCGAAGATCATCCTCGCCACGGTCGTGAGCGGCAGCGCGATGAGTGCGATCGTCGGCGGCCTCGGAATCAACGGAAAGCTGATCATCCTCGGCGCGCCGCACGATTCCATGGAGGTGTCGCCGACGCTGCTCCTCGGCGGGCGACGGTCTATCGCGGGATGGCCCTCCGGCACCTCCATCGAGTCGCAGGACACACTGGCATTCAGTGCCCTCGTGGGCGTCCGACCGATGAACGAGATTTTCCCGCTCGAGCGCGCGGCTGAGGCGTACGAACGGATGCTGAGCGGCAAGGCCCGGTTTCGCGTGGTGCTGCAGCCGAGCCGGTAGCCGATCGAGCCAGGTGCGAGGCCGGACGCAGGGCTGCCAGCTGCTAGAGCGGTTTCTGGTCGGTGGTCGCCGGCACTGGTTCGGAGTCCAGTCCTGCGTCACGCTTCTTCTCGGCGACCGCGATTTCCTCCTTCGATATTTCCAGCCGTTCGGCCTTCATTTCGAGGCGGAGTCGCGCGAACAGGCTCATGTACTGGTTCGCGATCCAGACCAGGGCGAAGAAGCCGATCAGCAGGCCGCGCCACCCGGGCAGCAGAAGATGGTAGCCGGTGATGGCGAGAAACCCCGCCGTGACGTAGTGGCTGAAACAGTATTCGCAGGTGAACAGATAGAAGAACTTGCGGACGAGGATGGATTTCCCGTTCTCGCTCCTCCGCATGCAGTATTCCCGTGGCTCCCGAAAAACCTCCTCATGAGTCACCGTCCACGCGACGCACGCGACCGGCAGCGCGAGCAGGAAGAGGGTGGCGACCTGCAGGGAAAGAGGAACCTCGAGCGGATCCATGCGCGTTCTCCGTTGGCGAGTCAATCAGATGGACACAGGGGAGCGAGTCGTCCCCTTGCTGTAACCCCGGTGGGCTCCAAAGCGGACCACGTTCCGTCCAGTGCGCGGAATGTCGGGGCCTGTTCCCTGCTGGCGCGGGGCGGTGACGCCCACTAGGATCAGCGTCCCAGGCAGCCGACGATCGGAAGCGAGGGTCGAGTCATTTCGAGCAGGGAGCCTGCCGTGCCACCGCGAAAATCGAAGCCGACTCCTCCGGACCCGCCGATCCAGGAATTCACGTCGTCGTCCGCCTGGGAGTCGTGGCTCCGGAAGCACCACGCGCGGTCGACGGGGCTCCGGATCAAGTTCGCGAAGAAGGGAAGCGGCGTCGCGTCGGTGACGCATGCGGAGGCGCTGGACGTGGCGCTCTGTTATGGGTGGATCGATGGGCAGACGGCCCGGATCGACGGCGTGTACTGGCTGCAGCGCTTCACACCGCGCGGCCCGCGCAGCAAGTGGTCGAAGGTAAACTGTGACAAGGCGAGCGCGCTGATCGAAGCGGGGCGGATGCAGCCGGCCGGACACGCCGCCATCGAGGCGGCGCGCGCCGACGGCCGCTGGGAGGGCGCGTACGAGAGCCAGCGCACGATCGCGATACCGCCTGACCTGCGCCGACGGCTCGACGCATCGCCGCGCGCCGCGAAATTCTTTGCCGGACTGGACAGCAAGAATCGCTACGCGATCCTGTATCGTCTGCACGACGCGAAGAAGCCGGAGACCCGGTTACGGAGGCTGGACAAGTTCGTGGCCATGCTCGAGTCAGGCGAGACGCTGCATGAGGTTGGCAAATAGTTCGGTCGCCGAAGAACGCGGACGAGCGCGGATCAGCAGTTCTGGCCGCAGAAGAACGCAGAAGAATTGCTGCTAAACCGCAAGAACTTCTGGTGTGTTGTATCGTGGCGCGAGGATTGGCTCACACACCTCCAGTGTTGTCTTTCTGTTTCTGCGTTCATCTGTGGCTGCTTTGTTGAGTGGCCGCCCCGGGAAAGCGAATGACGGATCTCGTCCCATTCTCGCTGATCACGCTCACGTCGGTCCTCTTCATCGTTGACCCGATCGCGGCGATTCCGACCTATCTCGTGATCACCCGTAACGAGACACCGGCGCATCGCCGGCGCACGGCACTCCGCGCCTGTATCGCCATGACGGTCCTTCTCATCGTCTTCGCCGCCATCGGCCGCTACATCTTCCAGGGCCTCGGCATCACCCTGCCCGCGTTCCGCGTCGCCGGCGGCCTCATTCTCTGGCTCGTTGCGCTCGACATGCTGCGCGGCGAGCGCTCGACCCAGGAGGGTCGGGCGGAAATGGTCGAGGGTGAGACCAAGGAAGATGTCGCCCTGACCCCGCTCGCGATTCCTATCCTCGCCGGACCCGGCGCCATCTCCACTGCGATGGTGCTCACCGGCCAGGCGGAGAGCTGGGTGCACCGGCTCATCGTCTACGGGGCCATCGTGATCACCGGGCTCATTTCATACGTCTCCCTGCTCCTCGGCGAACGTCTCGTCTCCCGGCTCGGTCAGACCGGCATTCGCGTACTCACCCGGATCATGGGATTGCTGCTCGCGGCCGTCGCGACCCAGTTCGTTCTCTCCGGTGTTCGCGATGCCATGAGCGGGTGACAGCGTCACCGGAAGACCCGGTTGCCTATTGCGAGCGTCGTCCCCAACGTTATGGCGCTCCATTCGGCTTGGCCGAGAACGGCCGGGTGCGTTCCTGGACACCGCTCCCGGTGACAACCCTCTCGCGTCAGAAAGCGTTATGTGGATTCAGTCGTTCGCCCTGATCGTCATCACGCTGGCTCCGTTCGGCACCGCCCAGGCGCAGTGCCAATACGCCGGTGTACTCAAGGTGCCGGTCGAAGCACTGCTCCGGAAATATCCTTCGCCCGCGCTGCCCCCGGGCCAGCAGCCGCCAACGCTCCGGATCTGCGTCACCAAACTCGCGGATACGAGTGTCGCGCTCTTTTTTCCGAAGAGCGGCGACACCTTGAGCACGATTCGAATGAGCTGGCCGATCGCGGCGGCGTCGGCCGATGCGGCGTTCCAGGCGCTGGTCGCCCGGGAGACCACCGCGAACGGCAAGGCACACTACTGTACGACTGCGGATCGTGTGGTGCACAAGGAGTTTCCCGAGTGGAGTCCGCGTGGTTACCAGGTCCACGTGGTCCGGTTGCCACCGACCGTGCTGACGCTCGAGTATCAGCTTGGTCCGACGCAGTGTGAACAGTAAAGATCCAATTCGCGGAGCGACGAATGATCAGTGGCGCGCACGTCATCATCGAAAGCACCGATGCCGATGCGGACCGGGCGTTCATCGGCAATGTCCTGGGGTTTCCCTCTGTCGACGCGGGGCGGGGATGGCTGATCTTCGCGCTGCCACCGGCTGAGCTGGCGTTTCATCCGGGCGAATCGAACGACCGGCATTCACTCTACCTTATGACCGACGACGTGCACGCGATGATCCGGGAACTCACCGCGAAGGAAGTGGTCTGCGGCCCCGTGTCCGAAGAACGATGGGGAATCGTGACCTCGGTCCCCTTGCCCGGCGGCGGCAAGCTGGGGCTGTATCAACCGAGGCATCCGGTGGCGACATCGCTGTCTCGCACTCCGATCTCACCGCGGTGAGTACCAACCGGCGCCAGTCAGGCGCGATTCACGGGACGGAATCAATGCCCACACGACTCGCGACGATCGCCACGCTCGGATTGCTCCTCGCCGGATGTCACAGCTGCACCACCGCCGGTACCGGCCGCACGGAGCACGAGCGCGACAGCGTGCTGGGGCAATCCAAAGTTCCCGGCGCCTCCGTCGTTCAGAAGGCGAACGCGGCCCAGGATTCGGCCCGCGCTCGCGTGGGCCGCGAGGATTCCATGGCCACCTCCCCCTGATCTGTTCGGCGCTCGGCGCTCACTACCGGTCCATTTCTGCTGGCCGGGGACGAGCTGCCGCCACGAAGGCAGGAGGACAGAGCGGGCGTCGAGGGACCTTTCGACCGAGGGTCGCGGTCTGTAGTTTCTGCCGGGGAGTTCACCCACACACGCGACCGCACGCAGGCGCGACGAGGCAATTATGGACCCGGGCTCGCTTGGAGTAATGGTACCGATCACGGCGATCATCGCCTGGGGCGCGATCAAGGTCGCGAGAATCCAGGCGGGTGCCCGCTCGAGTGGCACGGATCCCGAAGTCGCCAACCGGATCAATGCGCTCGAGCAGGATCTGGGCGGGCTGCGGCAGGAGCTGAGTGAGGCCCAGGAACGCCTGGATTTCACCGAGCGTATGCTGGCGCAGCAGCGCACCGATCGACTCGATGCGGGGAAGTAGTCCCATCTCCTCAGCCCGCCCGCGGTCGACAGGGTCTCGCTGATCATGGGTGTTCGGTGGGCGCTTGCATGCGGGTGATCATCTTCGGCGCCACGGGAATGGTCGGGGCAGGGGCCCTGCTCGAGTGCATCGAAGACGCGCGCGTGACCTCGATCCTCCTTGTCGGCCGTTCCACCGCGGGCGTCGGCCATCCGAAAGTCCGCGAGCTACTCCATACCGATTTCTTCGATTACTCCCGCATCCAATCCGAATTTGCCTCGCACGATGCCTGCTTCTTCTGCCTCGGCGTCTCCAGCGCTCGACTCACTGAGCCGGAATACCGTCACTTGACGTATGATCTCACGCTTGCCGCGGCAACCGCCCTCTGCGCCGCAAGCCCGCATCTGGTCTTCTGCTACATCTCCGGTCTCGGAACGGACAGCAGCGGAACGGGCCGGGTGATGTGGGCGCGTGTGAAGGGGCAGACGGAGAATGCGCTCCTCGCGCTGCCGTTCAGGGCGTCGTACATGTTTCGGCCGGGCTTCATCCAGCCGCTCAAAGGCGTGCGCTCGAAGACCCGCTGGTACCAGCTCTTCTACGATGCGCTGAAACCGGTCGCGCCGATATTGCGCCGCTGGTTTCCCGCGCAGGTGACGACGACGGTGCGGCTGGGCCGAGCCCTGATCGCGGTCGCGGCGGACGGCTATGAAAGGCGAATCGTGAACACGCGGGACATCAATCTCGTGGGCGGAGATGAAACGGAAGGTACGGCATGACTTCGCGCCGGGATTTCTGTCGCTCGGTCGCCGGTGCGGCGGGCGTGGCGCTGCTGCCCGGGGCCGCACCGCTTGCGGCTGCTCCCCCTTCAATCGCGGCGCCGAGCGCCAGGCGGCCACTGCTGGAGCTGCAGCAGGAATTTCTCGACCTACGCTTCGGCATGTTCCTGCATTTTAACATGGCGACCTTTCAGGAGCGCGAGTGGGGCGACCCGACCGCCGCTCCGGATCAGTTCGCGCCCTCCGGTCTCGACACCGATCAGTGGGCCGCTGCCGCACGATCCGCGAACATGACGTGGGGATGCCTGACTACCAAGCATCACGATGGCTTCTGCCTCTGGCCCACCGAGACGCGGAGTGCCAGCATACGGAAGACCGGGTTCGGGACGGACATCGTTCGAGCGTACGTGGATTCCTTCCGGAAGCAGGGCCTCAAGGTGGCGCTCTATTATTCGATCCTCGACATGCGGGAGGATATCCGGCATTTCGACGTCACGCCCGACAAGGTGCGCCTGGTGAAGGATCAGCTCACCGAGCTGTTCACCAACTATGGTGAAATCAACGCGCTCATCATCGATGGCTGGGACGCGCCGTGGAGCCGGATCAGCTACGAGGAGATGCCGTTCCGGGAGATCTATTCGCTCGTCAAGCGCCTGCAGCCCGACACGCTCATCTCCGACCTGAACGCCAGCCAGTATCCGGCGGGCGGTCTCTATTACACGGACCTCAAGGCCTTCGAGCAGAACGCCGGGCAGCTCGTTCCGAACGAGAGCAGCGTGCCGGCCTACTCGTGCGTCACGCTGACCGATGGCTGGTTCTGGAAACAGGGGGACATCGATGGCCCGCTCAAGTCGACCACGACCGTGGTCGACGACTGGCTGGTGCCGCTCAACGCGCGACATTGCAGCCTGATCCTCAATGCGCCTCCGGGACGCGATGGCCGACTCGCGCCGAATCTGGTCGCGCGTCTCGAGGAGATCGGGCGTGCATGGAAGCATCCGGGGAAGGCGGAGCCCATCGGCCGGCACCTCGTGATCACCACCCGCAACCTCGCGACCGGCTGCCCGATCCGGGCCAGTTCCTATCCTGACACGGTGGGTCCCGATCAGGCGAACGACGGCAACTTCCTGTCGACCTGGTACACGGACGACGGGCAAACGTCGGGCTGGCTCGAGGTCACCCTCCAGCGAGACCAATCGTTCAATACGCTCTCGTTCGTGGAGCCGGTTGGCCGCTGGAAGGACTATCCGGAAAGCCGGATCGCCAGCTACACCTGGCAGAGATGGAACGGCTCTGCCTGGGTGGATCTCGCCTCGGGTCAACGGCCCGCATCGGTCGAGATCCGCGCCATTCCCCGCGTCGCCACTCAACGAGTGCGTCTTCGATTCGAGAATCTCCGGGAAGGAGCGCACGTCGCCGATGTCGGGATCTATGACGAACCTGACCGTCCATGACTGCGCTCTGAAGCACTGACCGGATGACACCGCCGCTCTCGACCAAGCAGCATACACTCCGGCGTCTGCTCCCCGCGGACGCCGCACTCTATCACGCGGTTCGGCTCGAGGGCATCTCGCGGCACCCGAACCAGTTTCGCATCGCCGTCGAGGACGAAGCGGGGCTTCCGATCGAGCGCGTAGCTGAGCGGCTCGCTTCGGCGTGGGTGGTGGGGGGATTTGCCGGCGCGACATTGGAAGGGATCGGCGGTATCAGCCGGTTCGACGGGGCCAAGCTGCGGCACAAGGCGCTGCTCTTCGGCATGTACGTTCGGGAGGGCGCCCGGGGCACCGGCCTGTCCGGGGCCATCGTCGAAGCGTTGCTCACAGAGGCCCGCGTGATGGGCGTGGATCAGGTCATCCTCACACTGGCTGCCGACAACACGCGTGCCCGGCGCCTCTACGAACGCTGGGGATTCGAGCAGTATGGTATCGAGCCGAGGGCGATCAAGGTGGGCTCGGATTACTTCGACGAAGCGTTGATGACCCACCGACTCGTATGAGCGGGCTCCGCGTCTCTGCGGTCATCCTTAGAATTCACCACAGAGGCACCGAGAAGGGCTTGGGTGGAAGCCACTTAAATTTTCCAGTATGAAAACTTGAGAGGACTCTCTGCCCGAGTTTATCACTCTGTGCCTCTGTGGTGATTGTTTTCTTGGGCAATGATTGGCAAATCACCACGAAGGTCCCTGCGAGCTCCGCGTCTCTGCGGTCATCCTTAGAATTCACCACAGAGGCACCGAGAAGGGCTTGGGTGGAAGCCACTTAAATTTTCCAGTATGAAAACTTGAGAGGACTCTCTGCCCGAGTTTATCACTCTGTGCCTCTGTGGTGATTGTTTTCTTGGGCAATGATTGGCAAATCACCACGAAGGCACAGAGAGACGGATTCGGGCGGAAGCCTCCCGGAATTCCCACACCGGGGTAGTAGCACGCAGAGCTCGACTGCTCCCGGCGGGCATGATTCGGCCTGCGCCCCCATGCTGCGAGGACTTCAATGGACCGTGATGAACAGGCGATCCGCGACCTGGTTGAGACCTGGATGCAGGCCAGCCTGGAGAACGATCTCGAGACTGTTCTCGGGTTGATGTCCGACGACGTCGTCTTCCTCGGAAGCGGGCGGCCGCCGATGCGCGGGAAGAACGCCTTTGCGGTCGCCACGAAGTCGGTAGAGTCCGCGGGACGCATCGAAGGAAAGTCCGACATCCAGGAAATTCGCGTGATGGGAGACTGGGCCTGCTGCTGGAATCAACTCAGGGTCGTGATGCACCCCGCTGGCGGCGGCAAGCCGGTGGTCCGCGAGGGGCCCGTGCTCTCCATTCTCCAGCGGCAGCGAAACGGGAAATGGGTGATCATCCGGGACGCGAACATGCTGGCGGTGGTTCCGTCCTGAGCATGGCAACCTTCCGGGAAGGACGCCGAGCGGCTGGGTTCCTGGTGGTGTCGTGCCTGGTGGCCGAGATCGGCTGCGGAAGATCAGCGCGAGAGGACGGGGCACCGGCGTCTCGCTCCGATTCTGCTCTGAGTCCGGCGAAATCAGCGGAGAGCACTGCCCCTGCGAGCGCTGGCCTGGTCGTCATCGCCCCGACCCGGGGAGATACCCTCGAAGAGGGCCGTCGCTACGTCATTCGATGGCAGGGTGAGGGGCCGAGGCAGGTAGATATCTCGGCCGCAGTCGGTGGGAAGGACAAGGGACACCTCGTCCTCAACTATGATGCGGCGCTGGATTCGCTGAGCTGGACGATACCGGTCGGTTTCATTACCGGCTTCGGACCTTCGATCGCCGAGAATGTGCGATTGCGTTTCGAGGACGCGAGCAATCCCGCGCGCTACGTGGAGTCATCGATCTTCTCGATCAGGGGAATCCCGAACCGCTAGCGGCCGGATGCGCACAGCATTCAGTGCCCGTCACCCAGACGCCCCGATTCCTCTTTCCTGGTCAGCAGACGCTCGGCGAAATCGACCCGCTCCTCGAGTTCCCCCAGCCTTCGCTGCATTTCGTCGAATTCGAGCATGCGCGAACGGAGGTCAGCCAGATCCTGGCGCTCGGATACGGACAGGTCGGCGGGCGGGAGCGGAGCGGGAGCTCGAGTCTTCGCCCGAACGAACATCAGCGTCGCGACCGGGATGACGAATGCGATCCCGATGGAGACGACGGTGACCAGGAAGCTGCCGAAATTCGAATTCACACGAGGTCTCGCAATAGTTGGGATCCAGCTGGCGATCATTTGAAATAGCTACTGGAAGAGCGGCAAGCAAGCGAGCGCCCTCAGGCGCTGTCGGTCGAACCTCCCACTCCGGACGCCCTGGCGCCATGAATCGTTTCCAAACGGCGGTCGCGACGATCTCGGTGGTACTCCTGACGGTACCAGCAAACGCGGCGCGACCGGCACGTCAAAGCGACGAGTGGAATGTCTACCTGCGACGGACGGGAGGGATCCGGTTCTCGATGTCCGTCGCCCAGGCGGCACGGGCCGGCATCCGGCTCACGGGCGCTCCGGGACGCGGATGCGGATTCGCGAGAATTATTTCGGATCCAGTGGGTCTCAGGTTCATGATCGAGGATGGGCGCATCGTTCGGGTGGACGTGGACTCCACCGGGATCCGGACGGCCTCAGGCGCGGAAGTCGGAATGACGGAAGAGCAGATCAAGGCGATGTACCCCGGGCGGATTACGACGCAACCGCACAAGTATACCGGCCCCGAGGGACACTATCTGGTCTACACTCCCGTGGATTCGGCCGATCAGAACTACCGCGTCATCTTCGAGACCGACGGCAAGGTGGTCACGACCTTCAGAGCCGGCATCCGGCCGGCCGTCGAATATGTCGAGGGCTGTTCATAGCGTTGACGTCTTTCTCTCACTCTGCGTATCAATCGATGCATCCGATTCTGGCAGTCGACTGGCACGACATGCTCGTCCCGACGGTGAGTCTTCTCGAACTCGCCCTGCGCGGGAGCCTGGTCTACCTTGGCATCCTGCTGGGTCTGCGAATCTTCCGACGCGAGGCGGGAGCGCTGAGCACCGCCGATCTTCTCATGATCGTGCTCGTCGCGGACGCCGCGCAGAACGCCATGGCGAGTCACTACGATTCGATCACCGAGGGCCTCGTCCTCATCGGGACGATCTTCTTCTGGAATTACACGCTCGATTGGCTGGGTTACCGGTATCCGATCATGCATCGGCTGCTCCATCCCGCGCCGCTGGAACTGATTCGCGATGGTCGTCTCAATCGACGAAATCTCCGCGCCGAAATGCTCACTCTCGAGGATCTGAACGAGCAACTGCGCGAACAGGGCGTGGAGAAGGTCGCCGAGGTGAAGCGCTGCTGCCTGGAGGCCGATGGCCGCCTGAGTGTCATCCGCGCGAAGCAGGACGAGGGAAATGATGGGGGCGGCAGGAGGGCAGAGGCGGGGCAGGGGAGATAGGTGGTGGGTGGTAGGGGTTAGGTGGTAGGGGTTAGGTGTTAGGTCTCCGTTACTCGTCACACCTTACGCGTCACCGGCCTCTTCTCCTGGAGGAAGTCACATGCTCGAGGGGATCACGATCGAGCCGTTCCGACCAGAGCATGCGGACGCCTTTGCGGCGCTCAACCGGGCGTGGCTGGTGGAGCACGAACTGCTCGAGCCAGCCGACGAGAAGGTGCTGCTGGATCCGTGGACGCACATCATCGAGCCGGGCGGGCATCTCTTCATCGCGCTCAACGGTTCGGAAGTACTCGGCACCAGCGCCCTGATCCCGCATGGGGAGCCCGGGGTGTTCGAGCTCGCAAAGCTCGCGGTCGCGCCGTCCGCGCAGGGAAGGGGGCTGGGGCGCCGACTCGTTGAGGTCTGCCTCGCCGAGGCAAGGCGCGAGGGTGCGAGTCGAGTGATGCTGCTCTCGAATTCGCGCCTGGCACGAGCGGTCGCGCTGTACGAGGCGATGGGCTTTGCGCACCGGCCGCTGCCCCCAGTGCTGCCGTACCACAGCGCCGATGTCTGTATGGAGCTGGACCTGAACACGCGGTAAGGGGCGAGGTGGAAGGGGTAAGGGGTAGGGGCTTTCGGTCCTTCCCCGTTTGCCTTTCATCTTTCGCCGTTTCCCCTTCCCGCTCTTACATTCTCCTCGAGCTTTCCACTCCTGCCTCCTTGAAAAGGACGAGTTCCATGTTTCGACGGCGCTTAGTTGATCCGGTACGCGCGGTTCAGGCCTGCGTTCTGCTGCTGACGATGCCGCTCGGCGTCACGCGAGCGCAGTCCACCACCTCGGCGCCAGCGCGGGACAGCGTGCTCACGGTCGTCAATCGCTTCTTCTTCGCCATGGAGACCAGGGATACCGCGGCCCTTCGCGAGATGCTTCTGACGGACGGACACACGGTCGCGATTTCCATGCGCGGCGATTCCACGTCGGTAGGTACTCGCCCCAACGGGGATTTCATGGGCTTCGTGGCACGGCGCTCGACGCGCCTCCGCGAGCGAATCTGGGAACCGGTGGTGTTGCAGCGCAGCGCGATGGCGCTGGTCTGGGCGCCCTACGATTTCTATCTGGACCACACCTTCTCGCACTGCGGTGTGGACAGTTTCACGCTCGCCCGCACCGGGAATGGCTGGCGGATCGTCGATATCGCCTTCACCATCGAGCCCACTGGCTGCGCGCCAAGCCCACTGGGGCCACGCCCGGAGTAGGCCGTTTGCATTTCTGCGCGCCCTCCGCGCCTCCGCGGTGAGGCTGTTGCGATACGTCGCGATTGTACCACATGTTTTTGACCACAGAGGCACAGAGGAAGAAATTGGTGGTGATCGCTCGCGGCGTAAATCGCTGCCTGCAGCCCCACCAACATTCCCGGTTCTCCGTGCCTCTGTGGTGAAGTAGTTGCGATTCGCTGCGGCGGGAGCTGTCAGGCGGCATAACCTCGAAGCAGGACACCATGGACATTGACCCGATGGAGAGCGTAGGGACGCCAGACGATGCCGCGTCCAAAGCAGCCGGTCGACTCAACACGTGGGTGGCGCTCACGGTGGCACTCCTCGCCACCTTCACTGGCATCTGCAGCGTCAAGGACAACAACATCGGGCAGGCCATGCAGCAGGCGCAGGCCGACAAGATCGACCACTGGTCGTTCTACCAGGCGCGCAACATCCGCGAGGAGATCGCCAAGTCCACCCTGACCGAACTCCGCCTCTCGTCGCCTCGACCTGGCGCCGGCTCGCAGCTCGCGCAGGACAGCGCGATTCAGCGTTACGCCGCGCTCGCCGCCGAGCAATCGGTGAAGAAGGACAGCCTCAGGGTGCAGGCCGCGCAGGATCAAACCGACTACGACGCGCTCAACTATCGCGACGACCAGT
>JBDUEA010000071.1:0-14358 GCA_040002695.1 Gemmatimonadota bacterium | reverse complement strand
TCGCGCGAGACGCTCCACCTTGAGACCGATCGCTTCAGCCCAGCGCCGAACGATACGGTTTCGTCCCTCCGTGAGTGTCAGGTCGAGAATGCTCCGCCCTTCCTTGCCGGGTCGGACCGAGATCCGCTCCGCCACGACTTCCCGCCCGTCCACTTCGATCCGTCCGCGAACCGCCTGCTCGACTTCCGCCGTGGACCGGCCGTGCACGAGCGCGGTATAGCGTCGCGGGATCCGGTAACGCGGATGCGTGAGCCGATGCACCGCTTCGCCGTCGCTCGTGATGAGGAGCAGCCCGGTCGTCATGACATCGAGCCGGCCGACGTAGGTGAGTCCCCGGTGATCGGGAATGAAGTCGAACACCGTCCGCCGGCCATCCTCGTCCTTCGCCGTCGTGACCACGCCGAGCGGTTTGTGGAAGGCGAGCCACCGGCGGCGCACCGGTGTCACGCTCTTGCCGGAGACAGTGATCTTCTGCTTCGACGGATCCACCTTGGAGCCGAGGCTGGCGACTTTGCCGTCGACCCGCACGCGGCCTTCCGTAATCAGCTGCTCGGCGGCGCGGCGCGAGGCGACACCCGCCTGCGCCAGTGCCCGCTGCAAACGCATCTCGGTCACGATTCCGCCGGAACGGAGGCAGCGGCCTCCTCTGCGTCGAGCTCAACCGCCCGATGCGGATGCAATGCGATCGTGAGCTCCTCCGCCTTGGGAAGCTCGGCCAGATCCCGGAGGCCGAGCATCTCGAGGAAGAGCGGAGTCGTTCCGTAGAGGAGCGGGCGACCGAGCTGCTCACTGCGGCCGACCACCTCGATCAGGCTCCGCTCCTGGAGGGTCCGGAGCACACCGCCAGCGGAGACGCCACGAATCTCCTCGATTTCCGAGCGACCCACCGGCTGCCGATAGGCGATCACCGCGAGCGTCTCGAGCGCGGCGGGCGTGATCTTGGGGGTGCGGCCGGCAAACTGCGCCTGCTCGATCGCTTCGGCGTAGATCCGCCGGGTCAGGATCTGGAAGCCGCCGGCCAGCTCGACAACCTCGATGCCGTGTCCGTCGAAGTCATAGTGCTCGCGGAGCTGGTCCAGTGCCGCGCGCACATCGGCCAGCGACGCCTCGGCGTCGAGCGTCTGCAGCTCCTCGACGGTGACCGGCCTGGCCGCCGAGAAGAGCGCGGCTTCAATCAGTTGGACGAGTGGTGTCACGGGTAATGACCATCGGCGCGAAGGGCGCCGCCTGAGAGAGACGAACCACGCCGCGCTTGGCGAGCTCGAGCAGCGCCAGCAGCGTGGACAACAGATCGGTGATCGTGGGAGACGGGCCCAGCGCTTCGCGCCAGCCGATCTCATCGCGGTCCGCCAGCAGCTCCTCGATGCGGCGCGTCGCGCCTTCGACATTGAGCGGGCGCGGCACGACCCGGTGCAGGACGGGCGAG
The DNA here is from genome assembly GCA_040002695.1 of Gemmatimonadota bacterium. Taxonomy (GTDB): domain Bacteria; phylum Gemmatimonadota; class Gemmatimonadetes; order Gemmatimonadales; family GWC2-71-9; genus JBDUEA01. The sequence goes on along the minus strand of JBDUEA010000071.1, from coordinate 12,932 downwards.
GGAATTTCCGAGATGACCTTTTCCACCGCCAGGAGCAGCTGGATCAGGTCGAGCGTGAGCGGTGCCGGCGGCAGCTCGGGCGGCTCCGGGAGATAACCGCGCGGAAAGTGCTGCGAGCGTCGCTCGGCCGCGCGCTCGAGCCAGCCGGCGATCTCCCGGATCTGCTGGTACTCGAGCAGCCGTCGTACCAGCTCGTGCCGCGGATCTTCCCAGCCCTCCTCGTCGGGATGGCGCGGGAGCAGCATCTGCACCTTAAGCCGGAGCAGGCGCCCAGCCATCTCGAGGTAATCCGCCGCCTGGTTGAGGCCGAGGTGGTGCACCGCCTGCAGAAACTGATCGGCGATTCGCGCGATGGGAATATCCGCGATCTCGAGCTGCTCCTCACGCAACAGGTGCAGGAGCAGATCGAGCGGACCCGAAAAGGCGTCGAGCCGGACTACGAAACCGGGATCGGCGCCCAACGCGACGGTCGGAGCGGTGGAAGCACTCATGGATGAAAGATGTTTCAGCTCACGGCCAGCGCATAGGGGCTGACGAGACCGAGCAGGTGCGAGCCGAACCAGAAGGCGGGGATCAGGAAGAAGGAGATCACCGGCCGGAAGAGGATCAGGATCGCGAGCACGAGAATGAAACCAAAGCGCTGCAGGCTGCGATATTTGAGACCGAGTCCGGGCGGCAGCAGGTAATAGAAGAGGTGCGAGCCGTCGAGCGGAGGAATCGGTATCAGGTTGAAGAAGCAGAGCACGAGATTGAGCGTCACGCCGAAGAACATCATCCGTTGCGCGGTCACCAGCACCGGGAGCATCGATGGCAGCGACTGACCGAGCAGTCCGACCAGCGCAAAGGCGAGCGTGAACACGAAGCTGAGTCCGAAATTGGTGATCACCCCCGCGGACGAGACAATGATGTCGCCGCGCTTGTACTTCCGATATTTCCTCGGATTCACCGGGATCGGTTTCGCCCCACCGAAGGTGAACGCGCCATTCGAGGTGAACCAGAGGATCGCGGGAAACGCGATGCTCATCCACGGGTCGATGTGCGGAATCGGGTTGAACGTGAGGCGACCCAGCATGTACGCGGTATCATCGCCCTGCCGGTAGGCCGCGATCCCGTGCGCATACTCGTGCGCCACGAGTGAAAAGACCAGGACCGGGAGGGCAAGGATGAAATCGTTCAGGGAGGATCCGGAGCGAAAGGCAAAGGCGCGGGGCCGCGGGATGGCACCGGCGGCCGCCTGAAGTCGAAGGCAGAATCTAACCCCGGTGAAAGGCAAGTCAAAACCGCCAGCCGCTTGACCTTGCGCGTCCTCCAGCCTAGCTTCTCCGCGTCCGGCCGGCCATGTACGCCGGCCTTTGAGTCTCTCAGACGAGGTTGCCGTGCCCCGAATCAAGTCAGCCGCCAAGCGGATGCGTCAGGCGAAGACGAACAACGCCCGCAACAAGGAACGCCGCAGCCAGCTCCGGACTGCCATCAAGAAGGTTCGCACCTCGACGTCCGCCACCGAGGCCAAGGACGCGTACGGCAAGGCCGTGCAGCTCCTCGACCGCGCTGGGCGCAAGAGCCTCATCCACCGGAACGCCGCCAACCGCCAGAAGAGCCGGCTCGCCAAGGCCGTGGCCGCGAAGAAGTAGTAGATGGTGAGAGGTGCGGAGTAAGGGGGACAACAAAGGGGCTCCGAGTAAATTCGGAGCCCCTTCTCTTATGCCCGCCCCGACCTCCCGCTAACTGCTCACCCCTTACCGCTCACCGCCTCACAGCGCCGCCAGCTCCGCCCCACACCGTTCGCAGTACCACTCCGTCGGCCGGTTCATCGTCCCGCACTCGCCGCACTTGAGTGTCTTCGCTGCCGTCGGTTGCGAGGGCTTCTCCTTGTGCTCGGTTGCGGCACCCGGCATCGGCTGCTGCTTCGCGAACGGCTCTCCGCTGTTGATCATCGGCGTCGAGACCGGCGCCGGCTCGGCGGGCTTGGTGAATCCGCCGCTGGCGCGCTTCGGCGCCGCGGCTTCGCTGCCGACCGACTTGAGAAACGCCAGTTCATCGATCTTGGACCCCTCAGCGGTATCAGCAGACTTTCCGCTGGGAAACCAGAGTGTCTTCGCGGGCGTAGCGTCATCTCGCTTTGGCGCCGGACGCGCCGGGACGCGACCGCTGATCAGCGGCTTGGACGGCGTGTTCGAGAGTGGGGGCGTGGGGCCGACCGGAATATCCGGAGTGGCGAGAATGATCTCCGGTTCCGGATCGGCTTCGGGCTCCTCGTAGATCACGGGGCCGGTTGCGGCCGGGTGGACCACTTCCGGTACAGGAACGGGGACCGGCGCAGGCGCGGGCGGCTGATGATGAGCGAGGTGAGGAGCCTCGAACCCACCGCTGGGACGTCGCGGAGCCTCCGCGACCGGTTGCGGTACGGCTACCGGTTCGGGTTGGGCCGGCGCTTCCGCCGGGGTTTCGATGAGGGTCAGGACTTCGGTCAGACGGTCGATCTCCGAACTCGTTCGACCGAGCTCTTCGCGAACCGAAACCAGCATGCGGGCAGTCTCACCGCGGATACTCTGCCAGCGTCCTTCGTCGAATTCGCCGACGGCGTGGCGAACCTCCGCCTCGGCCATCGTCTCCTTGGCCTGCGTCTCCCGGAGCGCCAGCTCGGCGCGACGGGCCGAGAACTCCTCGAGCTGCTCTTTCAGGCCCTCGGTGTGGGAGCGGAGTTCGTCGAGGACGGCATGCAGACGCGTTTCGTAGTCGGCCCGGATTCGTGTGCGGACGGATTCGGGGACCGCGGGGACCGCGTCGCTGGTCGAGTCGAGGCGGGCGAGCCAGGTGACGTACTGGCTCCGGTCCTGCAGCAATTTGTCGAGCGTATTTTCGCTCCGGGCGGTCGGCTTAGCCATCTCCGGGCTTTCCTATCAGGCGTTCGAGGTCCGTGGGGTCTGGCACGGTCAGCGGGAGATTCGGGAGATCGGGTACGGATCCGGCACCTGCGAGCAGCCTGGGAGCACTACCCTCCAGCCCGGCTGAGCAAATCTAATTCACGGAAGCATCCGCGAAAGCGGTCCGGCAAGCCGACAATCGTCCAGCAAGGCCACCGGCCCTACTCCCTCACCCCCAGCTCAAAGACCACCCTGCCCCGGACGATCGTCTTCTCTGCCCTGCCCGTGAGCGTCCGCCCGGCAAATGGCGTGTTCCTGCTCTTCGAGAAGAACAGCGTGGGGTCCACGATCCAGCGCACCTCTGGATCGATGATTACGACGTCTGCCTGCGCGCCCACGGCCAGCGTCCCTCCGGGAAGTCCGAAGATCCGGGCCGCCTGCGTGCTCATCCGATTGATGAGCTCGGGGAGCGTCAGCAGGCCGCTCCGCACCAGTTCGTCGATCGCGAGACCGAGCGCCGTCTCGAGGCCGAGAATCCCGTTCGGCGCATCGTCGAATTCGCGTTCCTTGGCGTCGTAGTGGTGCGGCGCATGATCGCTCGCGATGACGTCGATGGTGCCGTCCTTGAGCCCCTGCCGAATCGCCTCCCGATCTTCGGGCTCGCGGAGCGGCGGATTCATCTTGGCGTTGGTGTTGTACCCTTCGCAGCACTCGTGCGTCAGCGAGAAGTGATGCGGCGTCGCCTCGGCCGTGACGCGGAGTCCCTTCTCCTTGGCGCGCCGGATCAGGTCCACCGAGCCGCGGGTGGACATGTGACAGAGATGGACGTGTCCGCCCGTGAGCTCCGACAGGATGATGTCCCGGGCGACCATGATCTCCTCGGCGGCCGACGGAATCCCCTTGAGCCCCAGCCGTGTCGAGACCAGTCCCTCGTGCATTGCGCCGCCGGCTGCAAGCGTCGGCTCTTCGCAGTGGTCGGCCACGGGAATGCCGAAGGTCTTGGCGTACTCGAGCGCCGTGCGCATCAGGTGACTGGACACGACCGGCTTGCCGTCATCGCTCACCGCGACCGCCCCTGCGCCGACCATCTCGCCGAACTCCGCGAGCTTCTCACCCTTCTGGCCGAGCGAGATCGCGCCGATCGGATAGACCCGGGCCTTGCCGGCGCGGATCGCCTTTCCGACGATGAAGCCGACCGCCGCCTGGTTATCCGTCACCGGATCGGTATTGGGCATCGCGCAGACGCCGGTGAATCCGCCGGCGGCCGCGGCCATCGCGCCGGTGGCCACGGTCTCCAGGTCTTCCTGCCCCGGCTCACGCAGGTGCACGTGGAGATCGATCAGGCCCGGTGCAACCACCTTGCCGGTCGCATCGATAATGTTCGTGTCGGCCGGAGGCGTGATGTTCCGGCCGACCGCCTCGACCTTTCCATCGGACAGCAGCACGTCCGCGACGCCGTCGGTGCCGCGGCTGGGATCGATGACCCGGCCGCCCCGGATCAGGATGGGCGCGATCATTCCGCGCCTCCCGCGGCGCCATGCCAGTCCGGCGAGCCGCCGGCAAGCAGATAGAGCACGGCCATTCGGATCGCGACTCCGTTGGTGACCTGAGGAAGAATGACACTCTGCGAGCCATCGGCGACATCGCTGTCGATCTCGACGCCGCGGTTCATCGGTCCCGGGTGCAGAATGATCAGCTCCTTCGGCGCCTTGGCGAGCCGGTCCTTCGTCACCCCGAAGACGCGGTTGTATTCACGAAGCGAAGGAATGAATCCGGCCTGCATCCGCTCCAGCTGCAATCGCAGCACGTTGAGCGCATCGGCCCACTGGATGGCGTCTTCGATGCGCGGCAGCACCGTTACCCCCAGCTCGTGCACGTTGCGCGGCAGCAGGCTCGCCGGGCCGCAGACTCCTACCTCGGCGCCCAGCTTGGTAAGGCCCCAGATGTTACTGCGCGCGACCCGGCTGTGCAGAATGTCGCCGCAGATGGCCACCTTGAGTCCCGCAATCCGCTTGAAGTTGTCCCGGAGCGTGAGCATGTCGAGGAGCGCCTGCGTCGGGTGCTCGTGCTTGCCGTCGCCTGCGTTGATCACGTTGGACCGGATGCGGTCTCCCAGGAACTGCGCCGCGCCGGAAGCATGATGCCGCATGACGACCATGTCGATGCGCATCGCCTCGAGATTCTTGGCGGTGTCCACCAGCGTCTCGCCCTTTGAAACCGACGAACCCGACACAGCGACATTGACGGTATCCGCGCTGAGTCGCTTCTCCGCGAACTCGAACGAAATCCGGGTGCGGGTGGATGCTTCGAAGAAGAGATTGACGATCGTCTTGCCGCGGAGTGCCGGGACCTTCTTGATCGGACGCTCGCTCACTTCCTTGAAGGGCTCGGCGGTGTCGAGGATGAGTCGAATCTGATCTGCGGAGAGATGCTCGAGACCAACGAGGTCCTTGCCGAGCGTCGGCGGGGTCACGCTCGACTCCCGTCACTGGTCGGGACAATTACACCCCGGAGGCGCGGAGGACGCAAAGCGAAGCTGGAAAGCTGGATGATGGGGACGAACACCAGGTACTCCTCCGGGCCTCGGTGGTTCAATCGCAGTCCTCTCATGAGTCCCGCACCAGCTCGACCGCGTCCCGCCCATCGAGTTCCTGGACGAAGACATCCACCCGATCCTTGGGACCCGTCGTCACGGTCATTCCGCTGATGTCCGCCTGGATCGGCAGCTCGCGTCCGCCTCGGTCGATGAGGACGCAGAGATAGACCCGGCGGGGCCGCCCAAAATCCGCGAACTCGTCGAGCGCCGCGCGGATGGTGCGACCCGTGTAGAGCACGTCGTCCACGATGACGATCGTCTTGCCATCCAGATTCGGCGGCAGACGCGTCTCTCCGACCACCGGTCGAGGACCGATCGCCTGGAGGTCGTCCCGGTAAAGCGTGATGTCGAGTTTTCCGCAGGGGATGGTCGTGTGCTCGGCGTCGCCGATCAACCGGGCCAGGCGCTCGGCGAGCTGTACGCCGCGGCGCTGGATGCCGACGAGCAGCAGCCCCTCGGTCCCGTGGCAACGTTCCACGATTTCCGAGGCCATGCGGTTGAGCGCGCGGGCGATCGCCCGGTCATCGAGGAGAGGCGTGCGGGTGGGCATGCTGAAGCGGGAAAGTACTCCGAGGCCAGCGGCGAAGCAACGGGCCGAGCCCGGACCGGGTCAGTGACGCAGTGCTCGAATCACGAAATCGATCGGGTCCGCGACCCTGGCCCAATCCACGTTGACGTCCGGGCGGAGTCCCTTGCCGCGGATCCCACCGCGTGGCAGACCGAGGTCTCGGGTAATGGTCGGGTAGCCGAGGAACCACCGGTGCTCGTTGGGATCGATCGAGACGATGTTGACCTGTTCATAGTCGAGGGCGCCGGCGGTCGGGAGCCCGAACACCGTCGCCCGGGTGCTCTTGAGCGCTGCCTCGACCGTGACCTCGGACGCGCTCACGGTACCCCTGTCGATCATCACCCCGACGCGCCGCGGACCGTAAATGATGGAATCGGGCATCTCGTCGTCGTTGGACGACGCGGTATCGAGAGGTACGAACTCGTGAGGGTGACTTTGCATTCTCGATACCAGCGAACGAACGAATGCGCTGGTGTCGGGTCCGAATGCCACCTTCGCATACGTGATCTGGTCGGGAGAAGCGAGCATCACCGCGTGGCGGGGCGGCATCGGAGAGGGACGCCGCTCGCGGTTCACGAGATAGGGAGCGAGCGCACCCGACGCGAAGGACGCGCCGCCCTCGTTGCCTCGCAGATCCAGGATCAGGAGGTCGGTGGTGCGCAGGAGCTCCGCGTTCGCCGCGACGAGACTGTCGAGCGCGGGCTTGTAGGTCGGATCGTGTGACGGCATCGAAATGATGACTGCCCCGGCGCGCGTCAGGAGCGTCGGACGATGGGGCTCGATCGAATCGAGCAGACCACTGTCCGCGGCCGGAGCCGGGAACGCCTTTCCCCACATGCCGGGGTCGAGACGGAGCAGCACGTCCTTGTGCAGATGCGCGCGCCGGTGCCAGGCGACGTAGTTGGGACCCGAGAGCTCCATCTCGTAGCCACCGGCACGACCGCGGACGATCGTCGCACGGACGGAGCCGGCCCGCCAGATAGAGGTGTCGGGCTGCAGCACCACGGCCAGGAAATGCCCGCGTGGCATAGAAGAGTCGGGCACCACCGCGACTCGCAGAGGACCGCTATACCAGATCCCCTCGATGGGATCGAGCCTGCCCGCTCGAGACCTGAAATACTCGCGCGCATCAACCTCCGTGATGGGAGCCATCCGCACCGCCTGCGCTCGGCGCGCAGACTCGACGGAATCGAGGCGCACCGTCTGATAGATGAAGACATGCGGATCGGCAAACCATGCGGCAAAGGCGTCGAGCACAGGGTAGCAGTCGCCCCCCGACCGATGAGCCTGGAGCTGAAGCTTGGCATACACGCGCTCGAACTCCTGCCGGCGCGGGCCGACGATCTCCAGGCGGAAGCCCCCATAGTTCGCTTCGATGGCGCGGCGCGCGCCGGCCAGATCCTCGGAGCAACTCGGCGCGGGAGGCGCCGCGACCTGCGTCGCAGCCGACTCCGGAAAACAGGCGAACAGCGCGGCAGCCAGCACGAGCATTCGCATGTCCGCGGTCCCAGGGAACAAGGTGAGGGTCGGCAGCTATTCGCGCGGGGACTCCGCGACACGGAAACGCAGCAACGGGAAAAGGAGACAGGTGCTCTGAATCCGGCATTCGATGCCGGCTGAGGCGAGACTACGAAGCGGCCTGAAGAAGGTTGCAGCAGGTTAGCGGAAGCATCGCTGAGGGACCTAGTGCGCACGCCAGCACTGCGGCGCAAGGAGGCGAGAATGGAGGTTGGTTGCGAGCCGTGGAATCTGCGTCGGGTCAACTCTCCGGACGGAGCGAGGGTTCGGTGGCGGTGACGGGTGCGGGTGTCTCCGACGGCTCCGAGACACGCCGGCGGATATCGCCGGTTCTCCTCGGCCGAACACGAAACGCCAGGAGGGCGAGGAACACCAGGGCGAACAGCACCGGCTCCCGGATGTCCCACTTCACGACCCACAGGTAGTGGAACACGCCGAAGGCGGTGGCGACGTATACCAGCTGGTGCAGCCGTCCCCAGCGCCGACCCAGGCGCCGAATCATTTTATCGGTCGAGGTGAGGGCAAGAGGGACGAGAAGCAGGAACGACGCGAGCCCGGCGAAGACGCGGGGATGCTTCGCCGAATCTTCGATGATCAGTGAGAGCGAGAGTGACTGGTCGAAGACGACATACGACAGCATATGCAGGGTGGCGTAGAAAAAGGCGAACAAGCCGATCATGCGCCGCAGCCGGATGATCGCGTTCCAGTGCCAGAGCCGACGGACGGGCGTAACCGCGAGCGTCACGAACAGGATGACCAGCGTCGACAGCCCTGTCACCGCCTGGATGGTGTGGACCGGATCGGGACCGAGGTGAGACGTCAGCGCCGCCCAGCCGAGCCAGAGCGCGGGACCGAGCCCGGCAAGGAAGAGGAGTGAACGGATGGCGGTGAGCGGTGAACGGGAGCCGGACGCCATCTCAGAAATTCGCCTTCAGATCCATCCCACTGTAGAGCGATGCGACCTGGTCGGCGTATCCGTTGAACGGCAGGGTCTTTCGCTTGAACAGCTCACCCAGCCTGCGCTCGCGGGCCTGGCTCCAGCGCGGATGATCCACATCGGGATTCACGTTTGCATAGAAGCCGTATTCGTTGGGCGCCGCGAGATTCCAGGTGGTCACGGGAATCGTCTGGCTGAACCGGATTTTCACGATCGCCTTGCCGCCTTTGAATCCATACTTCCATGGCACCACTAGACGGAGCGGCGCACCATTCTGGTTGAGCAACGGCTTGCCATAGATGCCGGTTGCGAGCAGCGCGAGCGGGTGCAAGGCTTCATCGAGGCGCAGTCCTTCGACGTAGGGCCATGGGAGTATCGGTCTCCGCAGTCCCGGCATCTGTTCCGGATCGTTCATGGTAGTGAATTCGACGAACTTCGCCATTGATGTCGGCTCCAGCTTCCGGATGATCGCCGCGAGTGACACTCCCTGCCACGGGATTACCATCGACCACGCCTCGACGCACCGATGGCGATACACCCGATCCTCGACGGGAACCGATTTGAGGAGGTCATCGAGGTCCCACTGGGCCGGACGCTTCACCTCGCCAGCCACTTCGACTTTCCACGGCCTGGTCCTGAACGCCTTAGCCTGCTCGGCCGGATCGGACTTGTCGGTGCCGAACTCGTAGTAATTGTTGTAATGAGTTATGTCCTCGTACGGCGTCGGCTTGTCATCATCGGAGAACCAGCGACCCGCGCCTGGTCGCGCGTCGAGAAGCCTCGGCATGGAGAACGGCCCGGCGTTCCCGGCGATAAGCGCCGCTCCGACCCCACCGAATGCCGCCATGAACGCACGCCGGTTGAGATAGAGTCGCTCATCCGTAGCTTCGGAATCTCGGATTTCAGGGGGACGGCGGAGACGCATCGATCGATTCCGGAAGATGATAAAAATAGGAGGCGCGCGACGGTCGCCGCTGCTTACGCATATTCGTGCTCGAACGTGTCAGCACTCATTGTACCTGCCCGCCACCAGTTGAGCTTCCTGTCGGCTGCACGCGCGACAGGCTGCGTGCTGCAGTCACCCCAGCTGCAGGCCGTGACGCTTGAGCAGTTGAGGCAGGCTGGTGAAGTCGAACTCCACGCCGAACCGCCCGGCCAGCGCTCCCACCGCCGCCAGGTCCGGCGTACCGGGCCGCTGGACCAGCGGCGCGAGCTCGCGGAAGTACTCGGCGAAGTCGCCCGGGGCGATCACCTCCAGAAATCGAACCGGCGTGGCACCCGCATTCCAGAATGCGTGGAAGACGCCGCGTGGCTTGATCACCGTCCCACCCGAGCGGGCGGTTTCGACACGCTCACCCTGTTGCACAGTGAGCTCGCCTTCGAGCACGAATGAGATCTCGTCCTCGCGACTGTGGCGATGGAGCGGCGCCCCCAGCCGGCCCGGACCGAGCACGTGCTCGACGACGGCGACAGCGCTATCGGTGGCGTTGCTCGAAACCTTGTAGATCGTCCCAAAGCTGCCGATCCAGACCACGTCTCCCGCGTCAGGAGGGATCGAGGCCATGAGTTTCGTATCCCCCATTGAACGACCCGATGAAACTAAGATTTTGGCGCGGCCCCTAGCTGAGAGGTACGCTTCCGGGCCCTAACTGGTTCTCGTCCTGCAGGCGACGTCGCACGGCATGCTCGGCTGCCGCCGAGAGCCAGGCCCTCACCAGCGGAGGAACGACGCCCTCGAGCGCGGCGCGTTCAGGCTGAAACAGCGTCGCGAGGAAAAACGCATGACCGTCCAGCTCCACCACCCGCACGTCTCCGTCGGCATCCCAGCCCGTGGCTCGGAGTGGTGAGCCTTCGCCCAGGCGAGCAGCATGGCGGGGACTGAGCCCGAATCTGCAGTGGTATCCCGCCACCGTCTCGCCGGAGCCGTAGATCCGCGCGACCTTCGACCCCGGCGCAAGGCGGATTTCCCCCTGGACTTCGACCAGCGAACAGGCCAGCGGCACGATGACGGGATCTTCGGCCTCAGGATCGAGCTCCGCGTGCTTCGGAGCGTCCAGTCCCCAGACGCCCTGAGCGTATTCGAGCAAGGCGTGCTGGAACCCGCCGCAGGTGCCGAGGAATGGCCGACCACTCTCGCGCGCGAAACGGATCGCGTTCAGTGCCCCCGCGGTATTCGCGTAGGGGCTGGCGGGCACGCACCAGAGAGCATCGTAGCCCGCAAGATTCGTCGATCCCGAGGGTCCGAGTGACGTCGTGTGAACCCAGTCCCACTCTATGCCGAGTCGTTGCTCCGCCGCAGTGATCCGGAGAGCGAGCGGGATAGCCTGATGGGCGACGACCGCAGAATCATGGTCCCCGATGAGGGCGACGCGAATCATGGATTCCCTGCGGATGTATGGGCACTGCCGGGTCGAAGTTCGAAGCAGACGATCGGGATGCTTACCGTTCGCCGCCGGCGGGTACGCGAGCACCGCTCTGGGGAGATGCGACAGCAAGATGAAGTTTCGCTGCCATGGTCACAAGGTCGGCGAGCGAGTCGGCCTTCATCTTTCGCATGACCTGGCCGCGGTGGGCCTTTACCGTGATCTCGCTGATACCAAGTCTGCCACCGACCTGCTTGTTGAGGAGTCCGGACGCAACCAGCCCCATGACTTCCCGTTCCCGGGCCGTGAGCGATGTATACCGGTCCCGCAGCGCTCGACTCTCTACAGCGGCACTCAATGCGGCGTGGCTCCGCTCGAGAGCACTCCCGATGGCGAGCAGCAGCACCTCCGCGGCGAATGGCTTGGTCAGGAACTCGACGGCGCCCGCCTTCATGGCCCTTACCGTCATCGGCACGTCACCGTGGCCCGTGATGAAGAGGATCGGCATGTCACTGCGATCGGCGGTGACCATCTCCTGCAGGTCGAGTCCGCTCAAGTCCGGAAGGCTGACGTCCAGGACCAGACAGCTCGGCGCATCGATCCGCGGCCGAGCCAGAAAATCCCGCGCGTCGGCAAAGATTTCTGGTCGCCACCCCGCCGAACGGATCAGCCCGTCCAGTGATTCACGTACCGATACATCGTCATCAACCACGAATACGACTGGAGTGGAAGGCGATTTCGTCGCGGTCGGCAGGCTGCCACGCGAGGTGTTGAGCTCGGTCATATTGGTCTCGGCGCAATACGTTCCGGGTCACGTTGTCCGAAGCGCGGTCGTCACGGCTTCGAGCAGGGCCGTTTCACTGAAGGGCTTGAAGAGACAGTCCACTGCCCCGCTCTCGAGCACCCGGAGCCGGATGCTCTCGTCCTCATTGGCGGTGATGAACACGATGGGAATCACCCGCTGCAGGCGCGACAGTTCCTGCTGGAGTGCGGGACCATTCATTCCCGGCATCGCGATATCCAGAATCAGGCACTGGGTCCTGCCGAGCGAATCCGACGCGAGGAATTCTTCCGCGGACGAAAAGGCCTGCGCGGTAAAGCCGAATTCCCGCAGGAGATCTGGCAGCGACTCGCGCACCGATTCGTCGTCGTCGACGACCGATACGAATGAATGCATCACCATCTTGAGAGCCTCATGGCGTGGGGCGCGTCGCTCAGGGCTGAGTGGATGGCGCCCGGTCGAATGCCATCAACCCAATAGGACAATACCCCGGCCACGGGCGACCCGTCCATGATACTTTGGTATGCCTAGCACCCAGCCGGTCACAAACTATCGAATGGTACCAAAGTCCAGTAGCTCAGCTGGCCTCGCTCGCAATCTTCTCGGTAAGAACGAGGGACGGCCCTATCGAGGGTCAGGCGGAGCCCAGACCTCGAGCGACCACCCGCCGGTCCATGCGTCGACCAATCTTGATTGGTCGGGGACGCGTAAGGGCGTGCATCCTTGTCCTGAATCACGTACGATTCCACTCCGGCACTGTGAAGCCATTGGGAAACCGGCACGGGAGAACGTCATGAACGAGAAGACCGAGATCGCCGTGCTCGCCGGCGGCTGCTTCTGGGGTGTCGAGCAGATCCTGCGAGGGGTGCCCGGCGTCATCGACACCGACGTCGGCTATACCGGAGGCTGGCTGGAGAATCCGACATATGACGATACCCATGACAGCAAGTCGGGGCACGCGGAAGCGATTCGCATCACCTTCGACCCGTCGGTGCTGAGTTACGAAACGCTGCTAGAGCAGTGGTTCTTCAAGCTGCACGATCCGACCACCCTCAACCGCCAGGGCAACGACGTCGGGACGCAATATCGCTCGGCGATCTTTCCGCAGTCGCCGGAGCAGAAGAGCGCGGCCGAGCGCGTGAAGGCGCGCGTTGAGGCCTCTGGAAAGTGGAAGCGGCCGATCACCACGAGCATCGAGCCCGCGTCCACCTGGTACAGCGCGGAGGGCTACCACCAGGACTATCTGCAGAAACATCCCGGCGGATACAGCTGCCACTTCATGCGCGAGTGAGCAGCGCCGATCGC
>JBDUEA010000070.1:0-14517 GCA_040002695.1 Gemmatimonadota bacterium | reverse complement strand
ATCGGAAACTCCCCCGTGATGTCCGCGGTCGCGACCGGCGTGTCCATGCGCATCTGCGGCAGCGCATAGCCTGACATCGCGCGGGCGAGCGGAAGGGTCGCGAGGACCAGTATACCCGACACCCAGAAAGGCACGCCCACACCGAACCGGTCCATCATCATTCCCGCAGCGATAGGGAAGATGACGCGCGAAACCCCTCCGAAAGTATGCTGGACTCCCATGTAGAGTCCGCGCTCCGCGCTCGGAATCACCCGCGAAAGCAATCCCGTGACGCAAGGGAATACGAATGCGGTACCGAGCGGCATCAGGGTGAACCCGACGGCGAGCAGCGGCCAGTCGTGGGCGAGGCCCGTCGCCGTGAGACCCGCGGCGAGAATGACGAGTCCCAGTGACGAGAGCCGCACCTCGCCGAGCCGGTCAACCGCGGGACCGAGGATGAGGGTCCGCACCACGACACCCATGCCGCCGAGGTACATGACGAAGTAACCGATGTTCTGTTCGGTCACGTGCATCCGCTGCATCAGGAGCAGGGGCACGGTCTGGATCGTTCCGTAGAACGCGCCGATCGCGATCGTGTAGATCCAGATGAGGCGAGGTGCGGGCTCCCGCCAGTGGGTCAACACCCTGGCGAGGGCAGTGCGGCTCGAGGTCGACGATGGAGACTGGTGCGCGCCCGAGGGTCGGATCTCCCGGGATTCCCGGAGAAAACGCCACGCGAAGGCGGCCACGAGCAGGAGGATGATCGCGGCGCCGATCCCGGGAGCGCGCCGTCCGCCGATCGCTACCATGGCCGAGCCGAAGGCCGGTCCCACCACCGCGCCCAGGCTGGTCACCGCGGAGAGCCAGCCGAGACTCTTGGTGCGTTTCTCGGGGGGAGAGGCGTCCGCCACGTAGGCCTGCACCACCCCGATGGTGCCGCCGCCCATGCCCTGGACGAGGCGGGAAAGCAGCAGCATCGGCACCGACCACGCAAAGGCGAAGACGACGTACGCGGCCGAGGCGAGAAAGAGTCCCGCGAGAATGGCGGGGCGCCGGCCGTACCGGTCGGAAAACCGTCCCCAGACGGGTGCCACGATCAATTGCGCGAGGGAGAAGGACGAGACCAGGATACCGACGAGGGTCGCGCTGGCGCCGAACTCGGTCGCGTAGAACGGCAGCAGCGGGACGATCATGGCCAGCCCGACCATGTCGACGAATGCGGTGACGAACAGAATGAAAAGTGGCGTCATGGATCCGTTCCGTGATCCCCGGGAATTCATGGAAAACAGCGGCCGGCCCTGCCGCCAACGTAGCTTAGCCGTCGAGCCCGAGCCAGCCGATCGGTGGCCATACGGGGACGCTCCCGATTGGTTCCGGCTTGCGGTCCGCCCTGCCGAAGCCTATCTCTGACAACATTCCGGTCTGGAGGGTACAAGGGAGCATCCAGCTTCCCTGGCCTTCCACCCGACTGCAGCACGCCTGATCGTTCGCAATCCGTTTGAGGACTCGCCCATGTCCCTCGCCGACCTGCTGACCGTCACCTTCCGTGGCCAGACTGGAACCAAGCCCCGCGATGACGAGCTCGATCTGTTCGGTCTCACGCATCGTGGGAAAGTACGGAAGGAGAATCAGGATCAATTTCTCCTCTGCACGGTCCACCCGCAGGTTGTGATTCACGGGACCAGCCTCCCCGACCCCGATCACCTTCCGCTCCGGGGTGAGCGGTTAGCGACGATCATGCTGGTCGCAGATGGCGTGGGGAGCGGGACCGCCGGCGGCGAGGCCAGTCAGCTGGCGGTGGAGACGGTCACCGGCTATGTGGCTTCCACACTTCGCTGCTATCACGCCGCCGGCTCCGCCGCCGATAAGGAATTCCTGGACGCGCTCCGCGGCGCGGCCCTCCAGGCGCATCAGACCGTTCGGGGCGAAGCCACCGAGCGCGCCCGCATCTCCGGGCAGACCGAAGTTCGGGGCATGGCGACGACGCTGACCCTCGCGATCATCGTCTGGCCCTCGGCCTACGTGGTACAGGTGGGAGACAGCCGCTGCTATTTCTATTCGGATGGAAAGCTGCGGCAGACGACCCGCGATCAGACGATGGCACAGGACCTGGTGGATCAGGGCGTCATCCCGAAATCGCAGATGGCGTCCTCGCCGTTCAGCCACGTGCTCGCCAGCGCCATCGGCGGGAGCGAGGCGAGTCCGGAGGTGACGCAGCTCGACATCCGGAAACGGGGCAGCGTGGTGCTGCTCTGCAGCGATGGGCTCACCAAGCACGTCACTGACGAAGAGATCGCCGCGCAACTCAAGTCCATGGAATCCGCCGAGCAGGTGAGCCGCGCGCTGGTCGACCTCGCCCTCGAACGCGGCGGAAGCGACAATATCACGGTGCTGGTGGGTCGGGCCAAGATGGAGGACGGTAGCGGACACCGGTGAG
The DNA here is from genome assembly GCA_040002695.1 of Gemmatimonadota bacterium. GTDB lineage: Bacteria > Gemmatimonadota > Gemmatimonadetes > Gemmatimonadales > GWC2-71-9 > JBDUEA01. Next base: position 12,101 of record JBDUEA010000070.1, on the reverse strand, counting down.
CGGGGAGCACAGAATCGGTGAGCGGTGAGCGGTGAGCGGGAGCCCTGAACCATCGCTTCTCAGGGGGCGTCCAACGCATGAACCCCTAACCCCTAACCCCTACCCCCTAAGACCTACCGCCTACCACCTACCACCTACTACCTCTCCCACCTTGCCCCTCTCCCGCAAAGCCGAACGCTACACGCTCCTCGCGAGCATTCTCGGCTCCAGCATGTCATTCATCGACGGGACGGTGGTGAATGTCGCGCTGCCCGCATTGCAGCGGGCCTTCAACGCCAACGCTGCGGACATGCAGTGGGTAGTGCAGAGTTATGCCCTCACGCTCGCGACGCTGCTGCTGCTCGGTGGCGCGCTCGGTGACCGGTTCGGCCGCCGGCTCATCTTCAGCATCGGCGTCACATTGTTCTCGGTGGCAAGCCTCGCCTGCGGGCTCGCCACCGGCATCGCGTGGCTCACGATTGCGCGCGGCGTTCAGGGGATCGGCGGTGCCCTGCTCGTGCCCGGGAGTCTCGCCCTCATTGGCGCCACGATACCCGACGAGCGGAGAGGACGCGCCATCGGCATCTGGTCCGGCGCTTCCGCGGCCGCCGCGGGGGCGGGTCCGATCTTCGGCGGCTGGCTCATCGGCGCCGCCTCATGGCGCTGGATCTTCTGGATCAATCTCCCACTGGCCGCGGCCACGCTGCTCATCACGTGGCGCGGCGTTCCGGAGAGCCGCGATCCGCACGCGCCGAAACATCTCGATCTGGCCGGAGCCTCGCTCGCAACACTCGGACTCGGCGCACTCATATATGGACTGACCGAGAGCTCGACCCGTGGACTCGCGCATCTCTCCGTCTGGGGGTCGATTCTCGTCGGCGTCCTTTGTCTCACCGCGTTCGTGGTAGTCGAGGCACGCGAAAAGGCCCCGATGGTTCCCCTCGCACTCTTTCGCATCCGAACCTTCGCCGGCGCGAACCTGCTGACGCTGCTCCTCTATGGGGCATTGGGAGGCGCGTTCTTCTTCATCCCCTTCAACCTGATCCAGGTCCACCACTACAGCGCCACCGCCGCCGGCGCAGCGATGGGACCGATCATCGTCGCCATGTTCGTGCTGTCCGGTCCCGCCGGAAAGCTGGCCGATCGCTTCGGGGCGAGGATCTTACTCGTCATAGGGCCGACACTGGCAGGAGCGGGCTTCGCGCTGCTTGCACTGCCCGGCACCACCGGCGGCTACTGGACGACGTTCTTTCCCGGCATGGCCGTGCTCGGCCTCGGGATGGGAATCAGCGTCGCCCCGCTCACCACAGCGGTAATGGGCTCGGCGGGAACGGAGCATTCGGGTACCGCCTCGGGAATCAACAACGCCATCTCCCGCACCGCGGGGCTCGTGGCGCTGGCCATCTTCGGCGTCATCGCCGTCTGGCGCTTCGGGCGGTCGCTCGATTCGGGACTCTCTGACGCAGGAGTCCCGGCACGCGTGCACGCTGAGGTCCTGGCCGAGAAGGGAAAGCTCGCCGGCGCCGAGGTGCCGAAGACGGTCTCCCCTGCCCTTCAGGGCAGGGTGCGTGACGTGATCGACAGCTCCTTCGTCGATGCCTTCCGGCTCGTCATGCTGATTTCGGGGGGGCTCGCCGTCGGCGGAGCCGCAAGCGCGGGAATTCTCATCAAGACAAAGGCAGGAGGACGAGCGCGCGCGTAGAAGTAACCCCGTGATACTACTCGAGGCCGTTCGCTCTCCCTGCCCGGCCACAGGCTATTATTCCCCATCATGGCCGACATCCGACCCGTTCCCGAGCTGCTCGCCCCCGCAGGTTCTCTCGACGCCGTACGCGCAGCGATCGCGAATGGCGCCAACAGCATCTACCTCGGCGCCGAGCGCTTCAATGCGCGGGACGATGGTGCGCAACTCACGCTCGACGACCTGGAACAGGCCTGCCTGCTGGCGCACGCTCACGGTGCCCGGATCTACCTGACGTTCAATGTGCTGCTCAAGCCGGCCGAGCTCCACGAAGCACTGCTGCACCTGGGAGACTGCATCGACCGCGGCATCGACGCGGCGATCGTGCAGGATGTGGGCGCGGTCCGGTTGATTCAGCGGATCTACCCCGAACTCGAGATCCACGGCTCGACGCAGATGACCGTGCATGATCCAGCGGGCGCCCGCGTGCTCCATGAGCTCGGCGTTCAGCGGGTCGTGCTCGCCCGGGAAAATACGCTGGAGGATCTTCGCGCCATTCGCCAGGCGGTGCCGGAGCTCGGACTGGAGAGCTTCATTCATGGCGCACTCTGTATCAGCTACTCGGGCCAGTGCTACATGTCCGGAATGATTTCGGAGCGGAGCGCCAACCGTGGCGCCTGCGCGCAGTCCTGTCGCAAGGACTACGTGCTGATGGATGCGGTGACGGAGACGGAGCTCGACCGCGGCTACCTGATCTCGGCGAAGGATCTTGCCGCCGCCGAGCATCTCGATGCGATTGCGGAGGCCGGCATCGGATGTCTCAAGATCGAGGGGCGAAAGAAGAAGCCCGAGTACGTCGCGACCGTGACCCGGACTTATCGGGAATTTCTGGACCGGCTCGCCTCGGGAACGTTCACGCCGCCGACACCGGCGGAGATGCAGCCGCTGGTGCAGATCTTCTCTCGCGGCTTCACGGCCGGCATGTATGGCGGCAGAGATGGTCGCGAGTATATCACGCGCGCCCAGCCGGACAATCGGGGACTGGAGCTCGGACGCGTGGTTGGTCGCGAAGGGGATGAGCTGGTGCTTGCCCTCTCGCAATCGATTTCCGCCGGCGACGGACTCGGCTTCGAACATCCGGACGGTCCTGCTCACGGGAACACCGGCTTCACCGTGAATCGCATCCGCACGATCGGCCACCGCAAGGGGGAGCTGCGGCTGGCGGTGCCCGCCGATCAGAATGTGCCCGTGGGCTGGATCGTCGTGCGCTCGTCGGAAGCGGCGCTCATGGCGCGGGCACGTGAATCGTTTGCCGCAGTGGAGGCGCCGGAACGTCCCCGGGTACCGCTCGACATGTCGATCGCGGGAGTGGCCGGATCGCCGCTCTACCTTACCGCCAGCGCCTCCGGGGAGACAGTCAATACCGAGAGCGCCATGCCGTTATGCGTGGCGGAGAAGCGGCCGCTGGATGAGGCCAAGCTGCGCGAGCAGCTCGGTCGCCTGGGCGAATCTCCGTTCGCCCTTGGAGCGCTCAACCTTGAGGGACTGGACACAGGTCTCTTCCTCCCGGTGAGCGCGATCAACGATCTCCGGCAGCGCGCGGTGTTTGATCTGGTTGCCCGCCGGGACTGGGCCGCCGTCGCCCGCCGGACCACGCGGACGAGCCTGGTCGACGCCGCGATCGCCGCACCCGCGTCGATGACCCGGGCGGCGGAGCGAGGCAGCGTCGCCATGCTCACAGCCGAAGTCTGGCGCCTCGAAGATGCACTTTCGGCGGCGGAAGCGGGTGCCGACGAAATCTCGCTCGATCTGTTTCTCCGGCATCCGACGCCGCCGGTGAGCCGGGTGCGTGCGATCGCCGATGAGCTGCGGGCCCGCGGAAAGAGCCTCCGGCTCCGAACCCCGACGATCGTGCGTCCCGAGGACCGGCGTACGCTCGACAAATGGCTGGCGCTCGAAACACCAATCGTGAGCGGTCACCTGGGCCTGGTGGCGGAGCTGGCGCGGGCGGGCCGTGATGTCGTCGCGGACTACGCGGTCAACTGCTTCAATCAGCACACCGCCGGAGAGCTCTTCCGGCTCGGTGCAACACGCATTGTGCTTTCGATCGAACTGACGGCGGATGAGATGGGGCAGGTCTCGGCACCATGGGGTGGTCGCGGGTTCGAGGTGTTCGCCTATGGGCGACCCGAGGGGATGACGCTGGAGCATTGCGTTCTGTCCGCCGCGTTCGATCGTGAAGTCACGACCTGCCGCGACCTTTGCGTTCAGAAGCATCCGCACGTCGAGTTGACGGATCCATCGGGATACGTCTTCCCCGTGGCGACCGATTCGGCCTGCCGCAACCGGCTGCTGCACTCGAGACCCGTGGACGGCTCGGGGTACCTGCCGTCGCTCTGGTCGCGCGGGCTCAGACACTACCGTCTCATCTTCAATGTGCCGGGGGATCCGGTGCGCGAGGTGACCGCCGGTTATCGAGCGATGCTCGACGCGCTCTCCCAGGGCCGACGTCACAACGCCCACACCATCCGCGCAATCACCGGGGAGGAATTCACCCGGGGACATTTTGCGAGAGCGGTGTAGGCGGCGGTGAGCGAAAAGCGGTAAGGGGTAAGGGGTGAGCAGTGAGCGGGAGGAGGCGGCCGACTCTGAGTGTAAGGGAAGATTTCACTTTCCGCTTTCCACTTTCTACTTTCTACTTTCAACTCGTAACTCGTAACCCGTCACTCAGTACTCAGTACTCAGTACTCAGTACTCAGTACTACCCCCCACTCTCCCTGAACTTCCGCACCCTCACGGCATTGCCGCATTCGGCGGAGGAGCACCACCGGCGGGTGCCGCTTCGACTCGAATCGATGAACAGCCAGCCGCAAGGGTGATTGCCACACTGGCGAAGGCGGGGGATGTCGGGACGCGCCAGCAGGCTGGCGGTAGCGATCATCACGGGATGCACAGGACGCATCAGGTCGATGGGGCGCGCCGGCCACGCGAGGTCGATACCGGCCTCCGCGTCGCGGCCGTCGCGCTTTCCAGGATGCCAGCGTGGCGCCGCCGCCCGAAGCGCGGCGACATGAGCCGAGTGCAGCGCGCTGATGTCCGCCTGATTCGGGTCGTCACCGTGAGACAGCGCCGAGAAGACCCGAAAGACCGTCTCACGAAGCTGAATGACGACCCTTAGCGCGCGGGCAGCCCCGGCCGGGTTCCGCTGCGCCTCCCGCGCCAACGCTCCCCGCTCCGATTTATCGAGTGCACCGGCGTGCTCCGCCCAGGCGAGCAGCTCACCGTAGTCGGCGAGCCGTTCGCTCCATTTCTCGCTGGCATGCCAGCCGGCAGTGTTCGCGAAATCCAGCGCCAGGTGGCCACCGATCAGCGCGATCGATCCGGCTCCCCTGCTGCTGGAATCCTCGGCCCTCCGATTCCCCACTTTGCCAGGACTCCTTCGCTCCAGAGTATTCCGTCATCGGCTCACGCCCGCTCATCGGGCGAGCCAGTACGTCACCTTCACCTGCAGCGCGTTCGCGTCCGGCGCGCGCCAGAGCCGGTTGAGGTCGCGCCCTACGTCGAACGCCTGAACGCCTTCATCGAGTCTGCGTTGCGTCCACACGACGAACAGCGAAGAACCCGGTAGGAATTCCCAGCGCAGCACCAGGTTCAGGTGCAGATCCCGATCGGAAAAGGCGGGATCCGCGAACTGTACGGCGCCAGCCGACCCCGCGTCAACGGTATAAGCTCGCCCGACCGGATCATAGGTGAGGCGGTTCGCCGCGATCGCGCCGACGCGGGAAGCCGGATCCGTCGCCCCCGGATCGAGCACCTCGGCGAATCCATCATAGCGGCCGCCGCTCAGAAAGGCCTGAGCGTACAACTGCAGCGTCAATCGGGATGAGAAGGCGTATGTCGATCGCGCGGTCAGCGAGGCCGTCCGCTGGTGCAATCGGCCGAGGAGATAGCGGGCCTGGCCGGAAGCATCGGTCGAACCCGACACGTATTGCCATCCTTCGGTCACGTCACCCACTTCCGGTTTCAATCCCAGCTGCAGACGATCCGTGAGAAATGCGCTGAAATCGAGACCGACATCCGCGCCGTGCGAGTGACTCCCCCGCTCTCGCGAGCCGGAGCCGCTGAGGGTGATCTGCCAGCGTTTCCGCGTGTCTGAGTAGACCGACGACGTCCACCGGTCCTGAGCGGGCAGGAGCAAGGCGGGTCCACCGCGCAGCACTTCGGGGTCTCGAGCCCCGAACTCGTGATCGAGTGCGACCGTCGCTCCCCAGAAATTCTTGAAGTCGATCGATCCCGACAGATTTGCGACCGTGGCGCGGCGTTCTCCCTCGAAGGTCCATCCCGCGCCGAGCTGGCTCGAACCCACCGACCAGCGCCGGATGAGGTGACCAGGCTGATAGTGGAGATATTTCCAGTTGAGGACCGCGAGCAGCCAGTCGGCATTCCGCTGGAAACCGACATCGTTGGACTCGAACCCGCGAGAGACCGCGCGCGCCGCGACACCCCACTGCAGACCGCCATCGATCCGCGCGACCCTCGCCTGCGCCGAGAAACCATCGAGCGAAGTGCGGGTGGAGTCAAAGCCCGCCGGGCCCGAGAGCTCGGGACGCTCGTACCCGTGAAGCGGCTGCCGCCGGAGCGCACTGATCGCGGCCGCGCTCCCCGCTACATGGCTTCCGAGCCAGAAGCCCGTCACTTCGAACCGGTCGCCGCCGAACCGGCGACGGAAATCCGACCCGGCGAGCCAGGATGTGCTCGGCAGCATCGAATCGAGCGCTCCGCTGAGGCCGGGCCGGTTGACGAACGTTCCCATCGCACCAATGGCACCGGCACCCTCCGCAAATTCGCGTCCGGCTCGCGCGACCGTATAACCCGTCAGCGGCTCGACGGTACTCCGGCTCCTGGCTCCGGCCGAGTCGAGCCAGCTCGCGTGTTCGGCGCCGGTCCAGGCGTTGAACAAACCCCCTGACCAGCCACCCGCGCTTCGCCCCGAGGCCCGGATCGCCCCGAGCAGCGCCGAGGCGCTGGGCACATCGCTCGAGAGCGCGCCCGCCGGAGGGCCACCGTGTGGCGCACGCCCGATGCGCCGGGAGTAGAACGGACTCTCGTCGGAGAACGAAGTGCCCCGGGAGGAAAAGGCGAGGGATGAGTTGAACTGAAAGATGTCAGCCCCTTCGACGAAGAGCGGCCGCTGCTCGGGCAGAAATGTTTCGAAGGTCGTGAGATTCACCTGCGAGGGATCCGCCTCGACCTGCCCGAAATCCGGGTGAACCGAAACCGCGACCGACGTCGTGGCGCTCGGCCGCCACCGGATGTCGGCGCCGGCGGTGGTCGGAGCCGAAGAGGCGGCACCGGGCGGGCGCATCGCGAGCACCGCGCCATATGGCGCCACCTCGAGGTGACCGGCGTGGGGCGGCACCTGCAGGCCATGCAGCTCATTGAAATGGGAGATCACCCCCACCACGCTGGGGAGCCGTGGCGACCAGTTCGATACTTCGCCCCGGTGCGGCGTGTAGCGATAGAAATTGATTCCCCATGTGAGCGGCGCCCCGGCCACTCCCTGGCTCAGAGGCAGCTGCGCGAAGGGAATCCGGAGCTCAACCGTCCAGCCGAGAGAGTCAATGCGGCTGGCTGACGCCCAGACGCCATTCCAGGCGGCATCGTAGTCCACATCGTTCGACCAGGCGCCATCGACCTGGACGCCTCGCGGATTCACCCCGAAGCTGTAACCGCTCCGGTGATCAAACCGCGTGTCCATCTCCACGAAGAGCCAGTCCGAGGTGGTTTCATCGTCCCGCCGGGGAAACGGGGCGACGATCGAGTCCGGATGCGGGTCCCAGAGCCGGACCGCGACGTACACCGCGTCGTCGTCGTACAGCACACGCGCGCTCGATGGCAGCACGGCAAGCGCACCGGGAGCCGGGCGACTCTGCACGAAGTCCCCAACGGCCTCGGCTGCGCACCAGGCCGGATCATCGAGCGCTCCATCGATCCTGGGGGCGGAACCGGTCACCCGAGTCGCGACCATCGTTCTCCGAGCAAGCGCGGCCTGGCTTGCACCCGTGGTGGTCGGGGGGGTTGCCCAGCAGTCCGGGGCGGACGGGGCGGATCCGAGAGGGGGCGACAGCGGCAACATGATGCAAGCGAGCACAGCGGGGAGGCAAAACAGGCGCATTGATATGCCCTCAACGAGGTAATGATCTATTCGCGTTTAGATCATTACATCGCCCTGCGCCATTGTCAACCTGTTCAGCCTCCCAAGCGCCATCCACTTGCAACACGTGACTCGTAACCGGTCACCCAGCACGCACTACGTTCATGTCAGTGGGGGGGAAGATCGGAAGGCACAGCACCAGCGAGGGGCCTGCGCCGAGCACCTCGAGAGACTCTGCGGCGGTCTCGGCGCACGAGGGGAGTTCACGTCGAACAGGTGCTGCTCGACGGCAATCCTACGATAGCGCTTCTTGGGTTGATGGAGCGGTCAGGAAGCGAGGCGACCTCGCTGGGCAACCATGGCTACGGCATCCGCGAGCGATGCACGTTGCAGGGCCGCACGGCCGGGTTCATTCGCCACACGACATTCGTGACGCGCGTGGTTCCAGCAGGAGCCTGCTCGTCAGCTGGAGATTTAACGGGCGCTCAAGCGGCTACATCGTCGGCACGAACATGATGTGCGCCTTGGGCGTTCCAGCCTCCATGATCCACGGCACTCCCTTCTCCGGATGTTCGGGCAGTCCGGTAGAGGCCGGTGTCGCATTGGGAATGTAGACGACGTAGAACGCGCTCCCGCCCTTTACCGTCCCCGACGCCGCATCGAAGCTTCCCGCCGGCCCCGAGAGCTGATAGAGCGCGGCGGGCTGCGATGGCATTGCCAGCCTCCCGGTCTTGATCTCCGCGAATCGCGCGCTGTCCACCTGGTTTCCCTTGAGTCCGGAGATTCTGAGCGCGCGTCCCCGGGCCATGAAAGGCTCGAGCGAGCGATGGTAACAGGCGACGTGGAACGCCTTGCCCGCCGGATCGCTCGCCAGACAGATGAAAGGACCATTTCCGGACCGGATCTCCGTGAGCTTGCCATCGGCTCCGTAGCCCAGGACAGCCGCGCCGGCCCGAAACTCCTCCGGCAAGGCGAGCACAGCCGCGACAATCTGCTGCGCGACCGGCTGCGCGACCTGCGGCGGGACACGCGCGGTCGAGACGACTGCTGCAGATGAGCTCTGCGCGGCGGCGGAACTCGCGAGTGCAAGCAGGAGAGTGCCGGGGAGAGTGAGGCGAGAGATGGGCATAGGAGAAAGGGGAAAGGGGAAAGGGGAAACGGGAAACGGGAAACGGAAATCTACCCTCTCAATACTACGCGCGGCGACGATACAGCACGTGGGTCCCTCCACCATGCGTTATTTCCCGCTCGAATGCCAGCCCCGCGTTGGTCATCACGCGCCGGGAGCCGAGGTTCTCGGGAAGGGTGAGCGCAACGACCGAGGGAGCCCCGACGTCCTCGAGGCCAACTCGCGCGCACTCACGAGCGATCTCGGTCCCCAGCCCCTGGCGCCAGAACTCCGGAAAGAAGCCGTAGCCGATCTCCATTTCATCCTGGCCGTCGAGGTCCAGATGACGGACGCAGGCGCGCCCGGCGAGCCGCCCGCTTTCCCTCTCACGCAGCACCCAGAGTCCGAACCCGAATGTCGCCCAGTGCGCGAGATTCCGGTCCATGTAAGCACGACTCGCCGCCTCGTCGCGAGTGCCGCCAAGCATTGCCATGAACCGCGCATCCGTGTCCATCAGTCGAATCTCCGGCAGCAGCGCTTCCGTCAGCTGCTCGGCCCGGAGCCTGGCGGTGGAAAAGGTGGAGAGGGAGGGCATGAGAGCGGGAAGTGAGGGGTAAGGGGTCAGGGGGAATCGTGCTGCAAGTTAATTCCATCCGTGGCAAGTTTGGGGATTGGTCCAGCTGGTAGGAGCCACTCGTCCCTGCCAGAGTCACCACTCGGCCCTACGCTGCTGGCCTCCTGCCTCCGTCGGCGCTACTCTGGAGCGTGACTCAGCCTACTCCCGGAGATTCTCCCCGGATCAGATTCGGTCGCATCGCGGCGGCCTGGGCGGCGGTTGCCGGTTTTTTCATCCTGCAGAACATCGCCGCCGCGCTGGCGCAGGGCCGAGACATCGGATGGCAGTGGGACGTCCTCCACGAACTGCTTTACGTCGCAGTCTGGGCCGCCTTCACGCCAATCATCCTGGCTCACGCTCGCCGACACTGGCTGGAACCAGGCGCCCGGCCGCGCGTCTGGCTGGCGCACGCTGGCTTCGCGCTTGTCATCGCGCCCGCCCAGATCCTCACGACCTACACCCTGCATTGTCTCTCGCTCATCGCGCTCGGATTACTTCCGCCTGCCGACTGGTCCGTGTTCTTCCATCGGGTCGGCGGTTCGATGGTGGTGCTCTCCTTCACCGGTTTCTTCTATTACTGGGTCGTCCTCGGCCTCTTCTATGCGATCGCGTACCGGCAGCTCTACCTCGCGAAGCACGCCGAGGCGGTACGCGCCCAGCTCGACACCCTGCGGGCGCAGCTTCAGCCGCACTTTCTTTTCAATGCGCTCAACTCCATCTCGGCCCTCATCGCTGATGATCCGGCGCTGGCGAACCTCATGGTCGTGCGGCTGGGCGATCTCTTGCGCAACGTGCTCCGTCATCGCGACCGGCACGAGATCCCGCTCGAGGAAGAACTGGAATTGCTGGAAGACTACCTGGACATTCAGCGGATCCGATTTGCCGATCGGCTGGAAGTCCGCCTCGACGTCTCTCCGGTTACGGCCCGGGCCATGGTGCCGACGATGATACTGCAGCCGCTGGTCGAGAATTCGATTCGGCATGGCATCGAACCCTGGGTGGATGGCGGGATCATCCGGATTGGCGCGCGGCGAGATGGAGACAGGCTGGTGCTCGAGATCGCAGACGACGGCACTCGTGCTGAGAGCGCCGGCGGCAATGGCGTTGGCCTCGCCAACACGCGAGGGCGCATGGACAGGCTGTATGGCGGTCGTTACGAGCTCATCACGGACGCTGCACCGGACGGCTTCACAGTGACTCTCGCCTTTCCATGGCGGGAGGACGCGGAAGAATGAAGGTGCTCATTGCCGATGACGAGCCGCTCGCGCGGCTGCAGCTCCGTCGTCAGCTCGAGGCCCAGCCCGGCGTGGACCTGATCGTCGAGTGTGCCAACGGGCTTGCGGCCGCAGCGCTCATCGCCAAGGACCCGCCCGATCTCGTCTTCCTGGACATCCGGATGCCTGGCCTCGACGGCTTCGGTGTGATCGAGCGGGTAGGCGCCGCCCGCATGCCGCCCGTGGTGTTCGTCACGGCGCATGACGACCACGCGATCGATGCGTTCGAAGTCGGCGCGCTCGATTATCTCCTCAAGCCGTTCGACGCGGATCGTTTTCATGACGCCTTTTCCCGCGCGGCGCGGCGGATGGCCCTCGAGCGAGGGCCCGCGATATCGGATCGCCTCGTATCGCTGCTCGCCACACTCGGACAATCTGAAACGAGATCATCGCCGGCTGCTGAACGAATCCCCGTAAACGAAGGCGGGCGGGTGTGCTTTGTGGAGCCGGCGGCTGTCGAGTGGGCCGAGGCGGCGGGAAACTATGTGCGGCTGCACGCTGGGCCCCGGAATCATCTTCTTCGCCATACGCTCGAGGCCATGCACGTCCGGCTCGGCCCGCGTTTTCTGCGCGTACGCCGCACCGCGCTGGTCAATCGGGATGCGGTGGAGTCGGCCGAACCATATGGCAAGGGAAGCTGGGTTTTGGCGCTCCGTGGCGGCGGAAGGATCGTGACGAGCCGGCATTACCGGCCACACCTCGCGCCCTTGTTCGGGGAACCACGCTGAATTTCATCACGAGCGTGGGACCACTCGTCCCGCTGTGATGTCCGCTCCTCCCAATCTCGTTGTCCCGCTGAGCGCCGCCCCCTACAATCGTGCCTCACTCCTCGAGGAGAGCACAGATGGGAAAGGCGTACGCAATTGCCCTCGCGATTCTGGCAACAGTTCCGGTCACGGCACTCTACGCACAGAGCGCGACTGATTCCGCCGCCATTGCCGCGACGGCACATGACTATATCGATGGCTGGTGGTCGGGAGACGCGGCCCGCATGCAGCGTTCGCTGCACAATCACCTGGCCAAGCGGATGGTGATGACCGATTCTAGCGGACAGCATAGCCGGCTCGTGGACATGACCGCGCTGGAGCTGGTCCAGGGAACGGAACGAGGCGGAGGAAAACAGACGCCAGCCGACAAACGGAAGAGCGACGTGCGGATCCTCGACATCTTTCAGAATGCGGCCCTGGTCCGCATCGACGCCGGGTTGTGGATCGATTACCTGGAGGAAGTGCGCTGGAACGGGGAGTGGAAGATCCTGAACGTGGTCTGGGAGCCCAGACAGCGGTGAG